>JBBWVM010000064.1:0-29148 GCA_050256215.1 Methylophilaceae bacterium
GTATATAATTTGTTGAATATGCTCTAATCGTCTTTCTGATTTAGTCGCCATTGGGCTTTTAGCTAATGCTGGGAAAGCTCCTCTAATGCCTTTACCACCAGCTTGGTGACATACGAGACATTGAGCTTTATAAATAGATTCGCCCTTGATCATTAATTCTTCCTTACTCAATACCATATCACTTGTGTTTTTTGCAGCCGCTTGTGCTAATTTTTTAGTAGCAACCCAAGCTGTATACTCATCCATCGGCACAGCCTTCACTACGATAGGCATATAACCATGTCCCTTACCACAAAGTTCAACACATTGCCCACGATACGTACCTGGCTTCTCTATCACTGCCCAATTATCATTAATGAATCCAGGAACCGCATCCCTTTTCCATCCTAGGTCAGGAACCCACCAAGCATGAAGCACATCACTGGATGTCGTTAAAATTCTAATCTTAGTATTAATTGGTAAAACAATTGGCTCATCAACCTCAAGTAAATAATTTTCTAATTGCATAGGATCTAAGCCAGAATCACGCTGACTTACCTTGACACTATCTTCATCTAAAGCGCTATAAATGGTTAATCCTTCCTCAAGATAATCATATTTCCATTTCCACTGGGAGCCTGTTGCTTTCACAGTAATATTTGCTTCTCCAGTATCTTCCATCTTAATAAGTAATTTTGTCGCTGGAATTGCCAAAGACGTAATAATTACGAATGGAATTAACGTCCAAATAATTTCAGCAGTTGTGCTGTGAGAAAATTTTGCAGCCTTAATGCCCTTTGATTTTCGGTGATGGAATATAGACCAAAACATCACACCAAAAACTATAATGCCGATAATAGTTACAACCCATAATGTCACCATATGCATATCGTATATTTCTTGGCTGATTGGAGTCACGCCCTGCCTCATATTCAAACCCCATTCCGCAAAGGCAGATATAGGAGCAAGAAATAATGCTAGGAGCAATGCATGGAAAGTTGATTTCAATTTAGAGTTATCTTTCATTAAAGAGTGCCTTAACCTGGTTTATAAATTTAATTAACAGTACAGTACGAATTCAAATAAAATTTGTACGATACTACCAGTTTATTTTTAAACATGCCAACAAAAATGCCAACAAAAATCATGCAATTAAGATTAGGTTTTTTTACAGACATATTGATTATATCTGTTACACCAGTGCCCAGTAAAGGTTTTGAATGATATTCTTAAACTTAAAAAGAGAAATTAATTTCCTCTTTTTAAGTTTAAATATAATGTACGTATATAATTTATACACTTTTTTAATTTGGTGCCGGGAGCGAGAATCGAACTCGCACGCTATTACTAGCGCGGGATTTTGAATCCCGTGCGTCTACCAGTTCCGCCATCCCGGCTTAATGAACCGCATATTATAACAATCTATGACCTCAATGAAAATCGAAGATTTTAATTATCAATTACCTAATGAATTAATAGCTCAATACCCACCAAAATATCGAGGGGATAGCAAATTACTCACAGTAAATCCCAATACAGGCCAATTAAAAGATATGAGTTTCAGGGAATTTGTAAAACTCCTCAACCCCAATGATTTAATTATCTTTAATAATACCAAGGTTATCAAAGCTCGTTTATTTGGTAAAAAAGAAACGGGTGGAAAGATAGAAATTCTAATCGAGCGAGTGCTCAGAGATCAAACTGCTCTGGCGCTCATTAAATCTTCAAAAAAAATTAATGATAGTTTAAAAATTATTCTTCCTCACAACATTATCCAAATCACCAAAAGGAAGGGGAATTTATTTCTAATTAAATTAAATACTGGATCATTTTATGACCTTATGGAGAAAAATGGACATGTCCCCCTTCCTCCTTATATTAATAGACCAGATCAAATTACTGACATTGAAAGATATCAAACTATTTTTGCAAAAACCTCAGGAGCTGTGGCTGCCCCAACTGCAGGGCTTCATTTTTCTCAAGATGATTTTAACAATCTAAAGAAACTAAATATCAATTTTGATTTTATAACATTACATGTAGGTTCGGGAACATTCCAACCAGTTAAAGTTGAGAAAATCAATGCACATATTATGCATGATGAATATTTTCACATTAATAAAGATGTAAAAAATAAAATCGAAAAAACTAAAAATAATGGTGGCAGAATCATTGCTATCGGCACCACTGTCCTTAGAGCCCTTGAAGCGGCTTCAATGCAAGATACAATTATCACAGGCCATCAAAAAACTAATATTTTCATCACTCCTGGTTATGACTTTAAGACCGTTGATGCACTATTCACTAACTTTCATTTGCCAAAAAGTACTCTGCTTATGTTAGTGTCTGCTTTTGCAGGTTTTGAATTTACTAAAATAATTTACAATCATGCCATTAAACAACAATATCGCTTTTTTAGTTACGGCGACGCAATGTTTATTGAACAGAAAAATACAAACGAAGAACAAGCTCATCTTTAAATTAGGAACTAAATAACATAATGTCACAAAAAATATTAATACTACTTACCTTATCTCTACTTAATTTTTCACCTTTAAATGCAGAAATTTTAAAAAATGCAGAGCTTGCTTTTAAAATTAATTTAAAGAAAAATCCAACAAGCAGGCCCCAGACGATTGCCTACATTCCTAACGAAAAAAAATATTATATTGCTGATGGTGGATTAGCACCTATGGGATCAGCTACCGAAGCTCCTCTTTCAAAATCCTTAATTCACACCTACGATGAGAATGGTAAGTATATTGAATCAACTCGTCCTGGATTTGACAATCGCTCTATTTATTTTAATAACATAACATCCCAACTTGAAACAATCACATATAACATTTCAGGTGGAGCAGGTTTTGCACCAATGACTGGGATCTTTTCTCTTAACTTAGACGATCAAGGTTTATTAACTGGAGGGTCAAAAACAATCTTCAATGTTGCTCCTGTTTTTGGGAGCGCCGGTACAATGCCTTCCTTTGATAGCAAAAATAACACTTACTATGCAAAACAAGAAAGAACAAACCAAGTTATTGTTATTGATGCAAAAAATAATGCGAAAATTGAATTAATTAAGCTAGATTTTAAAAAACCGAATGTACAACACCATGATGTGGCTAGTCATTTTATTGCCGTTACTGAAAAAAAAGGGGAAGAATTAATTTTACTAGATATTGATCACAAACGATTTCTAATTTATGACAAAAAAGGCACCTATAAAGGGGATAGTAAACTTCCAAAATCCTTGAAGATTAGAGCGCAAAATTATTATAATGGATTAGGTTATACGCTAAATGGTTATTACTTTATCTACATTGATTCCGAAGGTGAGCATGGAAGTTATCATGCTTATAAAGTACTTAAGTAAGTATTTAAATTATCTAAATCAACCAAGATAGATTCCTCAGATTTTCTATTTTTGTATTCTACTTTTTTGTTAGCAATAGATTTCTCGCTAATTGTAATCCGGTGAGGAATGCCAATTAGCTCAGCCTCACTAAACATAACACCAGGACGCAAACCTCTATCATCTAAAAGCACATCAAATTCCAACGCTAACAATTCTTGATAAATAAGATCGGACTGCTTCCGAACACCCTCATGCTTATCGTAACCAATAGGGGTTATGATCACCTCAAAAGGCGCAATGGCTGCTGGAAAAATGATGCCCTTTTCATCATGACTTTGCTCAATAGCGGCAGCAATAATTCTTGAAATACCTATTCCATAACAGCCCATTATCATCGGCTGGGGCTTGCCTGATTCATTAATAAACTCAGCCTTCATTTTTTCAGAATACTTAGTCCCTAACTGGAATATATGACCTACTTCAATTCCTCTACATTTTTTTAATTTATCCTTATCAGGATGATTTTTTGCTAGTTCAATATTGGCAGCGTAGTCAGAATGTTCATCATAAACAATCACATCCTCACCTGAGTCGGCTAAAACATGAAATTCATGTGAGCCGTCCCCTCCAATTGCCCCATTATCAGCATTCACCGCCCTAAACTTTAAGCCAATTTTATTAAAAATATTAAAATAAGCTTGATACATCTTTTGATACGTTTCTTTTAAACAATCTATATTGCTATGAAATGAATAAGCATCTTTCATTAGAAATTCCCTTGCTCTCATTATCCCAAATCTAGGTCGAATTTCATCTCTAAATTTCATTTGAATTTGATAAAAAGTAACAGGTAACTGCTTATAGCTATTAATTTCTTTCCTTGCGATATCTGTTATCACTTCTTCATGGGTTGGACCAAAACAAAACTCTCGCTCATGCCTATCTGTAATTTTTAGCATTTGCGGACCAAACTCATCCCACCGACCTGATTCTTTCCAAAGTTCAGATGGTTGGATTGCTGGCATAAGCAATTCCACACAGCCCGCTTGATTTATTTCTGATCGAACAATGTTTTCAATCTTTTTTAGAACCCTCAACCCCAGCGGCATTATGCTATAAAGCCCAGAACCTAGTAGACGAATCATACCTGCCCTTATTAAGAGCTGATGGCTAATTAACTCCGCCTCTGCCGGAGCTTCTTTTCTTGTGGAAATATAAAAATTAGTTGCACGCATAAATTTTACTCAGATTAATGTTTTCAATACCGCTTGGATATCTTGCCATAACTTTTTCTTTTTATCAGGACTTTCAACTAATTCACTTAATAAAGATGAATCAGTAAATGGAATTTTTAATTTTTCTATGCTGAATTGGTTATCTAATAGGTGTCCTAGCTTACCTAATAAAAATAAATGAAAAATATCTTCTGAGATTAACTCAGCCTTAAGAGGCTCTAGGCTTAATATTTTCATTTCTGATTTCTTATCAGCAATTGAATTTAGATAAGATATTATATTTTCATACAATTTATGTTCAGCCCCCGCTACTGATTGTCTTATAGGGGCCAAAAATAATAACACTTTCTTATTAAAGATAATTTTACTACAAGCGTAAATTATTATTTTTTCCTGAGTTACTTCCTTTTTTGATAACCATAACGGAAGCAACCCAAGCTCTTCATAAATTAATGTTTGATCAATCATATTTAACTATAATGATAACCCCATTAGGACCCCATCTTCTCTGCCCTCTTGTTTTTTATAATAATTATTTCTAACGCCAAGTTCATTAAAACCATTTTTCTCATACAAACAAATAGCACTATTATTTGAGCAACGGACTTCTAAAAAAATATTAATAACATTATTTTTTTTACAATAATTCATTAAGTCATTAAGTATGATTTGACCAAAACCCTTTCTCTGAAAATCAATTTTAATAGCAATGTTCAATAACTGACATTCGTCATATGCAACAAGAGCAACGAAGTATCCAATAATAACATTTCCTTTCTTAAAGACTTTAAACAAATTCTTTGCTTCAATGGCATCAAGGAAATTTCTTTTGGTCCATGAAGAAAAATGGCATTCATTTTCAATTAGCAGTATATCTACCAGATCGCTTTCAGTAACTTCTAAAGCTTGATGTTCGTTAAAATTCATTTTAATTCAGATTTTTTCTGTTCGAATCTTTCTGCTATGGTCTGAGCAACTTTATTTCTCAAATAGATTAGTCCAGCCTGATCTAAATTAAATCTGCTACCAAATCTATCAATAGCTAATAAAGCAATTGAGCCAGCAAGCGAATGTTCATTTTCATCAATATCGATTCCTGTCGTCTTATACTTATCCATTAAAATATTCTTATATGGTCTCACGCCTGAGCCAATAATAATGGCCTCATCAACATCTATGGCTGGTAAATTCGAAGGATCAAACAAACCTCCCTCTATTAGAGGCACATATTTATCATCATTTTTCTTGTAGGCCCCCAAATAAATTTGACCCATTCGAGCATCAATGCAAGCTATTGTATTTTTATATCCCGATTGTTTTGCCAGCGCCTCAAGATTATTAATACCGACAATAGGTAAATTATTTGCGTAAGCCATTCCATAAGCGACACCTGCTGCAATTCTTAATCCAGTAAATGATCCAGGACCTGCTCCAAATGCAATCGCATTAATATCTTTAAAACTCAAATCAGCATTACTAATCATTGTTCTTATTTTGGAAATAATATTGTCTGAATGATTTTTTCCCGAAGGGTATTGCTTTTCTAGTAACACACCATCAATTAATAATGCAATAGATAAAATTTGACTAGATGCGTCTATAGATAATATCTTCATCAGGATTAATCCAAATTTTTTAAAAAATCGATAACTTGATTTTCATCTCTAGATCTTTTAAATGCCGGTAAGCTTTTCCATATCCTTTTGCCATAAGGCTTATCAACAATTCTTCGATCACAAATCATTAAAACTCCTTTATCCAATTCATCTCTAATCAATCTACCAGCCCCCTGCTTAAGTATAATAATAGCCTGCGGGAGTTGCATTGTCATAAAAGCATTAATACCTTGCTCAGAAAGCATTTTTATTTTTGACTCAAAAACTGGGTCCCCAGGAGACTGAAATGGTAATTTATCAATAATCACTAGTGACAATGCTGAACCACGAACATCCACCCCCTCCCAAAAACTTAAAGACCCAATCAGAACTGCATTACCATGCTTTTTGAATTGATCAAGTAATTTTCTTTTTGATCCGCTCCCCTGTGAAATTATTGGATAATTTACGCTCTTTTTTTCAAACTCATCTACAAGTAAAGATTTAATCTCACGCATTGACTTAAGACTGGTTGATAGTATAAAAGTCCTTCCCTTAGCCGCCATAATAAGCGGCAAAGCCTTTTTAACTAAAGTTATATTAAATAAAACATTATTAGCTTCAGGCATATGATTTGGAACATACAGGTACGCATTATTCGAATAATCAAAAGGACTCAAAAGTAATTTTGTTTTTGCCTCATCTAGCCCCATTAAAGATTTAAAGTGATCAAAACTACCATTCACTGACAGGGTGGCTGAAGTAAAAATCCAAGCACTATCACTTTCCTCTTGGAATTTTCTAAAGTGATTAGCAATATTTATAGGAGTTACATTAAAATGTATTGATTTAGAATAAATGTCCATCCAATGAACATAATTTATATCAGTGCTTTTTATCCAATGCTCTAATTTAAGGTAGATTTCTCGTGCCCTCTCTAATAACTTCTCAAATTCTGGACCTTGGTCACTATATTTAGTTAGATATAAGCTAAAAGCATCTATAGCCTTAAGCAATAAATTAAATTTTTGTTTAAATAAATCAAAATTATTAATTTTTTCCTTGCCAAGCCTCTCATTTTTTTTACCCAACAAGTCCATAAGATCAATAATGTAACCTTGTAGTTTTTTAGATGAATTAAGCAATGCTTTCGCATCCAGAGGAAATTTTGATAGCATTTGTTGGCTATCATGAATTAAATATACTAATTGGTTTGTAGAAACGCTTTGCCCAAAAAAAATAGAAGCAGTATTTGGTAATTGATGTGCCTCATCAAAAATTACCGTATTTGCTTCAGGGAGAATCTCTGATAATTCAGCATCTTTAAGTATAAAATCGGCAAAAAATAAATGATGATTCACTATTACAATTTCCGAAGCTAGTGCTTCTTTTCTTGCTTTAACTAAAAAACAGCTTTTATAAAACTCGCAATTTTTCCCAAGACAATTTTCTTTTGTTGAAGTGACTAAGGGCCAAATAGAAGAACTATCAGGAATATTATTTAATTCGCTAATTTCTCCACTTCCACTATGATCTGAAAACCTTTTAATAGTATGAATATAGCCAGCATCTTCTTTATTTAAAAATTGCCCCTCCACGAGCGCATTCTCCATACGCAGTTGACAAATATAGTTTGCTCGTCCTTTGAGGATATGAATGTCTACTGAGATTTTAAGTGCATCCCTAATTTTAGGTATATCATTAAAAAATAATTGATCTTGGAGATTTTTTGTTGCTGTTGAAATAATAACCTTACCCCCTTCTAATAAAGCAGGAATTAGGTAAGCAAAAGTTTTTCCTACTCCAGTACCCGCCTCTATCACTAAGGACTCTTTATTTTTAATTGAATTATGAACAGCTTTTGCCATCACAACCTGATCATCACGAATATGATAATCTTTTACAATTTGGCCAAGTGACCCTTTTTGGTCAAAAAAATCATCAATAATATTTTGTTGTTTCATATGTAATTAATAATAATTAAGAATAGAAATAAAGAGTTGTGAGATAATTACCATTACCTTACATGAATATTTTAAGGTATATTTGTCTTTAATAACGTATTAACAAAAAACATACAGCACATGCAAATAAAATTAGAAAAATTCTACCTTATTCTTAGCGGAATAATTATTGGAATCCTGCTTAGCGCAAACCTACCAGTTTTTGCGGATAAAAAAGAACAAAACAAGTTACCAATAAACGAGCTTAGGTCGTTTGCCGAAGTTTTTGGGAAAATTAAATCAGATTATGTTGAACCAATTGAAGATAAACAATTAATCAATGAAGCTCTAAAGGGGATGCTTGCAGGACTTGACCCACATTCAACTTTTTTAGATAAAGAGAGATTTAAAGAGCTCACTCAAGGGACTGTGGGCGAGTTTGGTGGACTTGGTATTGAAGTGGGAATGGAAGATGGTTTTATAAAAATAATATCTCCAATCGAAGATACTCCTGCATACAAAGCAGGATTGTTAAGTGGTGATCTGATTATAAAACTTGATAAAACTCAGGTTAAGGGCCTTACTTTAGATGAAGCAGTTAGGCTTATGAGAGGGAAGCCCGGAACTTCAATTATCCTTAAAGTTTTAAGAAAAAATCAAGAACATCCATTCAATGTAAAAATTACTCGTGCACAAATCAAAACAAAGAGTGTAAAAGCTAAACTTATAGAGCCAAATTATGCCTATTTTAGAATTACACAATTTCAAGAAAGAACTGGTGAGGATCTCGCCACAGCAATTAAGAAAATAAGGGCTAAAAATAAGCATGCGCTTAATGGCATAATTCTTGATATGAGAAATAACCCGGGGGGGCTACTTAATTCTGCAGTTGCAGTCTCTGCAGCCTTTCTAAAAGAAGGTGATTTGGTAGTTTACACAAAAGGTCGCGCAGCTGACTCTAAAATGCACCTTACTGCCATTCCTGAAAATTTTATTAAAACAAATTCAAAAAATAACTATCTAAAAAATATTCCGAGTGATATTAAGGACACTCCCTTGGTGGTATTAGTCAATAATGGATCAGCTTCAGCTTCTGAAATAGTTGCGGGGGCATTACAGGACCATAAAAGAGCAATAATTGTTGGGACAAGAAGCTTTGGTAAAGGTTCAGTTCAAAGCATCTTACCAATGTTGAATGGAACTGCAATCAAATTAACAACTGCTCGTTATTTCACACCTAATGGCAGATCTATTCAAGCAAAAGGGATTATTCCTGATGTCGTGATAAAAAATGGCTCTGAGGGAGCTGGATATCGTGAAGAAGATATTCCGAATAGACTTTCCAATCCTACAGAAAAGAAAGAGGGAAAAAACAAACAAAATAAAACTACAGTTGATCAATCTCCGAAAGAAAATACTGAAGTGCTTAAAAATTTCAAACCCGTAGAGTTAGGTGGCAAAGATGACAAGCAATTCATCGAAGCCCTTAATATCCTTAAAAATATTAGCTCATACTCACAAAACTAGACAAATTTATATGATTGATTCTATATTAACGGAAGTAGATAAAGCATTAAAAATATTAACTCTCACCACTAACCCAATTAGAATTCGGCCTGATTTAAATATCAAAGAATCTGACAATTTGTCCTCCGAAGAAAGAAAAAACAATGCAAAACTTATGAGGGTGAATCACTCTGGAGAAGTTTGTGCCCAAGGATTATATAGAGGCCAACTTTTTTTTAATAAAAATACAAACATAAAAAAAGAATTGGAACAAGCCGCTTTAGAAGAAATAGACCATTTATCATGGTGTGAGTCTAGAATCAAAGAGCTTCACGGTAAAACAAGCATCCTTAATCCCATACTTTATTGTGGTTCTTTCGGTTTTGGCGCTATCACAAGTATTATTGACGAAAAGTACAATCTTGGTTTTTTAGCTGAAACAGAAAAACAAGTCGCCAATCACCTTAATGATCACCTCAATAAAATTACTCCAGAAGATCTCAAAACTAAAACAATATTAGAGCAAATGAAAGAAGATGAAGCAAAACATGAAATGACTGCAAAAAAAATGGGGGCGATTGAACTGCCAAAGCCCATAAAAAAATTCATGGAAGTTACTTCAAGGCTTATGACAAGTACAACATTTCACATATAAAATAATATACGTATGCAAACATTTAAAGAAATTTTAGACACCTTAGAAGATACAGGTCACATTAAAAAAATTAAACTTTTTAATAGATTAGGTGATCTTACTGGAATCCTCGAAAATAAACCCGGAAGCTACGGGTCAATTAAAGTCTATTATTATCTTTATAGAACCTTCGGGGAAATTAATTCTGATGCCGCAATAGAAGGTTTAGAGATATATTCAGAACATACAGAAGATGCTCAAAACCATCCTGGCAAACATCCTAATATCGATCGCCTTTTTGAGGTATTAGACAATGAAGAGATTTTAAAAATAAAAATCGTTAAATAAATATTTAACTTAAATAAGTATCTCAAAATCATGAGAAATCGCAACAGTTTTTTGTAACATAATCGAAGCTGAGCAATACTTTTTAGCTGAGAGATTGATGGCCCTCTCAACCACAGAATGATCTAAATCAACACCTTTAACAATAAAATGTATATGAATTTTAGTAAATACTTTTGGGATGCTATCAGCCCTTTCAGCTGAAATCTCGGCTATACAATCATTTATTTTTTGACGAGATTTCTTCAAAATAGTAATTACGTCAAAAGAAGTGCAACTACCCATTCCAAGCAACATCAATTCCATTGGTCTCATGCCAATATTTCGACCACCCGCATCAGGTGGTCCATCTATAACAATGGAATGACCAGAATCAGACTCACCCAGAAAACTTACACCCTCGACCCATTTTATTCTAGCTTTCAATTATTCAATCCCAAGTAGTTCAACTTCAAAAATCAAATCAGCGTTAGGAGGAATAACGTTACCAGCCCCTCTAGTCCCATAACCCATATCGGAAGGAATAATGATCACTCGTTTACCGCCAATTTTCATACTCTTCACGCCTTCGTCCCAACCTTTTATTACCTGGCCCATACCCAAAACAAATGAAAAGGCCTCTCTTCGATCGTGTGAGCTATCAAATTTTTTTCCTTTGCCATCCTTATTGGTGAGATTATACAACCAACCAGTATAGTGAACGGTAACAGAAAGTCCCTTTTCAGCTTCTCGCCCCTCCCCAACCTCAATATCATTAACAATAAATTCTGTTGTTTCTTGCTCCATATCTTTACGATCTCCTTTAACGATCTCTATTGCATAACTCATACTAAAAAATGCCAGTGATGCCAATAATACACATAAATTTTTATACATAAAAATTCCTAATAACTTGATTGAAATGACAAATTAATTAACTCTTGCTGAAGTAGTTGTGATTGATTTGCTTTAGGATCATTCATTATAAAAATAAATATCTTTTTATCCATGCTTTGATCAACAAAGTATCCAGCTATTGCATTCACATGCTTTAAGGATCCTGTTTTAAAATGCCCATTTTCTCTGACCGAGGAGTATGGCATTCTTTTTTCCAAAGTTCCGTCAACTGACACAATTGGAAAGGAAGCGATCATCTCTGGCATTAGAGGATGAGAATATATCATTTCCATGAAGGTAAGTAGCTGTTGTGTACTTAAGAGAGCTTTCCTTGATAACCCCGCCCCATTATCAAAAATAAAACCTTTAGTATTTATATTATTTTTATTAAGCCAGTTTCTGACAAAGCTATTAATCATAGGCTCTATAACAGGTATATTTCCTTGCTCAGCTATAACAGTCAATAATAAATTACGGGACATAAGATTTAAGCTAAACTTATTAATATCCCTAATTAACTCACTTAATGGCTCTGAAAAGTGTGATGTAATCAATTCTGCATTACTGTCGTGAAGGTATGTTTCTTGATAAACTCCGTGAAACTGACCACCATTTCTTTCCCAAAGGTCTTTAAATACTTGATAGAAATATTTACTATTATCAATCACAGATAGGTCAATCTCTTTATTAAAGCATCTTTTACTATATTTTCCATTAAAGATAATGGTATCTTTTTGATTATGTGAGACTTTACGATAATCCAATTGGCTTTTCCATCCAACACATTTATTATTATTTAATGTAAGTAAATTTTTAATAGTTAAATTTTTTAACTCCGGAGAAGATTCAATTGTAAGCTGACTATCTTTTAATAAAAATTTAAAATTTATTGTATTACTTTGAATAACGATGGGGTTAGGCAATGCGTTATATGCACGCATTGACTCATTATCAAAATACTTAACTTGCCGAACAGAAGCAAAATAACTACGATCAAAAATCAAATCACCCTCTATAACTTGAATCCCATTCTTTTGAATCTTTCTAATCATTTTTTCAAGGTCTGTTAATGAAAAAGTTGCATCCCCCCTACCTTGAAAAATAAGATTTCCTAATAACTTACCCTTCACTACTTCACCGGTATAATAGATATCAGATTTCCATTTAAAGCTTGGACCCAAATCATTTAAGGCTATAAAGGTCGTGATTATTTTTGCAACAGAAGCAGGATTAAATAATTTTTCTTGATTATAGATAACAGGAGACTTATCTTTATTTGTTAAATTTTTAACAACAAAACTGTAGCTTTCAGGAGGAAAATTATACCTCTGCATAACTTCCTTATAATCCTTAGGAATATCCCCCCAAGCGGCCATTGGTATTAAAATTAATAGTAGACATTTAATAATCTTCATTTTCACAGAACTGCCTGTACAATTGCATTGTAAGTTATTTTGGTCATAAAATTAGCCTCTGATTCTTTTATACAATAAGGAGGTATAAAGTAAACAGTCCGCCCCATTGGCCTAATTAACACCCCTTTATCCAGACAATAACTTACTACCTTATCTACTGATATAACACTACTTAATTCAAAGGCCCAAATCATCCCGATATTTCGAAAATTGCTGATTGGCAATTCTTCAAATCTTTCAAACATATTATTTATTATTCTTGTCTTAATTTTATTATTCCCTAATACATCTTCTGATTCAAAAATTGATAAAGTCCCCAAAGCAGCGCTACATGCCAAAGGATTTCCTGTGTAACTATGAGAATGAAGAAAGGCCTTGGTGATCTCAGCATGATAAAACGCTTGATAAATTTTATCAGAAGTAAGTGTTACTGATAATGGAAGATAGCCTCCAGTTAACCCCTTTGACAAACAAATAAAATCAGGAGTGATCCTTGCATGCTGGTGTGCAAACATTTTCCCTGTCCTTCCAAACCCCATTGCAATTTCATCAGCAATTAAATGTATCTTATATTGATCACACAATTTTCTTACACCTACTAAATAAGCTGAGTCATAGATTCCCATCCCAGCCGCTCCCTGAACTATAGGCTCTAAAATAATACTAGCGATTAAAGTATGTTTTTTTTCAAAAATTTTAGCTAAAGCATTTAACTTAGATTGAATAAAATCCTCATTAGACTGATTCTTTTTTTTAAGGCGCCAATCTGGTGATGGAGTTTGTATATGAGACTTCATTAATGAATAATACTGACTTTTAAACAAAGAAATATCTGTGACAGACAAAGCACCCAAAGTCTCTCCATGATAGCTATTTTCAAGATAGACAAATTTATTTTTTTTAGGTGATCCCGTTTGGAGCCAAAATTGTGCGCTCATTTTTAACGCAATCTCAACAGCATTAGCACCATCACTCCCATAAGAACAATGTCCTAATTTTGTTAACTTACCCAATTTCTCTGAGAGCTCTATAACAGGACTATGCGTCAAACCTGCCAACATAGAATGCTCTAATATATTTAATTGCTTAGCAATATATTTTTTTATAATTTTATTATTATGTCCAAATAAATTAACCCACCAAGAGCTCGTAACATCTAAATATTTTTTATTTTCATAGTCAAATAACCAACTCCCCCTACCTTTTTGAATTGGTATAAGAGGAATATTTTCATAATGCTTCATTTGTGAGCAAGGATGCCAAACATGCTTAATACTTTTTTGAATATATTTATTATTTTTCATATTTATGGAGCAGGATTCATCCTTTGAAGATGGTGCTGATCTATTTGCTCAATTAACTCATCCGATAGTTGTGTTGTATAGGCAGATATATTTTCTTTTAATTGTTCCATAGTGGTTGCACCCACAATTGTACTTGTTACAAACCACTGCTTATAAACAAAACATAACGCCATTTCAGTTAATGTTAAATTAAATCTTTTTGCTAACTCAAAATAGTCTTTTGTAGCGGGTCCCACTCCTGGCTTATCATATCTTTTTGCATAACCAGGAAACAAATTAACTCTACCTTGGATATTTGGATTCTTAATATACTTTCCTGACAAATGACCAAAACCTAATGGCGAGTAAGCTAAAAAACCTAAATTCTCTCTAAAGAACACTTCAGTTAAACCAAGCTCCACAATTCTATTTATTAAACTATAGTTATTTTGAATGGCACATATCAATGGCAACCCTTCTTGCTTAGCGATTCTAAGAAACTCCATTATTCCCCAAGGGTGTTCATTTGATAAAGCTATATATCTAACCTTTCCATCATTAATTAGTCGTTCCATACTTAAAAGTTGTGCCTCAATTGAGACCCAATCAATTTTTTTATTTTCGTAATAATCATCTTTAGGGTCAAATTTATATTGACCAAACATAGGGACATTTCTTTCAGGCCAATGTAAATAAAGCAAATCAACATAATCTGTTTTCATTCTTTTTAAAGAATTATTCACTGCCTCGCTAATGTTCGTATCATCTAAAGATTTAGGACCTCCTCGAATCCAGTGAAGGGTTCTTCGTGGTCCGGCAACTTTAGTAGAAATAATTAATTGATCCCTTTTTTGTTTTTTTATCCACTCCCCTACAATTAATTCAGTAGCATTGCAAGTATCTGCCCTTGGGGGAACAGGGTACATCTCAGCAACATCAAAACTATTAATACCCAGTGATAAAGCATAATCCAACTGCTCAAAAGCCTCTTTTGATGTATTTTGGGCTCCAAAAGTCATCGTCCCTAGACTGATAGGCGATACTTTAAGCTTCGAATGCCCAATTTTTCTATAATCTTTTTTATCAAACATTATTTTTTAAAACAGTGAGTTATAAATTAATTTTATCTATTGGACTTGAAATTTAAGCCAATCGTCCCTATTATTAGCACTCTATTGAATTGAGTGCTAATTTCAATAGAGTTTTACATTATTAAATTTTAATTAAAGAATACACTACTAGGAGAACTAACAAATGAAAATTCGTCCTTTACATGATCGCTTAATAGTAAAGCGTCAAGAAGAAGAACGTACTACTGCTTCAGGCATTGTTATACCTGAAAGCGCATCAGCTGAAAAACCAGATCAAGGCACTGTACAAGCTATAGGAAATGGAAAAATTCTTGAAGACGGAACTAGCCGACCACTAGATGTAAAAGTCGGTGATAAAGTTCTTTTTGGAAAATATGCCGGTCAGTCAGTTAAAGTTGACGGCGAAGAGCTTCTTGTAATGAAAGAAGAAGATGTAATGGGCATAATCGAATAATTTTATTTATAAATTTGAATTACTATTGGAGAAATAAAAATGGCAGCTAAAGATGTACGGTTTGGTGATGATGTTCGCCAAAAAATGGTTAAGGGAGTAAATATTCTCTCAAACGCAGTGAAAGTTACTCTTGGACCAAAAGGAAAAAATGTAGTTCTAGAACGTTCCTTTGGTGCCCCAACAATAACTAAAGATGGTGTTTCTGTAGCCAAAGAATTTGAGTTACAAGATAAATTTGAAAATATGGGTGCGCAAATGGTAAAAGAAGTTGCATCTAAAACTTCTGATGCTGCTGGTGATGGCACAACTACGGCGACTATACTAGCACAAGGAATCATTCGAGAAGGGATGAAGTCAGTTGCAGCCGGTATGAATCCTATGGATCTTAAGCGAGGCATTGATAAAGCAGTTGAAGCCAGCGTGAAAGAATTGCATGAATTAAGTAAGCCTTGCAATACAAGCAAAGAAATTGCACAAGTTGGTTCTATTTCTGCTAATTCAGACCAATCTGTAGGTCAAATTATTGCAGATGCAATGGATAAAGTAGGTAAAGAAGGTGTAATTACAGTTGAAGATGGTTCTGGATTATCAAATGAACTAGATGTGGTTGAAGGTATGCAATTTGACAGAGGCTATTTATCTCCTTACTTCATAAATAATAATGACAGACAAATAGCTCTTCTTGAAGATCCTTATATCCTGCTTCATGATAAAAAAATCTCAAACATCAAAGATCTTTTACCGGTGCTTGAACAAGTAGCAAAAGCAAGTAAACCACTATTAATTATTGCTGAAGATCTTGAAGGTGAAGCGCTAGCAACGTTAGTTGTAAACAACATACGCGGAATCATTAAGGCAGTTGCAGTTAAGGCGCCTGGTTTTGGGGACAGAAGAAAAGCAATGTTAGAAGATATTGCGATATTAACAGGTGGCACAGTCATTGCTGATGAAGTTGGCTTAACTTTAGAAAATATTAAAATAGAAGACTTAGGTCAAGCCAAGAAAATCGAAATTGGTAAAGAAAATACAATTATTATTGACGGCTCAGGAAGTCAAGATAATATAAAATCTAGAATTAGCCAAATAAAATCACAAATAGAAGAATCAACTAGTGATTATGACAAAGAAAAACTACAAGAACGTGTTGCTAAACTCGCAGGTGGTGTTGCTATTATTAAAGTGGGAGCAACCACAGAAATTGAAATGAAACAGAAAAAAGCACGCGATCAAGACGCGCTACATACAACTAGAGCAGCAGTTGAAGAAGGAATTGTTCCTGGCGGTGGAGTTGCGCTAATTAGAACAAAAAATGCAATACAAAAAGTAAAAGGCGACAATACTGACCAAGATGCTGGTATTAATATTGTGCTACGCGCAATTGAAGATCCTCTTCGTCAGATTGTATCAAATGCTGGTATTGAAAGCTCTGTAGTTGTGAATGAGGTTATCTCAGGTAAAGGTAACTATGGTTTTAATGCAACCAATGAGACTTATGGCGACATGGTTGAAATGGGTGTGTTAGATCCAACTAAAGTAACTCGAACAGCACTTCAAAATGCAGCTTCAATAGCCGGGCTAATGCTAACAACAGAATGTATGATTGCCGACCTTCCAAAAGAGGACGCTCCTGCAGCTCCTGATATGGGTGGCATGGGTGGTGGCATGGGTGGTGGCATGGGTGGCATGGGTGGCATGATGTAACTCAAGTACTTTTTAAATAGCAAATAAAAAGGCCTCATTAGAGGCCTTTTTTTACTTATTGTTTAAATAAATATTCAATAAAAAAATGTAGGAATCAATCAACTTACTCATAAATATAAGTATGAACTTATAATAAATTCTAAAAAAACTAGTTTCCATAAAAATATTTCCTGTAGCATTACACTTAATGAATTTCCCACAGATACAAAATAATTTCCTCGATAATCTCAACGAAAAACAATTAGAAGCGGTTACTTTAGAGAATAAATCCGCATTAATACTGGCTGGCGCTGGGAGTGGTAAAACAAAAGTATTAACCACCAGGGTCTCATGGTTAATTCAAAACCAAGTTGTTGGGCCTGGAGGCATTCTTGCAGTTACTTTCACTAACAAAGCGGCTAAAGAGATGTTAATGAGAATTAACTCGCAATTACCTATCAATACTCGTGGAATGTGGATAGGTACGTTTCATGGACTTTGTAATCGATTCTTAAGAAAACATCACAGAGATAGCAATCTTCCAGAAACTTTTCAAATCTTAGACAGCTCAGACCAATTATCAGCAATTAAAAGAATTATGAAGATAATGAATATTGATGTCGATCAATTTCCTCCAAAAGAATCACAATACTTCATCAATGCAAACAAAGATAAAGGAATAAGATCTCATCATGTTAAAGCTTACGATGATCATTCAAAAAAATTGAATGAAATATATAGCGAATATGAAAAGCAATGCAATAGAGAGGGTGTGGTTGATTTTGCTGAATTACTTTTACGTTGCTTTGAGTTATTTGAAAAAAATATAGGAATACGAGAGCATTACCAATCAAATTTTAAACATATCCTAGTTGATGAGTTCCAAGATACAAGCCAACTTCAATATCTATGGTTAAAACTCTTAGCTGGAAACAATAATTCTGTTTTTGCCGTAGGGGACGATGATCAATCAATATATGGCTTTAGGGGTGCGCGAGTTGGTAACATGAAAGACTTAGAGAAAGATTTTAAAATTAAAAATATTATTAAACTAGAACAAAACTATCGATCCAAGAATAATATCTTAAATGCAGCCAATGCCATTATTAATAATAATATCAATCGTTTAGGTAAAAATCTATGGGCTGCCTCAGGCGAAGGAGATTTAATTCGTCAATATATTGGGTTAAGTGATTACGATGAAGCCAATTTTATTATTGACGAAATTAAAATGCTCCACAGAGGGGGCTTAAGATATGATCAGATTGCTATTCTGTATAGAAGTAACGCACAATCCAGAGTTATAGAACACACAATAGTTTCAAACAATATTCCTTATCGCGTATATGGAGGTTTGCGTTTTTTTGAAAGAGCAGAAATTAAAAATGCGTTGGGCTATCTAAGACTTATTTCAAATAAAATGGATAACAATGCCTTTTTAAGAATAGTCAATTTTCCAACTAGAGGCATCGGCGCACGCTCAATTGAACAGCTACAAGACATCGCCAAACAAAATAGTTGTTCTTTATGGGAAGCTTCACAAAAAATTGAAGCGCAGGGGTGTGGTAGCAAAAAAGGGATCCCATATTTTGTGAAGCTAATTAGACATTTAGAAGATGAAATACATGGACTAACCATACCTGAATCAATAGAACGGATTATTAATCAATCAGGATTAAAAGAACATTACCTAAAAGATAAAGATGGTATTAATCGAGTATCCAATCTTGACGAGTTGGTGTCAGCTGCAGTATCATTTACTAAGACAATCGACATTGAAAATATTGCACTGAATTTAGTTGAATTTTTAAATTATACGTCTTTAGAAAGCGGTGAGCTGCAAGCATCAGCTGGTGAAGATGCCCTACAATTGATGACCATACATTCATCTAAAGGGCTCGAATTTGATGTAGTATTTATTACGGGGTTAGAAGATGGCCTTTGCCCTCATGAGCAAAGTCTATCAGAAGATAACGGTTTAGAAGAAGAGCGGAGGCTTATGTATGTTGCAGTTACGAGGGCCAAAGAGAAATTATATTTGACGCTAGCTCAGTCTAGAATGCTCCATGGACAGACTCGCTACAACCTTCCTTCTCGGTTTTTAGATGAGGTGCCAAATGAATTACTTAAGAAAATGAATGTTATAAAAAAAGATAATAGTATTTATCGTCAAGCAAAAATTGCGCCTTACTCTGAATCTAAGCATGCAATAAAGATAGGAGCCTCAGTCAATCATGCAAAATTTGGTTCAGGAACAGTAATAGGTTACGAAGGAAACGATGATGACCTGCGCATTCAAATCAAATTTAACTCACAGGGTATTAAATGGTTAGCTATGGAGTACGCAAAATTAACAACTATTTAATTGTTAGAGACTTAAAAATATCCTTATAAGTGACATATTGAAAAGCAAATAATGTTGAAATATAACCAGTAAGACTAATTATAAAAAGAAGATTTGCAAAAAAAGAAATGACTTGACTTCCCTGCATCAATAACAACATTGTTATAAAGGTAATTGATAAAAAACAACACAACAAAATAAACCAAGCTAATACAATAGGAAAAATAAACAGTAATGATCCTGCAAGGCTTGACTTAATTGCTTTAAATAAAGTAAATTCGTTGTAAATTATTAATAACGGTGAGAACCAAGTTGCCATAAGAAGAGGTATGGATAGCAAAATAAGCTGAATCAACATAACACCAAGTTCTTTTGCTAAATAAGCTGTTCCATCAGGTTCTTGGGATAATAACATTACACTTTGAAAGCTATCACCTAACACTAAAGACATGAAGATTGTATAAGCGAGACATATCACTCCAAGAGCCAATAAAGTCCTTATAGATTTTCTTGGAATTTTAAAAATATCTCTAAATAAAAAAGGTTTATTTAGAGATATTTTTTTGTATGCATTTACATAGACAGCTATCACAATTGGCCATGCCAAAATTGTTATAGGCATTAAAAATTGTAGATTAGCAACGCCAGGTAATATATACAAAGAGAGATATACCATTCCTAAAAATAAAGATAGTCTTATATTACTTTTCAATAACCAAATACTATGCCGAACCCACCTATGCGCTTGAATTAAAATATTTTTCAAAAAATATCCTTTATAGATTGTCTATCAATCAATATATTTCTAAAATAGTTTGGATCTTTAATAGAAGTTATCTCACCATCTTTAATATTATACGTATCGTCTAGCCGTGAAAGCCAAAACCGTAGCGCAGCCCATCTTAAAGATTTTATCATAAAATCAAATTCTAAATCATGTAACAATCTGTTTCTTTGATAACCTTTCAAAAACTCATTTAGCTTTTGTTTATCAATTTCACCGTCTGAACTTACACACCAATCATTAATTACGATAGCAATGTCAAAAATAAACCATTCATTACACGCATAATAAAAATCAATAATCCCTGAGACTTTATTCAGAAAAAAAAGAACATTATCCCTAAACAAATCTCCATGTATGATTCCAGAGGGTAACTCTTCGTTCATGTTATGACTTAAAAAATCAATTTCAAGCTCAATTAATCTTCGATCCTGTGAAGATAAATATCTTTTTAACTCTAAATATTTAACTTTAATCCAAGAAAAATCTCTTGTATTTTTTTTATCTTCCGAAAAATCCTTTGTAAGATTGTGTAATTTAGCTAAATGTTCGCCAATTAAGAAACAATGCGCCTCATCAATCTTTAAATTTTCTTTACCTTCAATAAAAGAAACAATTAAAGCAGGCTTACCTTTTAATAAACTCAGTGACTCACCTTTATTATTCGGGAAAGGCTGAGGGCATGGAAATTTATTTTTAACCAAAAATGACATTAAATTCACATAAAAAGGAAGTTCATTTATATTGCTATGCTCAAACAAAGTAAGAATATATTTTGATTGGCTAGTTGAAATTAAGTAATTTGTATTTGTGACGCCTGCTGATATTCCTTTTAGATCCTCGAGCTTCCCAAGATTAAAGTTTTTCAACCAATCATGTAAATCAGAAATTTTAATTGAAGTATAAACAGCCATATAAATAGAAAAACAAGGAGACCCTTATTGTAATTTTGTTTAAAAAGATTAAATTAAAAGCTCAAGATGACCCATTGAGGCACTACTAATGGCTTATTATCATCCATACGTAGCCAGTCGCCTCCTTGAGATTCTCTAACCAGATAATAAGGGGAAAAATTTTTGGGAGTTACTTTTATCATATAAAGATTACCATTAATTCTATGTTCCTCAACAGTATTTGCTCCTTCCTTCCTAATCGTAATCTCAGGCTCGCCTATATAATCTGAATCCAAAGTATTTGGTGGCGCATAAACTATTTCTTCCAAAATCTCCGTTTCTTCAGCAAACAAAGCGCTAGAAATGTTTACAAAAATTACTATAAAAAATAAATAAAAAAACTTCTGCATACACAACCCCTTTAATCAATGTCTTGATTCTATCAAAATAAGCGCGTATGGGTAGATTTTTATTGAAGATCAAGTTCTGTTTGATCTATAACAAACACCTAGAAATAAACACTTTAATTTCTTCAGGATCATCCATTACTCTAAATAGTTGCTTATCTGATTTATCAATTAACCCTTTATTAAGTAATTGCTGATCAATCCATTCAATCAGTCCCGACCAAAATAGTTTGTTAACAAGAATAATCGGTATTTTCTTTATTTTTTGTGTTTGCATTAGAGTTAATATTTCTGTTAACTCATCAAGCGTGCCAAGCCCACCCGGCATAACTAAATACGCAGCAGAATATTTCACAAATATTAATTTTCGCATGAAAAAATATCTAAAACTAAGACTAATATCCTGAAACTCATTACCTTCTTGCTCAAAAGGAAGTTGAATATTTAATCCGATACTCTTTGACTTTCCTTTAAAAGCCCCCTTATTTGCGGCCTCCATTACACCAGGTCCTCCCCCAGTAATAATATTAAAACCAAGATTAGATAGTTCGTATGCAATTTTCTCAGATGATTTATAATGGCAATGAGATTTAGAAAGTCGAGCACTCCCAAAAATAGAAATTGCTGAATTAATTTTTGAGAGAGCCTGGGTTGCAGTTAAGTATTCAGCTTCTATTTGAGAGAGACAAAACGAATTACCATCAAATTCTGCTTGATAACAAACATCAGATTCTTTATGGTTTAATTTAGCTATATTTTTTTTTGATGACATTTTAATCCTTACATTTTATGAAAAAATTACTTTTAGTAGACGGATCATCTTATTTGTATCGTGCATTTTATGCACTTCCAGGCTTTAAAAGCCCAGACGGGCATCCTACTGGAGTTATTTATGGCGTCTTAAATATGTTACGCCACATACACAAGCAATATCCATCTGATTATAGCGTGTGCATATTCGATGCAAAAGGAAAAACATTCAGAAACGATATTTTCAGTGATTACAAAGCAAATCGCCCAAGTATGCCAGAAGAATTAGCCATGCAAATTGAACCCTTAACACAAGCAATAAAAGCAATGGGCTGGCCAATTCTTATTAAAGAAGGAGTAGAAGCCGATGATGTAATTGGGACGCTAGCAAAAAAAGCGAATAAAAAAAATATTAACGTTATGATTTCAACGGGAGATAAAGATTTAGCACAATTGGTAAATCAAAAAACAACATTGATTAATACAATGACTAATGAGGTCTTAGACGTTGAAGGTGTTAAGAACAAATTTGGTGTTTCCCCCTCCTTAATAATTGATTACCTCACAATAGTTGGTGATAAATCTGACAATATTCCAGGGGTTGAAAAAGTAGGTCCTAAAACAGCTCTTAAATGGTTAAATGAATTTCAATCCTTAGATCGCATTATCCATAATGCTGAGAACTTTTCTGGCGTAATTGGCGAAAATCTAAAAAAATCCAAAAACTGGCTCCCGACTGCAAAAGATCTAATTACAATTCGCTGTGATTTGGATATAGAACTCAATTGGGTTCAATTAGAAAGAAGGCCCATCAACCAGAATGAATTAAAAAGAATTTATAAAAGATTCAATTTTTCAACTTGGCTTAAAGAGTTAGCCTCAAACTCAATAAAAAATAATGCTGGAGAAGAAAAAATAAAAGAAGTATTAAAATCTAGTCAATTTATTGCAACAAAATCCTACACTACAATAAAAAATAAAAATACCTTAGATAAGTGGATACAAAAAATAAAAAATAAAAAATTATTAGCTATTGATACTGAAACTAATTCATTAGATGTGATGACCGCCAAACTAGTAGGTATCTCAATATGCACACAACCAGGAGTGGCAGCTTACATCCCACTTTCACACGAACATGCAACTAATGAAGATCAGCTTAATCTTCAATTTGTTATCGAACAACTAAAGCCAGTCTTAGAAGACTCATCCATCATTAAAGTGGGCCAAAATATTAAATATGATTCACATATATTTTTGAATTATGGGATAGAACTTAATGGCATTGAAGAAGATACAATGCTAATGAGTTATGTTATAGAGAGCGGTCAGAGTCATAGCATGGATAAATTAAGTCAGCGCTACCTTAATCATGAATGCATTAGCTTTGAATCTTTAGTAGGCAAAGGTGTAAAACAATTAACATTTGATCAAATTAGCATAGAAGAAGCTTCCGAGTATGCGGCTGAAGATGCGGATGTAACATTACAACTTTATTTACAACTTAAAAAAATTCTAATAAAAAATAAGGGGCTTTGGGATGTTTATAAAAAAATTGAAGTCCCATCAATGCAAGCGCTAATAAAAATAGAACGAAATGGTGTTTTGATCGACTATAAAGCATTACAAAATCAAAGTCATAAAATTGGGGAAGAATTAATTTCCTTAGAAGAAAAAGCTTTCACGCTGGCTGGACAACCTTTTAATTTATCCTCACCCAAACAATTACAAGAAATACTTTTTGAAAAATTACAAATAACACCCTTGAAAAAAACTCCAACCGGAACCCCCTCAACCTCTGAAGAAGTGCTCAAAGAATTAGCACAAAACTATCCTTTACCTAAATTGCTATTGGAATATCGTTCTCTTGCAAAATTAAAATCTACTTACACAGATAAACTTCCAAAAATGATTAATCACGCCACAGGAAGGGTCCACACTAATTACAATCAAGCTGTAGCTATCACTGGACGGCTTGCTAGCTCCAATCCTAATCTACAAAATATTCCAATAAAAACAGCGGAAGGAAGAAAAATAAGAGAGACATTTATTGCCCCAAAAACAGCCAAAATACTTTCTGCTGATTATTCCCAAATTGAACTTAGAATAATGGCGCACCTTTCTCAAGACAATCGGTTGATTGAAGCATTTCGAAATAATGAAGATATTCACAAAATTACAGCTGCTGAAATTTTTAATACCTCCATTGATAACATATCCAGCGAACAAAGAAGATGTGCGAAAGTTATTAACTTTGGATTGATTTATGGAATGAGCCCTTTTGGTTTAGCCAAAAATCTAAATATAGAAATAAGTGCGGCTCAAAGTTATATTGATCGCTACTTTTCTCAATATCCTAATGTGAGACAGTACATGGAAGATGCAAAACAAACAGCTAAGGAAAAAGGTTATGTTGAAACATTTTTTGGACGAAGATTATGGTTACCTGACATTAATAACTCCAATGGTATTAGAAGAGCCGCCGCTGAAAGAGCAGCTATTAATGGGCCTATGCAAGGTACTGCAGCAGATCTAATAAAATTAGCCATGATCGATATACATAATTGGATAAATAAACAATCAGATATAGTAGGGAAAATGATAATGCAAGTTCATGATGAGCTTGTTTTTGAGGTTCCAGATTCAGAAGTTGACATTTTTATGATTCAAATACCTAAGCTAATGGAAAAAGTTTCAACATTTGATGTGCCACTTGTTGTTAAAATTGGATCAGGAGCAAATTGGGAACAAGCACATTAAATACAAAACAAATACCCGTAAAACTCAATATGTAAATCGAAAAAAAAATAATTTTGATAATTATGTAATTGCTTATAAAATAAGCAATTCAATTAAAATTTAAGCTATATGAAAATTGGATCACATGAACTAAAAAATAACCTTATTTTAGCACCAATGGCCGGAGTTACAGACCGACCATTTAGAATGCTATGTAAAAAATTTGGTGCAGGTATGGCTGTTAGCGAAATGGTAACTTCAAACTCACTCCTATATGGTAGTGAAAAAACGCTGCTTAGGGCAAACCATGAAGGAGAGGTTGATCCAATTTCAGTGCAAATTGCCGGCGCAGATCCAAAAATGATGGCACAAGCAGCACAATATAATATGTCTAAAGGCGCTCAAATTATTGATATTAATATGGGGTGTCCCGCTAAGAAAATCTGCAATGTTATGGCAGGTTCAGCTTTGCTTAAAGAAGAAAAATTAGTAGAAAAAATACTTAAAGCTGTGGTTAAATCAGTTAATATTCCTGTAACCCTAAAAATTAGAACTGGTTGGGATCAAAAAAATCGCAACGCTCTAACAATTGCCAAGATCGCAGAAGATTCTGGGATTCAATCGCTTGCGATGCATGGAAGAACCCGCGCTTGTTTATATTTAGGTAAGGCAGAGTACGATACTATCGCTACAGTTAAGCAACATATCAAAATTCCAGTTATTGCAAATGGTGATATTACAAGCCCAGAAAAAGCTCAATTTGTTCTAAATTATACAAATGCTGATGCTGTGATGATTGGGCGAGCGGCTCAAGGTAGACCTTGGATTTTTAGAGAAATAGAATATTTTATAAAAACTGGTCAACATTTAATGCGCCCAACAATAGATGAAATTCAATCCACCACACTAGAACATGTTAATGACCTTTATCATTTTTATGGTGAAAATAAAGGTCTTAAGATAGCAAGAAAGCATATATCATGGTACACAAAAGGCTTAAAGAATTCAGCTCAATTTAGATTTAAGATGAATCAAATTGAAAATAATTCAGAACAAATTGATTCGATTAATCAGTTTTTTAATGGCCTTCGAAATATAGATAAATTTATTACTTACGAAGATTTTGATATGCAAAAAGAATTCGTTGCTTGATGTGGAATGTAAAACTACAGGATAATATTGAAACCCTCCTTGATCAATACTTCGAAGACCTGCAAGGAAGTAAATCAAATGCCGTTTATGAAATGGTTATTACTGCTATAGAAAAACCTTTGCTACTTTACATAATGAACAAGGCAGAAGGGAACCAAAGTAAAGCTGCTAAAATTTTAGGTCTTAATAGAAATACACTCAGAAAAAAACTTAAATTACACAAAATAGATACGTAAACCAATGATACAAATAAAAAGAGCTTTATTGAGCGTCTCGGACAAAACAAATATATTAGAATTGGCATTACTGCTTGACTCATTGGACATTGAAATACTATCTACAGGCGGGACAGCAAAACTTCTCAATCAAAATAAGATCAATGTTACCGAAGTAAGTGATTACACAAAATTCCCAGAAATGCTTGATGGAAGAGTAAAAACATTACACCCCAAAATCCATGGTGGCATACTAGGGTGTCGTGATAATCCTGATCACATAAATACCATGAAAGAACATAACATCTCACCCATTGATTTAGTTATTGTAAATTTATATCCCTTTGAAGAAACTATTGCTAAATCTGAATGCACGATAGATTTGGCAATAGAAAATATTGATATTGGAGGGCCAGCCATGATTAGATCTGCTGCGAAAAATTATAAAAATGTCGCAGTGCTTACAAGCCCAAATGATTACAAGGAATTTTCTCAACAAATATCCAAAAACAAAGGCTCCATTGATGAATCATATTGTTTTGAGCTTGCCCAAAAAGCATTTGAACATACATCATCTTACGATGCTTTAATTAATCAATATCTAAAGTCAAAAGTAAATAAAGATATTGTTTTGCCAAATAAATTAATTAAGGTAATGCAAAAAAAATTAGCTATGCGTTATGGAGAAAACCCTCATCAAATAGCAGCATTTTATACCGACCCTGTAATACCATCTGGCTCATTAGCAAGCTTCGAGCAAATCCAGGGCAAAGAATTATCATTTAATAATTTAAATGATGCTGATAATGCTTGGGAATGCGCCAAATCATTTTTGGAACCTACGTGCGTTATTGTAAAGCATGCTAATCCCTGTGGAATAAGTTCCGCAAGTAAAATTTCAGATGCTTACCTCCGTGCATTTTCTACAGACACCACTTCAGCTTTTGGAGGAATTATCTCAGTTAATAGACCGATAGATCTTGATACGGCTAAATTAATTATCAAACAATTTGTAGAGGTTATTATTGCTCCAGAATATACAGACGAGGCTAAAGAAATTTTTTCAAAAAAAAAGAACGTAAGATTGCTCAAAGTCTCAATGGATAAAAATAATACAGAACTAGATTTTAAAAAAATTGGAGGTGGGTGGCTTGTTCAATCAGCAGATAATCACATTTTAAATATCCATGACTGTCAAATCGTTACAAAACTCAAACCTACCGCTTCTCAATTGGATGACCTTCAATTTGCATGGCAAGTAGCTCAGTATGTCAAATCAAATGCTATCGTTTTCTGTAAGGATAAAAAAACATTAGGGGTAGGAGCTGGACAAATGAGTCGTGTGGATAGCACAAGAATTGCATCAATTAAAGCACAACACGCAAATATTTCATTAAATGACAGCGCTGTAGCATCCGATGCCTTTTTTCCGTTCAGAGATGGAATAGATGTTCTAGCAGAATTTGGTGCAAAATGCGTTATCCAGCCTGGAGGGAGTATGAGGGACAATGAAGTAATTGAAGCCGCCGATGAGCACGGTCTTATTATGCTATTTACTGGCATTCGACATTTCAAGCACTAACTAATGAAGGTTCTAATTATAGGCAACGGAGGTCGTGAGCACGCCTTAGCATGGAAAATATCCCAAAGCTCTCTAGTCGATAAAGTATTTGTGGCTCCAGGAAATGGCGGAACTGAGATAGATTCCTCCTTAGAGAATATCAATATTACAGATATCGAATCACTTATTTCATTTGCAAAAAAAGAAAAAATTGGTTTAACTGTGGTAGGACCTGAAGTTCCACTATCAAAAGGAATAGTGGATAGCTTTAGAAAAAATCATTTAAAAATATTTGGTCCCACACAAGCCGCAGCTCAACTTGAAAGCTCAAAAGATTTTGCTAAATCTTTTATGAATCGTCACGATATTCCAACTGCACAATTTAAGACTTTTACAGATGCTAATTTGGCACATAATTACATTAATCAAATAGGAGTTCCAATTGTCATTAAGGCAGATGGGCTTGCTGCAGGCAAAGGAGTCGTAGTTGCACACACCGAGGAAGAAGCCCATAAAGCGATTGATTCAATGCTCAGCGATAATTTATTTGGCGATGCTGGAGCAAGGGTTGTTATAGAAGAATTTTTGAAAGGGGAAGAGGTAAGTTTTATTGTTCTCTGTGATGGAGAAACAATTCTACCACTTGCCTCTAGTCAAGATCATAAAAGATTATTTGATTCTGATTTGGGACCAAACACAGGTGGGATGGGAGCTTACTCCCCTGCGCCAATTGTAACAAATGAAGTACATCATAAAATTATGAATGAAGTAATTATTCCTACAATTCATGGAATGAAAAGTGATGGGATAGAATTTACAGGTTTTTTATATGCCGGAATAATGGTTGACTCACAAAATAACATAAAAACACTAGAATTTAATTGTCGAATGGGTGATCCCGAAACGCAGCCT
>JBBWVM010000065.1:0-5497 GCA_050256215.1 Methylophilaceae bacterium
AACACCTGCGCCTCGGTCAGCGCCAGTATTAAGCGCAACTGACTCTAGCCCTTCCACATCGCCCGCAATGACCATTTTTCCTAGATCTAGAAATTGTGATTCATTATCAGTAAGGGTGAGCGCGGATTGTTGTTCATTAACCACAGCTTTAAGTTCACTACCAACTTACAAAATTATTTGTATTGGTAAGTAACTGTGGTTAATATAAAGAGATATGAGTAAATATTTAATTCTTTGTGTATCAATATTTCTTTTTGGTTGCGTTGCTCCACAAATGAGAACTCCAACGGTGAGTAGTGAAGAAACAAGGGCAGAAATTGGAACGCAATTCAAGCTTGTTATAGATAAATGGCTTGAACAAAATCAAAAACTACAAGATATTTCTGGAAGAATTAGGGTAGCTAATACAGAAATATGCAATGATTTTGTATCACCTTATTATGGTTTTGATGTTTGGAGTCTAGATAGCATGGGAGTGTTAAACCCTATACAAAAAGAAGTTTTAACTTCTAAATACCAGCTAAGACATAACATCAAGATTAAAAATATTGTTGCTAACTCGCCAGCAGATAAAGCAGGACTGAAATTTGGTGATGAGATAGATAAAATAGATGGAAAGAAAATTCCATTGGACAATAAAGAGGCTTTTAAACAACTAGATAAACTCCTCTCAAATGATCAATATAAATCGATTACATTGAAGGTTTGGAGGAGCAGGAAGTTTGTCTCTATTAAGATTCAGCCATTAAAGGCATGTCTATCTGAAGCCTATGTAGGTTTTAATGACAAAACAATCAATGCTTTTGCTGATGGAAAGAATATTTTTATTGCTAGAGGGATGTTGAATTTTATTGATGATGACGATGAGTTAGCTACGGTCGTTAGTCATGAGATTGCCCATAATGCAATGAAGCATAACGAGGCACAACAACAAAATGCAACGATTGGTGGTGTGCTTGGATTATTAATAGATTTTGCCGCTGCTGCGTATGGGGTGAACACTAATGGTGATTTTTCAAGAATGGGAGCAGGGATTGCTGTACAACAATATTCTGTTGAGTTCGAGCAAGAGGCAGATTATGTAGGGATTTATTTTTTGAAAAATGCTGGTTATGATATTTCTAAAACAGCAAATTTTTGGAGAAGAATGGGGGCTGAACATGATAACTTATATACTGAAACTTCACATCCATCTCCACCTCAAAGATTTATCGCTATTCAAAAAACAGTTGATGAGATTGAGAAAAAGATGATGAATAACCAGCCTTTAGTGCCTAATATTAAGTTGAGTGATTAGTTAATTCATCGATGAGTCAGTAAGTTCTTGGAGGGAGATAAGTAATTGAATTAAATAGATTTATTTTGAGAAGATGATTCTCTTCTGGCTTATCATTTAAGTTATTGATTTTAAATGATTTTATAGATAAATTAATTGAATACTCTGATATACTTACATATCATAATTTATAAGCCCCCATTAAAGAATATTATTTATGTTTGATGCTCTCGATCTTGCTCGTTTTCAATTTGCTTTTGTTGTCAGTTTTCATATTATCTTTCCAGCCTTTACTATTGGTCTAGCTTCATACTTAGCAGTTTTAGAGGGATTATGGTTATGGAAGAATGATGAAAAGTACCTCCAGTTATTTAATTATTGGATAAAAATATTTGCAATTGCTTTTGCGATGGGGGTAGTCTCAGGTATCGTTATGAGCTATCAATTCGGAACTAATTGGTCAGTATTTTCGGATAAAACGGGGCCGATCCTTGGTCCTCTGATGGGGTATGAGGTGCTATCCGCCTTCTTTCTTGAGGCAGGATTTTTGGGCATCATGTTATTTGGACTTAATAAAGTTGGAAAAAGGTTGCATTTTTTTGCCACCTTAATGGTCGCGTTTGGTACCTTCTTTTCTGCTTTCTGGATCTTGTCAGTCAATAGTTGGATGCATACTCCCGCTGGGTTCGGTATGAATGAATTCGGACAATTTATACCCGAAGACTGGATGGCTATTATTTTCAATCCCTCCTTTCCTTATCGTCTTGTTCATATGTTAATGGCGGCTTATCTAACGACTGCTTTTGTGGTGGGGGGTGTGGGGGCATACCATTTATTAAAGAACAATCTTAATCCTTGCGCACGAACTATGCTATCAATGGCGTTATGGATGGCTACGATTGTGGCACCTCTTCAAATGATCGCTGGGGACTTGCATGGATTAAATACATTAAAATATCAACCAGCCAAGATAGCTGCTATGGAGGGCCATTATGAGACACAACGGGGCGCGCCATTAATTTTATTTGGGTTACCTGATGATGATAAAGCAGAAACTAAATATCGAATAGAAATCCCAAAATTGGGTAGCTTAATATTAACTCATGACATGAATGGAGAGGTTAAGGGGCTCAAAGAATGGCCTAAGGCAGAACGTCCGCCGGCAGAAATAATTTTTTGGACATTTCGTATTATGGTTGGAATTGGCATGTTAATGATTGCAATTGGACTCTATAGTCTATGGTTACGATATAAAAATCAGCTTTATAATTCCTCTATATTTCATCGAGCACTGATGATAGTTAGTCCGATTGGGTTTGTGGCTGTTATTTGTGGCTGGATAACTACAGAGGTGGGGCGTCAACCATATACGGTGTATGGTCTGTTGACGACTGCACAATCTGTATCACCGATTGATGCCCCTGCGGTGTCTGCTTCATTATTCGCATTTATTGTGACCTATTTTGTTGTGTTTGGTGCTGGTGTTTTCTATTTGTTTAAACAGTTTAATTTAACCCCCGGCATGACTGATAAAAAAGAATTGGGTGTGAAACAGAGTGGTGTATGGGGTGTGGTGATGACATTTTTTAATCGTAGGAAATTTACACAATGATGTCAATTGAATTAGTCTGGGCAATTATTTTAGGTTTTTCAATATTTGCTTACGTCATTCTGGATGGTTTTGATTTAGGGATTGGTATTACCTATCCATTCCTAAAGAATGGTCGTGAACGAGATATTGCAATGAATACGGTTGCCCCAATATGGGATGGCAATGAGACCTGGTTGGTGTTGGGCGCTAGCGGTTTATTTGCAGCTTTTCCTTTGGCCTATAGTATTATTTTGCCAGCATTGTATGCCCCATTGACGGCAATGTTAATCGGATTAATTTTACGTGGGGTGGCTTTTGAATTTCGTTGGAAGAGTAAGCAGGCTAAGAAGATATGGGACAAAGCATTCATATCAGGCTCTATTATGGCGGCTTTTTTTCAGGGCATTGCGCTCGGAGCCTTTATTCAAGGAATTCCGGTAGTGGGTCGAGCCTATAGCGGTGGTTGGTGGGAGTGGCTCACTCCATTTAGCGTATTGACCGGTTTGGCTGTAGTGATTGGTTATGCACTGCTGGGTTCGACCTGGCTGATCATGAAAACAACGGACGAATTAAAACAAAAATTACAGTCCATTGCTCGATACTTTTTTTTAGGCACTCTATTGATGATATTGATAGTGAGTATCTGGACACCTATGTTACACCCTGAGTATTTTGATAAATGGTTTGCTTGGCCTGCTATTTTGTTCGTGTTACCAGTGCCATTGTTAGTACTATTATTTTCAGCCGGATTAATATCGGGGCTTAAACAAGATAAGGATGCTCAGCCATTTGTGTGCGCCATCATCTTATTTTTATTATCTTTCATTGGATTATTAATCAGTATATATCCAAATATCGTACCTCCTAGTATTGATATTTGGGAGGCCGCCTCACCCAAGAAGAGCTTACATTTTTTATTGGTCGGTGTAGCGATTTTCTTGCCAATTATTATAAGCTATACCATTTATGCCTATTGGGTATTTAGAGGGAAGGTTAAGGAAGGCGATTCCTACCATTGATTAAAAAGATTTTAAATTTCCTTATGTTGTGGTTATTATCTGTTGGGGTATTATTTTTGATATCAAGCTTGATTAGATGGGCGTTATTTATTTAAATATTCGAAGTTAATTTACGAGGCATTACAAAGATAATTTTGTTGAGTAATTATGACTTCCCAATTGTTTGAATAAGCCTTTCTATTTCTTTTTGTCTACTTTGATCTGCAAGTTCCATACCCATTCTAGGCGATGCATTTTTAGCCTTTTCAAGATAGGTGTTAGCTTTATTATACTCGCCTTGTCGAACTAAAAAATCAGCAAAAAAGAAATTAGCATCAATATCTTTTGGATTGATTTCAAGTCCTTTCTTTAAAAGCATTTCTGCTTTGTCATTATCGCCAAAACCTAATGGGCTGCTAGATACTTTGTAGTAGAGCGTGCCAAGTCTAGTGCATGCTAATCCCAACACAGTTCCTTGACCAAATATAATAGCCTCTTCTAAATGATTTTTTGCATTATTCATAAAATGAAGTGCGAATGGATTAATAGTATTAAAAGCATTCGCATAAGAAAATTCTATAACAGCATGCCACATTAGAGATTCAGGATTCAGTTTATTTTTTTGTAATATTGTTTCCGCTTCTACAAGTAATTTATCAAACTCATTCTTATGTTGGTCTTGTGGTATCTCATATTTAATTTGAGCCCAACGTTTTTGTAATTTAATGACATCCTCGGTCATTTCGGCATAAGTGAATCCCGAAAATAACATAGATAAAATAAAGCATAGAGAGATAGTTTTGGTTTTCATAAATATCAATCCTTATATATTAAGGTGTTTGATTTAAGTATAGATGAATATTTGATTAAAGAAAATTTAGTGCAATTAGTTATAATAATTCTGCCGCATGACACACAAGACCAAGTTCTAGATTTGCAGGAATTGCTTTGTCAATTAATTTAGGTTTAGACAATTTGAGATTATCCATAACAACTTTGAATTCCTCTAATGTTTTATTAGCCAGTCTGATGTTATTTTGTTTTTCATTACCTATGGTAGATAGTCGATTGCCGTGGTAGTCATGCCCTGGGCACACGATTGTTTCATCAGGATAGGCAAATATTTTTTTTGTAATGCTGTTGTAAAGATTAGTAATGTCACCACTTTGGAAATCTGTACGGCCACAGCCATTGATGAGTAATGTGTCACCAGTACATAATTTATTTTTCCAATAGAAAGTCATCGAACCTGCTGTATGCCCCGGAGTATGAATAGCTAGAATTATTTGCTTCTCTCCAAAACGAAGTTCTTGTTTATCCTCGAGCTGAATTTCTGCGGGTGTGATATTGCAATGCACAGGGGTGGCGGCAATAGCTCCGGTTGATTGGCATAAGTTACCAGCGGAAGTGACATGGTCAGCATGCGCATGGGTTTCCATCACGTACTTTAATTTCAGCTGGTTATTCCGAATAATATTCAGGTACTCGTTGAGGTGGGTGTCTACCGGGTCAATGATGACTGCTTCATTTGAGAGTAAATCTGTCAGTATGTAGGTATATGTAAAAGAGGCATCATCAAATAATTGTGTTAATTCTTTCATAATTTATTTCCCTGCGTAAGATGGTCATTGA
>JBBWVM010000066.1:0-4479 GCA_050256215.1 Methylophilaceae bacterium
TTTACAATAAATCAATTAACCATATTTAATTCAAACAACACAAAAACTTTTAGTCTTAATAAGGTCGAAGTAGATTTCTCATGGAGATCTCTTTTAGAATTTAAGCCCATACTAGATAAAATCAATATTTATACTCCTAAGCTAAAAATCCAAAAAAATAGCAATACAGAATATCTTATTGGAGGAGTAATAATTAACTTTAATGATAAACAAAAAAATACACGGTTGTTTGATTGGCTACTTAATCAAGATGATATTGTTATCACTGATGGAGAGATTAATTGGATCGATAAAACAAGACCTAGTATCTCATCTCTTATACTTAAGAATGTAAATCTTGATTATCAAACTTCTATTTTGTTAGCTTATCTTGATAGACATTCATTTAAACTTAGCTTTGATTCATCAGCAACGTCATTAGCAAAAACTATATTGACCGGTCACTTCAATCTAGATAGTTTCAATAAAATAGAAAGTGTCAATGGACAACTTTCCCTTCATTCAGACAACATAGAGCTGAATGCATACAAACCATGGATAGATTACCCGATTGACATTGATAGTGGTACAGGAAACCTAACGATTAATGCTTCATTGGAAAAAGGAAAATTAACAGAAATAGAAACCTTCTTTGATACAAAAAATGTTCGAATTAAAAATAATCGAAAAAAACAAGACGTGCTATTAAAAAACTTTTCTGGTCAGTTTAATTGGTATAAAAAAAACGATAATACTTTTTTTAATCTAAACCAATTAACACTTGTTACTAATAATGATTTAAATATCAGGGATAGTCAGGTCTCAATTACACTCAATCAATCTAATAAAGAAATTACAGCAGTTAAAGCAAAAATTAATCGTATTAATCTGAAGTCAGTACAGGAACTAACTGATTTCTTTCCTTTAGAAAATGAATCCGTTTATAAAAAAATTAAAAATATTTCTCCAGAAGGTAAGATTAGCAATATAAAGTTCGCATGGGAAAAAACGATACGACAATCACTACAAAAACTTACAATCGATGCCCAGTTGTTAAATGTTAAAGTTAATGCACATAATAATTTTCCAAGCGTAAAAAATATCACAGGCCAAATACATATAAAAAATAATATGGGCTTTATTAAATCAGTCTCAAGAAACGTAATAATCACAAAATTAGATACTTTTAGACAGCCTTTAAAATTTTCACAACTAACTGGAAAGATTAGCTGGAATAACAATGTTATTAATTTAAAAAATATTATTGCTAAAGATGAACATATGAAGGCCTCCATAAATGGCTCATATAAGTTCCTAGAAAATAAAAATAGCCTACTGGATATAGAGATTATCGTCCCTTTATTAAGTATCCCAGAACTTAAAATCTACTATCCAAGACAATTAGGCAACGAAACTTTAGGGTGGCTAGATACTTCGCTTTTAAAAGGCACTGCAGAAAATACTATAATTAAAATACAAGGACAAAGTAAAGACTTTCCATTTGTTGATGAAAACAATCAAGTCGACCTCGATAAAGGTAAGTTTACTATTCAGTCAACTATAAAAAATAGTTTTATTGAATACGGTGATGGTTGGCCAGAAATGGAAAATTTTGATGCTAACCTTCATGTAGAAGGTGCAAAATTTTCTCTTATAAGTAAAAAAGGACGTCTTCATAATAACCAAATTAAAAATTTTGAAGCATCCATTATCCCCTTTACAACCAATCCAATTATTATGAATGTTGATCTAGTGTTAGATAGTCCTGTTAAAAATATTATCTACACCATTAAAAATAGCCCAATAAATAAATATACAAAGAATTTTTTTAAATTCATGGATGGTGAAGGCCCGGGCGAACTTAATTTAAACCTTACAATTCCTTTTGATGATATAGATAATATTTCTTTTGTAGGTACTTATGAACTCCAAGGAAGTGCTGTAAACAACACACAACTTGAAATTCCTCAAATTTCCAACCTTAAGGGCATTGTCAATTTAAGCAATAATAATGTCACAGCCAAAAATATTAATGGTGTCTTGTCCGGTGAGCCATTAAATATACAAATAAAAAGTAATAAAGATGTGACAACAATTGATATAAAAAGCACAATTAGCAATCAATTTATCAAAAAAATATTAGGTGAAAATTTGAGCCGTAAGATAACGGGCCGCACCCAATGGTCAGGAAAAATTAATTTATTTGATAATAAAACCGAATTTCTCATCAATAGTGATCTTGTGGGTATACAAATAAGAGGTTTAAGTATTCTCGACAAATCATCAAACCAAGAATTATTAATGTCTGTCAACAAAACATCATCAGATATTAATAAAGGGAAAATTGATTTGAAATTAGGAACTGATATATCAGCTACTTTTAATACAGCCCAAAATGAAAATAAAATAAATATTATCAATGGAATAATTAATATAAATTCTGTAAAAAATTACATCATGCCAAAAGATAGTATTTTACTAGTTGCTAATTTTACTTCGCTTAGTGATGAGGACTTTATGTTCTTAATAAATGATAATGATAATACAAGCACTCAATATAAACATATACCAATAGATAAAGCACAAGTATCTGTACAAAACTTAGCGCTTTATGGTTTTAATTTTAGTAACAGTCAAATCGAACTTAGACCTAACAATGATAGTATTAATATCCAATTAAAGGCAGATGGGGTTAATGGAAATATTTTATGGGATAAGAATGAAAATCTTATAAAAGCAAGATTTGATGAGCTCCACATGTTAGAAAGAATAAAATCAGAAATTATTAAAAAAGACCTAGTTTTTTATAACCCACCAAAAATGGATATAAAAATACAATCATTTAAATTAGGGATAACTGACTACGGTAACCTAGAAGGAAGATTAAATTTAACTGCCTTTAAAGAAAATAAAATATGGAATATTAAACAGCTCAAAATAGTGCACCCTAATAGTACTATGAAAATTACCGGCTTCTGGGATGATGAGAGCTTAAATCCAAATACATCCATAAAGTTTAATTGGAATATTAGAAAGCTCGATAAAACTCTAGAACAATTAGAGATGAATGATCTCGTTGATAAAGGAAAAGCCAACATTCGAGGATACTTATCTTGGCCAGGGAGCCCTATGAAGTTTGATAAATTAATAGTTGATGGGACATTTTCAATAGATTCAGACAAGGGTACTATACTTGAAGGTAAGCCTGGAGTGGGGAGGCTTTTGGGACTATTGACATTACAAAATTTACCACGTCGATTACAACTTGATTTTAGGGACCTTTTTAGTAAAGGTATGCTTTTTGATGAGATTAATGGTAGCTTTAGAATCTCTGAAGGGAATCTTAATACAGATAATTTTGAAATTGATGGACCTGCTGCAGCGATACAAGTGATAGGAAAAATTAATCTTATAGAAGAAACACAAGACCTGCTCGTGTCAGTTACACCAAGAATTACCGACACCCTTTCATTGGCGGCATTGGCCGGAGGACCCATTGCCGGTGCTGCAGCTTGGATAGCGCAAAAAATACTTGATGATCCTTTGAATAAGGTTTTAACTGATCAATATCGAATTATTGGAACATGGGACGATCCAATCGAAGTGGATATTAAACAAGATAATATCTTAGGTGATATTATTGATGAACAAATTATTAATCCAACCAAAGAACTATTCGACCAATTTTAAAATCTAAGAACATGACAAGCTTTAAATATTCAAACCAATATATATTAAGTAAAAGTAATATTTCACATAACGACCTGAATAATGTTATTAATCAGATAACCAAAAATAATGTTGATTATGCTGATCTTTATTTTCAATATTCTAGAAATGAATTTTGGTCTCTAGAAGATGGTAAGGTTAAAAATGGGAGTTACTCGATAGACCAAGGGGTTGGGATTAGGTCAGTAAGTGATGAAAAAACAGCCTTTACTTATTCAAATGATATCTCACTAGAAACCCTTAAAAATGCTACACAAATTGTAAACTCAATTAGAAATCAGGGTCAATCTCGCTCTATTCCAAATCATAAAAAATCATTTACAAAAAATATCTACAGCAATCAAGATCCAATAGCAAGCTTAGCTAGCATGCAAAAAATAAAAATATTAGAAACAATAGAAATGTATGCAAAAAAACTAAATCCGAAAATAATTAAAGTTTCTGCCTCGCTTGCGGCTCAGTATGAAGTTATCCTAATTCACAATTATTATGGCCATCTCATAGAAGATGTAAGGCCGCTGATAAGATTATCGATCAGTGTGATTGCACAGACGGGGAAAAGAAGGGAACAAGGTTCCTCAGGCGGAGGGGGTCGCTATAACCTTAAATACTTTTCTGATGACATCTTAAAACTTTATGCAGATGAGGCCGTTAATCAAGCATTAACTAATCTTAAAGCCAAACCTTCTCCAGCAGGGTCAATGACAGTTGTTCTTGGGTCAGGGTGGCCTGGAATACTCTTACATGAAGCAATAGGTCATGGACTAGAAG
>JBBWVM010000067.1:0-33492 GCA_050256215.1 Methylophilaceae bacterium
GTAGGAGGGGCAAAGTCGGTGCGTGGATATAAGCAATCAACCATTAGCAAAAAACAATTTGATAGTTCAGCCAATGACTATGTTTCTTATGGGGGCACAACTAAGCTAGTTATGAGTGCTGAGGTGTTATTCCCAGTACCAGGTCTTAAAAATAATGAATCTTTGAGATTAGGAGCTTTTATAGATGGTGGCGGTGTGTGGGATGAGGACAAGGATATTAATTTCGGTGAAATGAGATTTTCAACTGGATTAAGTGTTTTATGGCTTTCAACATTTGGCCCGCTTAATATGTCCCTCGCCATGCCTCTTAATGATGATAATCGGGATAAGAATGAAACCTTTCAGTTTGGAATGGGAACAAATTTTTAATTTATAGGAGATATGTATGAAAAACATATTAATGAAATTTTTATTTTTGTTAATTTTAATTCCAACTTTATGTAGTGCCGAGTTGAAGATTGGTTATGTAGTTGTAGAAAAAGTTTTAAAAGAAGCACCACAAACAGCATTAAGCAACAAAAAACTTGAAAAAGAATTTAAAGCACGTTCCGAAAAACTAAAAAAACAAATGCAGGGGCTTCAAATCAAAGAAAAAAGTTATACTAAAAATAGTATAGAAATGTCAAAATCTGATCGAAAAGTTGCTTTGAAGAATTTGCAGAGCGCAAAAATTGATATTCAAAGAGTAGAACGAGAATTGCGAGAAGATATTGATTTAAGAAGACGTGAAGAGATAGGCAAATTGCAAATAAGAATTAATATAGCGGTAGAGAAGGTTGCTAAAACACATGGTTACGATTTAATTCTTTACCAAGGGGTTGCGTTTGCTAATGATAAAGTAAATATCACTGATAATATTATTAAAGTGTTAAGTGAGAGGGCGACTAATTAGTCTGTGTGTAAGAAGAAATGTCTAATAAAGTAGATTGTGATAAGTTAACTAGGCTAGTTGATGGGGTAGCTTCAAATCCTAATGTTTCTGTTGATAATATTTCATCTTTAGCGTCAGCAAATAATAATTCTATATCATTTCTATCAGATAAAGTTTATTTACCTGAATTAAAAAAAACATTAGCTAAAGTTCTTATCCTTAAAGAAGAAGATGTACCTCATTGGCAGAGAGATTATATTGTTGTTAAAGATCCTTATTTAGCTTTTGCTAAGATAGCGATTTTTTTTAACCAAACTAATCAAGCTTTTCAAACTTCGGTTCATAAATCTGTTGTTTTTGGAAATAACACGAATCTTGCAGACGAAATTATGATAGGTGCTCATAGTGTAATCGGAGATAATACAAAAATTGGGAAGCAATCAAAAATTGGTCCAAATGTTTCAATCGGAACAAATGTTTCTATTGGAAATGAATCGATCATACATTCAAACGTCAGCATTGAAGATGATGTAGTAATTGGTAATAATTGTGAAATTTTTTCTGGTGCTAGAATTGGTTCTGATGGTTTTGGGTATGCTCAAAATGAAAAGAAAGAATGGCTTAAAATTCCTCAAACTGGTTCTGTTTTGATAGAAGATAATGTTGATATTGGAGCGAATACAACAATTGATCGTGGTGCAATTGATAATACAATTATTAAATCAGGGGTAAAAATTGATGATCAGGTCCATATTGGACATAATTGTTTTATAGGTACAGATACTATTATTTCAGGTTTGGCTGGTTTTGCAGGAAGTGTTAGGGTTGGTAAAAATTGCATGATTGGAGGAGGTTCAAGGTTTGCTCCAAATATTAAGATTGGTGATAATATTGTCATTTCCCCCACAACAGGGATCACAAAATCATTAACTGAGTCTGGGGAAAGATATACAGGGTTTATGCCTTTCTTAAAACATAGAGACTTTATGAGATTAGCAGCATTATTAAAGAAAAAGGGTAAGTTAAATGACAACAAATAACAGCATGGATATAAATCAAATATTAGAGTATTTGCCACACAGGTATCCATTTCTGCTAGTTGATAAAGTCTTGTCAATGGAGCTAGGGAAAAAAATAACTGCTATAAAAAACGTCTCTATTAACGAACCATTTTTCCCGGGTCATTTTCCTAATTATCCTGTAATGCCAGGTGTTTTAGTAGTTGAGGCAATGGCTCAAGCAGCGGCTATATTATCTTTTAAGACGGCAAATAAAAAGCCAAATGAAAATTCGGTGTATTATTTTGTGGGAATTGATAATGCGCGTTTTAAAAAGCCTGTTATCCCGGGAGATCAGTTATTTCTTCATGTAACTATAGAGAGAATGTTGAAGGGTATTTGGAAGTATAAAGGAACAGCTAAAGTAAATGAGCAAGTTGTGGCTGAGGCTGAAATGATGTGTATTTTAACAGAAATAGCTAAAGCTTAAACGTATGGAATATGAAGAAAATATACATCCAACCGCAATAATACATCCCAATTCAAAGATACATTCTACTGTTAAGATTGGTCCTTATACCTCAATAGGTGAGTTTGTTGAGTTAGGTGAGGGGACTGAGATTGGTAATTTTGTGACGATTACAGGGAATACAAAGATTGGTCAATTCAATAAAATTTATCATAGTTCTTCTTTAGGTGAACGTCCTCAGGACATGAAGTTTGCTAATGAAATTACTTATTTAGAAATTGGAAATAGAAATACTATAAGGGAATTTTGTACTTTTAATACTGGGACAATTCAGGATAAAGGCATAACAAAGGTCGGTGACGATAATTGGATAATGGCGTATGTGCATATTGCGCATGATTGCCATGTTGGTAATAATACTATTTTTGCAAATAATGCTTCTTTAGCTGGTCATGTTGATGTTGATGATTATGTAATCTTAGGTGGCTTTACTGGAGTGCATCAGTTTTGTAAAATTGGAAGTCATTCAATTACATGTGGTGGAGCCTTAATAAGCAAAGACGTACCGCCTTATATTAGAACTACAAGTGGATGGAATCCTGCTCCAAGCGGACTTAATCTTGAAGGATTAAAACGAAGAGGTTTTTCAACGCAATCTATTACTACCCTTAAGATGGCATATAAAATTATTTACAGGGATGGTAATACAATTGATGAAGCTAAAATATTACTAATAGATTTAGCTAAGACTTCTCCTGAAATTAATCTTTTTATTGATTTTATTGATAAATCTAATAGAGGTCTTATTAGGTAGTGCCTATAATTGCAATTTTAGCAGGAGAACCGTCTGGTGATTTAATAGCAAGCCAATTAATGAAATATTTAAATACTCGTTTTAAAAATGTTGAGTATATAGGTATAGGTGGTCCATTAATGTCAAAACAGGGGCTAAATTCTTTTTTTGATTATGGTCATTTAGGTGTCAGAGGTTACTTTCAAGTATTAAGACATTTACCTAAGTTATTGTATTTAAGATTAAAATTAATTAGGTATCTTAAAAAACATAAACCAAATATCTTTATAGGAATAGACGCGCCAGATTTTAATTTCTATCTTGAAAAGCAATTAAAAAAATTCGGAATCCCAACATTTCATTATGTTGCTCCTGCAGTTTGGGCTTGGAGGAAAAATAGAATTTATACTATAAAAAAATGTATTGATCATTTATTCGCCGTATTCCCTCATGAGCCAAAGTTATTTAAAAAGGGTAAAATTTCGATATCTTACGTTGGTCACCCATTAGCGAATAAAATTTCCCTTAATCCAAATTTGACATTAAGTAGAAAAAAATTACATATAAAAAATAAAGTAAGAGTGTTCGCATTGTTGCCAGGAAGTCGTATTGGAGAGCTTAGGTGGCATATGAGTTTAATGCTAAACACAGCTTTATTATTAAATAAAACATTTAGTAATATTATTTTTTTAATGCCTATTAATAATAAGGAAAATTATGAATATGCAATGCAGTGTTTGAGTCTTATTCCTGTAAATAATTTGAAATTAATCATTGGGCATTCGGATGAGGTGATATGTAGCTCTAATTTTAGTATTGTTGCTTCAGGCACCGCTAGTCTTGAGGCGGCGCTTTACAAAAAGCCCATGATAGTAACTTATAGAGGGTCGGTCGTATCTTATTTAATATGGAAAATTGTAAGGCTTACCCCATTTGTTGCCTTACCCAATATTTTGTTAGAAAAGTCCATTGTTCCTGAATTATTACAGCAAGATGCAACCCCTGAAAGTATAGCAAATAAAGTAATAGAGATTTTAAATGATAAAGTCTATTTACAAAAATTATCAAAGGAATATTTATTACTTCACAAAAAACTCAAAAGAAATACGTCAGAATTAATTTTTAAGAAAATAGTTAAATATTTAAAATGAAATTGATTTGTGGAATCGATGATGCAGGGAGAGGGCCTTTGTCTGGACCGGTATTTGCAGCTGCAGTAATATTAGATTCAACATCAGTTATTGATGGTTTGATGGACTCCAAAAAATTATCAGCGAACAGAAGATCCTTTTTGTATGAGGAAATAAAAAATAAATCAATAGATTTTGCCTTTGCTTTTGCGAGCGTTGATGAGATTGATAATATGAATATATTAAATGCATCGTTGCTTGCTATGAAGAGAGCTTTTGATCTTTTAAAAATTAAGCCCAGCATAATATATGTGGATGGCCTTTACTGCCCAGCAATTAAAGAAGTAAAAATAGAACCTATCATTAAGGGAGACTCTAAAGTTCAAGCCATATCAGCAGCCTCCATAGTTGCAAAAGTTGAACGAGATTTATATATGCTTGAATTAGATGAAAGTTATCCACAGTACGGCCTAAAAAAACATAAGGGGTATCCAACAAAAGAGCATATAGCTCTAATAAAAAAGCATGGCGTAAAGAAAATACATAGGAAAACTTTTAGACCGATTACTCAATTAATTAATAAGAAAGACACATAATTGTTTTGATAAATCAGGTAACTCTTTTTTTTGCCAATCATTAATTCGTGCACTAATAATATTTTCATTGTCAGAGGTTAAATTAATCGCAATGCAAAGCCGTATGTTTCGATTTAATTTTTTTAAAAGGTCAAAAAGTAGTTGATTATTTCTATAGGGAGTTTCGATAAATATTTGTGTTTCTGTTTCCTTAATTACATTAGATTGAATTAGTTCTAAAAATTTATATCTATCGTTTTTTTTTATTGGAATATAGCCATGAAACTTAAATTTCTGCCCATTAAATCCTGATGCAATTAATCCTAACAAGATTGATGAAGGGCCCACTAATGGTCTTATTTTTAATTTAAGCTCATGAGCGCGTTGAACTATTTTTGAGCCAGGATCTGCGATACAGGGGTTACCAGAGTCAGATAATAAACCAATATCTTTCCCTGCTATTATTGGCTCGAAATATTCATCTATTTTTTCTAGCGTATGTTTTTTGTTGTGTTGAACCAACTTAGCATTCTGGATAGGGCTATTTAAATTCAGCGACTTTAGAGTAATACGAGCCGCTTTCTCATTTTCTACAATAAAGTGAGTAAGGTGTTGAATCTCTTTTTTTTGAGATTCTATTAAAAAATCTTTAATTCCATTCTGCTCAATAGATGATGGAATTAAATATAATTTCCCTAATTTTTCTTTGAGATCATTCCCCATGTCACATAACACCTTCTTTAATTAGCATTTTGGTGAGTGATATAAGTGGTAGTCCAATAATCGCAGTGGGATCATTACTATTGATTTCAGCAAGAAGGCTAATACCTAAACCTTCTGATTTAATGCTTCCTACACAATTATAAGGTGTTTCATTCTTTAGATACGATTTAATTTGATTTGTAGTAAGATTTTTGTATCGAACATTAAATCTAATAACATCCTCATAAATAACATTTTTAGATTTATTAATTAAGCATATAGCACTATAAAAATTTACTTTTTTGTTGCTCAGTAAAGCTAATTGTTTACATGCGGAATTAAAATTTAATGGTTTTTCAATTTGAATACCACTGTATTCTGCTGTTTGGTCACAACCTATAATGTAAGATTGTTGATATTGCTGAGCTACGTACTCAGCTTTAGCTTTTGAAAGGCGTTTTGCTGAAGTAGCAGCATTTTCATTATTCAGTTTTTTCTCGTTTATATTAGATGAAACGACACTAAATTTAATTTTGAGTCTTTTTAGTAATTCCTTTCTATAAGGCGATGATGATGCGAGGATTATATTTGTCATTGATTATTAACAAATCATGAAGATTGTATTTCAAGTAAAGTTTCGTTAGGTGCGACGCTATCTCCTTTATCAATATGAATTGCCATAACAACTCCTGATTTTGGTGATTGGATTTCATTTTCCATTTTCATGGCTTCAATCACAACAACACTATCGCCCGCAGAAACTGTATCGCCAATTTTTACCTTAATTTCTATAATTGTGCCTGGCATTGCTGTTGTAATACACCCCTCATGGCTTGGTTTAGGTCTTGCTGATCCGCTTGTATTTTTATTATTATTTGTTTGACTGCTATTGACTGAATTGTTGCTTACTAGAACTTCATCTAAAGTTTCTACTAAAACCTCTTCCGAGATTCCATCTACTGCAACATGAAAAGGCCTTTCAGACTCACCAGGGTGACCTGAAGAGCCGGTGATCTTAATATGATAAGTCTCTCCATGAAGTGTTATATTAAATTCAGAAGGAGCATAATGGTTACCTCCTTGTGTTACTTCATTTTTGTTAAGTAATTCTTCAGGATTAAGAGTCCCGGCATTTCTTTCTTGAAGGAATGTTGTGGCTAGATCTGGAAACATTGCATAAGTTAAAATATCCTCATCAGTCTTGACGTAAGATTCAGCTTTAATTCTTAAGCTACTAATCTCAGGTTTTAATCTATCAGCAGGTCGGCAGGTAATAGATTTTTGTTCTCCGATTGCTTTAGACTTGATTTCATCATTAATATCACCTGGCGCTTTCCCGTATTGACCAAGAAAGTAATTTTTGACTTCATTAGTGATCGTTTTATATCGCTCACCTGTGATTACATTAAGTGCTGCTTGAGTTCCTACAATTTGAGAAGTTGGGGTAACAAGAGGGGGGTAACCTAAATCCTTTCTTACTTTTGGAATTTCTTTTAGTACTTCGTCCATTTTATCTAAAGCGTCTTGATCTTTTAATTGATTTGATAGGTTTGAGATCATCCCGCCAGGTACCTGATTAGTAAGAACCCTTGGATCAATTCCAGTAAACGCAGACTCAAATTGCCAGTATTTTTTCCTTACTTCTCTGAAGTATTCACTAATTTCCTCAAGTGCAGCCAAGTTAATATCAGTTTTGTATCCCATGTCTTCGAGTGCAGCAACTATAGATTCAGTAGCGGGATGACTTGCTCCTTCAGAAAAACTTGAATTACAAGTATCGATGTGTGTAGCACCTGCTTCAATTGCAGAAATTAAATTTAAGCTTGCAAGACCAGAAGTGGCATGACTATGAATATGAATAGGGACATTAACATTTTTAATTAATGAGCTAACTAACTCTTTTGTAATCTTAGGAGTAAGTAATCCAGCCATGTCTTTAATTGCAATGCTATCACTACCTAATTCTTCTATTTTTTTTGCTAATTTTACAAAGTATTCAATATTATGCACAGGTGAGATTGTATAGCTAATTGCCCCCTCAGCATGTCGTTTATATTTTTTGACTGCCTTAATTGATACTTCAATATTTCTGATATCATTCATAGCATCAAATACTCTGAAAATATCAACCCCATTGTCCACTGATTTTTTTACAAATAAGTCAACAACGTCATCTGAATAATGTCTGTATCCTAATAAATTTTGGCCTCTTAGAAGCATTTGTATTTTACTGTTTGGGAGTGCTTTCCTTAATTTTCGTAATCGCACCCATGGATCTTCTCTTAAATATCTAACACAAGCATCAAATGTTGCTCCTCCCCATGCTTCGATAGACCAAAAGTCTAGTGCGTCTAATTGTGAGCATATGGGAAGCATATCTTCTGTACGAAGTCGGGTAGCGATATGACATTGATGCCCATCTCTTAAAACAAGCTCTGTTATATTTATTTTTTTCATATATTTATTTTTCTAAATTCCTTTATGCGCAGCAATTGCTGCACCAATTGCTGCTGCAATAACATCAGGCGGTAGTTCGTCGTCATAATCTATTAGCTCCGGGTGTGAATCTACGAAGCTTGTATTAAATTCTGCATCAATAAAGTTTTGATTTTTTAGAATTTCAAGATAATACGGGATTGTTGTTTTAACTCCAAACATTACAATGTCACCCAAAGATCTTTTACCTCGACTAACAGCATCATGCCAATTTAATGCCCAAATGGTCAATTTAGCACACATTGAATCATAGTAAGGGGGTATAACGTATCCAGTATAAATCGAGGCATCAGTCCTCACTCCAGGACCTCCTGCGGCATAATAGCGTGTTATTTTACCAAAGGACGGTAAAAAGTCTTGTTTTGGATCTTCTGCATTTATTCTAAATTCTATAGCAAAACCACGATGTGAAATCTCTGATTGTTGGTATCTTAATGTAATTCCACTTGCTATCCTTATTTGTTCTTGAACAATATCAATACCAGTAATTGTTTCAGTAATCGTATGCTCTACTTGAAGGCGAGTATTCATTTCCATAAAGTAAAATTCATTATTAGTATCAAGTAAGAATTCAACCGTACCTGCATTTTCATAATTAACGGCTTTTGCTGCGTTTACGGCTATATTGCCAATGTAGTTTCTTTGGTCTTCTGTGAGTTGTGGTGAAGGTGCGATTTCAATTAATTTTTGATTTCTTCGTTGTATCGAACAATCTCGTTCATATAAATGAATCACATTGCCTTGTTGATCGGCTAATACTTGAACTTCAATATGTTTTGGTGTCAGGACGCATTTTTCAATAAATACTTCAGGGCTTCCAAATGCCTTAGTTGCTTCCGATATTACTCGATCATAATTAGATAATATTTCTTTTTTATTATCACATCTTCTAATGCCACGTCCACCACCACCATTTGTCGCTTTTAACATTACTGGGTAGCCAATATTTTCTGCTAATGACGTTGCCTCTTCAAGACTATCAATACTTCTATCGCTACCAGGGATAACAGGAACTCCAGCCTCTATCATTGCATTACGTGCTTGTATTTTGTCACCCATTTTTTTTATTATTTCAGAACTGGGACCAATGAATTTAATATTTCGACGAGTGCATATTGAAGCTAAGTCTGGATTTTCTGATAAAAACCCATAGCCAGGATGTATAGCGTCACAACGAGCCATTACTGCAATATTCACAATTCTGTGAGCATTTAGGTAACCAGTCAGAGGATTTGAGCCAATAAAATAAGATTCATCTGCTTTCTTAACATGCAAGGAATGTCTATCAGCTTCAGAGTAGATAGCTACACTTGTAATATCCATTTCCTTACAAGCACGAATAATTCGAACAGCAATTTCCCCTCTATTAGCGATCAAAATTTTTGTGATCAAATATACCTTCTTTCAATAATATTTATGTTTAATATAGAGATAAAATTGGTCTCTTTGGACCGATAATTATATCATGTGGTTATTTGTAGGATTCACTTCTTATTTGAATTTGTACATAGAATATGAAATATACGTTGAATAACATTAAGATAGCTGATTTAATTTATAAAAATACATCGTTTTATGATAAAATTCTGCTTTCATTTTTCAGGCGGATATTGAAAGATGTGTTAGTTTCAGATGAAACGATTATAATTAATTTATCTGGATCATTAATAGGCAAAAAAAAATTATTAAGCTTAAAATTGTGGGAAGCATTCCTTTGGTTTGCCAAAGATGTTTGAATTTGGTAAATTTTGATTTAAAAATAAATAAATCTTTTTTGATAGTCGATACAGAGAGTGACCCATATAAGGAATACGCAAGCGAGGCATTGCAGATTGATCAAGAATTTAAAGTTAGTAATTTCGTTGAAGATGAAATAATTTTATCGCTACCTTTTTCGCCAAAACATGAAGAGGAAGCTTGTTAAAATTAATAAATTGAAACAAGTTTCATTGTCATTATTTTGTAAATTAATTTAAGAAATAAAATAGGAGTATATATGGCTGTTCAAAAAAGCAAAAAATCAACTTCAAGAAGAGATATGCGTCGTTCGCATGATAGTCTCTCTGATCCAGCATTAGCAATAGAAAAAACCACAGGTGAAGTACATTTGAGACACCACATTAGTGCCTCTGGTTTTTATAAAGGTAAAAAAGTTATTAATACAAAAGGGGACTAGGTACTCTTAGTACTAATATTATGCAATATACAATTGCCGTTGATGCAATGGGAGGGGATTTCGGTCCAGAAATTACTATTCCTGCATCAATCCAAGCGCTTGATAAGCACCCAAATATTCAAATTATATTGGTTGGCAAGAAAGAAGAAATCAACAAGTCTTTAAACAAGTTTGATAACAAACATCATCAAAGGTTAACTGTTCATCCAGCTTCGCAGGTGGTGCAAATGGATGAGTCTCCACAAAGTGCACTAAAAAATAAAAAAGATTCTTCAATGCGAGTGAGTATTAATTTAGTTAAGTCGCATGATGCTGATGCATGCGTTAGTGCTGGAAATACAGGGGCCTTAATGGCGACAGCTCGATTTGTTTTGAAAACTCTACCTGGTATTGATCGGCCCGCGATTGCCAGTAATCTTCCAAATTTAAAAGGGACAACATGTATGTTGGATTTAGGCGCAAATGCAGATTGCACGCCGGAACAATTATTGCAATTTGGTGTCATGGGGGCAATGTTAACTAAAGTCCTTTATAAGAAAAAAAGTCCATCGGTTGGATTGCTAAGTAATGGTAGTGAGGATATAAAAGGTAATGCGACAGTTAAGTTGGCAGCGGTTCTGTTAAAGGAGAGTCATTTAAATTTTTATGGCAACGTAGAGGGTAACGATATTTTTAAGGGCACCACGGATGTGGTTGTATGTGATGGTTTTGTTGGCAATATCTCGCTTAAGACGGCCGAAGGTGTAGCTCATATGATGGGCAGATTTTTAACTGCAGAATTTAAAAAAAATTGGCTAACAAAATTAATCGCTTTAATTGCTCTACCTGTTTTAAAGAGCTTTAAAAGGAGACTTGATCCCAGAAGATATAATGGGGCTTCGTTCTTGGGATTAAATGGTATTGTGATTAAGAGTCATGGTGGGGCAGATATTTTTTCTTTTAGGCACGCACTTGAAACAGCCATTGAAGAATCGGAAAATGGGGTGATTAGTATAATTAGAGAACAGCTTGAAATTGAATCATTAGTGAAGAAAAAATAATAATGATATTTTCTAAAATAATTGGTGTGGGAAGTTACCTCCCTCAAAAAATTTTAACTAATCAAGACCTTGAGAAAATTTTAGATACTACGGATGAGTGGATAACCACGCGCACAGGCATTAAACAAAGGCATATTGTGGCTGACGCTCAGTTATCTAGTGATTTAGCCTTAGAAGCCTCATTAAAAGCTATTGATAATGCGGGTATTGATAAAAATGATATTGACCTCATTATTGTTGCCACAACTACACCTGATAAAATATTTCCAAGCACAGCTTGTATACTCCAATCAAAGCTGAATATTAAGGAATGTCCTGCTTTTGATATTCAGGCTGTATGTAGCGGTTTTATTTATGCCTTAGCTGTCGCTAATAATTTTATTAAGACAAAATCTGCTAATAATGTATTGATTGTTGGTGCGGAAACCATGTCAAAAATTACAAATTACCAAGATCGCAGTAATGCTATTTTATGGGGGGATGGTGCAGGGGCGGTAGTTTTATCAAGTTCTGATACGGAAGGTATCCTTTCTACACATATTCATTCAGAAGGTAAATATAAGCATTTACTTCATGTTCCTAAGAAAGAGTGTAACGGAGTCCTTAAAGAAAAAATTGAAATGCAAGGTAATAAAGTTTTCAAGATGGCTGTAAATACACTTGATAAAATTGTAGATGAAACATTAGCTGCTAATAACTTAAGTAAAAAAGATATTGATTGGCTTGTGCCTCATCAGGCTAACATAAGAATATTAGAAGCTACAGCAAGGAAGCTGGAAATGAGTATGGATAAAGTTATTGTTACTATTGACATGCATGGTAATACTTCCGCCGCGTCTATACCACTTGCGCTTGATAAGGGTATTAAAGAAAATAAAATCCATCCTGGCCAGCTTATTTTAATGGAAGCGTTTGGTGGTGGCTTCACATGGGGTTCAGCGTTGATGCGTTTATAAATATGAATGAATTTATAGTAACATTTCCGGGGCAAGGATCACAATCAATCGGTATGATGGATAATCTTAAAGACGTTCCTGTTATTAAAAGTACCTTTAACGAAGCTTCTGAACTTATTGGAGTAGATTTTTGGGATATGATTAATTCAGATAATAATCTTATTAATCAAACTATCAATACTCAACCTTTAATGCTAACAGCTGGCATTGCTACATGGCGATATCTTCAAGAAGGCGAGATAGGTTTCCCAAGTTTTGCTGCAGGGCATAGCCTTGGGGAATTTACAGCACTAGTGGCTTCAAATTCATTGTCATTTGAAGAAGGATTAAAGATTGTTTTAAAAAGAGCTGAGTTAATGCAAAATGCTGTTTCTGAAAATGAAGGGGCAATGGCTGCAATTTTAGGACTAGATGATCAGCTTGTGATTCAGATTTGTGAAGAAAATAAGGGGGTAGGTACCTTAGAGGCTGTTAATTTTAATTCTCCGGGCCAAGTTGTCATCGCTGGGAATAGAAGTGTCGTAGAAGACTCTCTTGTACAGTTTAAATCTGCTGGAGCGAAAAGAGCATTACTTCTTCCTGTAAGCGTCCCTTCTCATTGTAAACTGATGGAGCCGGCATCGTTAGCATTTAAAGAATATTTAGACAATATTACGTTTGAATTACCAAGCTTTCCAGTCATTCAAAATTATGAGGCTTTATTTTATAATAATATTAATCAAATTAAACAGGCGCTTGTTTTACAATTGTGTAATCCTGTGAAATGGACACAAACAATTCGTTTTTTAGGATCGAAGAACATTAATATTTTTGTAGAATCTGGTCCCGGGAAAGTCTTAACGGGATTAAATAGAAGAATAAATAAAGAAGTAAAACATATATCTATAAACTCTAAAGAATCTATTAAACAACTTTTATCAGAAATTTTATAACCAAGGAAAATTTTTATGAGTCTTCCACTTCAAAATAAAATAGCACTTGTCACAGGTGCTAGTAGAGGTATTGGAGCTGCTATTGCCGTCAAGTTAGCCAAAAAAGGTGCTTTAGTCGTCGGTACAGCAACCTCTGAGAAGGGGGTAAAAATTGTTGAGCAAACTTTTGAGTTGAATAAATTATCAGGCGTAGGTATGGTTTTGGATGTAAATGATAATACCTCTATTAATGAGTTAATTAAAAATATTATTACTCAACATGGTGAAATTAATATTCTCATCAACAATGCTGGAATTACAAAAGATACATTATTAATGCGAATGAAGGATGAGGATTGGGATGTAGTTATCAATACTAATCTTAAATCAGTTTATAAATTAAGTCAGTCTGTTATCAGAGGGATGATGAAAAATAGATATGGTCGAATTATAAATATATCCTCTGTGGTCGGGCATATGGGAAATGCTGGGCAAACTAATTATTCTGCGACTAAAGCAGGTATCGCTGGTTTTACTAAATCATTAGCTCAAGAAATTGGTAATAGAGGAATCACAGTTAATTGCGTAGCCCCCGGATTTATTGATACTGATATGACCAGAGCATTAACTGAAGAACAAAGAAATCTGCTTTTAGGACACATACCTTTATCTAGACTCGGAAGCCCTAAAGATGTTGCTAATGCAGTCGCATTTCTTGCTTCGGATGATTCAGGCTACATTACAGGTGAAACAATTCATGTTAATGGTGGAATGTTGATGGTATAAGTTATTTAAAATCAATAAGTTATATTTTTATATAAAAAATATAACAAATAATTGAATAATTATTGTTTTGATTTGATAAAATGTCGCAACATAAAAAAGTATTTTTTAATTTTAATTATAATAAAGGGGTAATTGAATGTCTGATATCGAACAAAGAGTAAAGAAGATTGTTTCTGAACAATTAGGAGCAGACAAAGCAACCTTGAAAAATGAATCGTCTTTTATTGGTGATCTAGGTGCAGATTCGCTTGATACGGTTGAGCTTGTTATGGCATTAGAAGAAGAGTTTGATACAGAAATTCCTGACGAAGAAGCTGAGAAGATTACAACAGTTCAGGAAGCTATTGATTACATCAATAAAAATAAATAAATTTAGGGCCTAATCTGCTATTTAACGAGATTAGGTTCTCGTTCTCATATATGAAAAAAAGAAGAGTTGTCATAACAGGACTTGGCCTTATTACACCAGTTGGAATTGGAGTTACTGAATCTTGGAATAATATTATTGCTGGGGTTTCTGGGATATCAAATATTACAAAATTTGATGCTTCAAACTTTTCATCTAAAGTAGCTGGCGAAGTTAAAAATTTTGAGTCAAATGATTTTTTAAATCCAAAAGATGCAAGAAGAATGGATACGTTCATTCAATATGGTTTGGTTGCAGGTATTGAGGCCTTTAAAGATTCTGGGCTTGAAGTTAATGATAAAAATGCTGAAAGAATTGGTGTTTCGATAGGCTCGGGAATTGGTGGTATTAATTTAATCGAATCTACTAGCGATATTTTTAATGCAAGGGGACCAAGAAAGGTTTCTCCTTTTTTTGTGCCCGGAACAATTATTAATATGATTTCAGGAAATTTATCCATAATGTATGGTTTAAAAGGTCCAAATGTATCAATCGTAACTGCATGCACAACTGGGACTCATTCGATTGGTGATGCTAGTCGAATGATTGAATATGGTGATGCTGACGTTATGATTGCTGGCGGTTCAGAAGCGGCAATTACTGAATTAACCGTTGCAGGATTTTCTTCAGCAAAGGCACTCACGGGTAGAAATGAGGATCCACAAACGGCCTCACGTCCATGGGATAAAGATAGAGATGGCTTTGTGATTGGTGAAGGCTCAGGTGTGATGGTACTTGAAGAATATGAGCATGCAAAGAAAAGGGGTGCTAAAATTTATTGCGAATTATCGGGGTATGGTATGAGTGCAGATGCCTATCACATTACCGCACCAAGTATTGACGGACCAAAGAGATCAATGATTAATGCAATTAAAAATGCGAATGTAAACTTGGACCAAATTGACTATATTAATGCTCATGGGACCTCTACACCAGTCGGAGACTTGAATGAGACAAATGCTATCAAGGAGACATTTAAAGATAGTGCTTACAAATTAGTCGTAAATTCAACAAAGTCGATGACCGGACATTTACTAGGTGGGGCTGGTGGGATTGAGTCCGTATTTTCAGTATTAGCAATTCATAATCAAGTATCTCCTCCAACGATCAATATTTTTAATCAAGATCCAGAATGTGACTTGGATTTTTGTGCTAATGAAGCAAGAGACTTAAAGATTGATGTCGCACTAAAAAATAATTTTGGATTTGGTGGAACAAATGGTAGTTTAGTATTTAAAAAAATATAATTATTCCTATTAGTTTGGTAAAAAATTTCTTAATAAATGGTAAAGATACTCCTGGCTTAAATCCCTTTGATAGGGGGCTTGCTTATGGTGATGGTATTTTTAGGACATTTTTAGTTAAAAATTCTGAGCCTATACACTGGAAATTACATTACTTAAGATTATGTTTTGATTTAAATATAGTCAATATTACTCCCCCCAAAGAAAGTTTACTCTTAAAAGACATTAAAGCTTTGTTCCCAACTAAAGGAATTTTTGTAGGGAAAATTATTATAACTCGCGGAATATCTGAACGTGGTTATCAATATCCAAAAATCGAAAAACATAATCGTATTTTACTTAAATCACAATATAAAGAAATAAACCCGGAGTTATATATAAATGGTGTCACATTGGGTGTTTGTAGCACAAGAATAAATAACGTTTATAAATATAACGGAATTAAGCATTTAAATCGGTTAGATAATGTTTTAGCTAAAAATGAATTAGATAATACTGTCTTCGATGGCATTATGTTAGATCAAGCTGGCTTTGTTAATGAATGTGTGAGTAGTAGCATTTATACGCGTTATAACGATATTTTGATTACATCAAATCATACTAATGGTGGTATATTTGGTATAACAAAAGAAATTGTAATTACTAAGATTAAAAAAGTTGGCTTAAAAATTAATCATGACAATATAACACTTCAGGATCTGAAAAAGGCAGATGAGGTTGTGATTACAAATTCACTGTTCGGGGCACTTCAAGTAACGAAATTAAATGAAACTGCATGGAAAATGAATAATCTTTCGAGCGTTATAAGAGAATTGATCAATGAAGAAGCTTAAATTAAATTCACTTAAAATTAGAAAGTATCTAATTTTTTATGGAATTATTTTTGTATGGATTTTTAGTTATCCATTTTTACCATTAAATATAACTGAGGAAAATGCCAGTTTTGAAATTAATAATGGCAGTACTATCGATCAAATCACTGAACAATTAGTTGAAATAGAGATTCTTGATGATTCATTTCGTTTTAAATTATTAACTTCGTTATTTGGAAAGACTGAAGGTTTGAAAAGGGGGCAATACCATCTCAATAAAAACATTACGCCCTATGAATTACTTGATATTCTAGCGAAGGGAAAAGAGGTGATGCATTCCATTACCTTTATTGAGGGACAAACGTTTAGTATTGCAATTAAAAAAATTAAATCTAATAAATTTTTAAAAAAAACGATAATAAATTATAGTGAAGCTAATCTTCTTAAATTAATTGGTTCTGATAAAAAGTATGTGGAAGGACTATTATTTCCAGATAGTTATTTTTTTTATAAAAATACTTCTGATATTGAGTTGCTTAGGAATTCATATGAAATAATGGAGCATAAATTAAACTATGCTTGGAATAATAGGGCATTAGATTTGCCATATAAAGATAAATATGAGGCCTTAATTGTGGCGTCTATTATAGAAAAAGAGTTATGGGATAAAAATGAAGCATCCCTTATTGCAGGTGTGTTTGTGAATCGACTAAACATGAACATGCGTTTACAAAGTGACCCCACGGTCATCTACGGTATTAAGCACCGATTTAATGGAAATCTTAGAAAGAAAGATTTAAGAAAAGATACGCCCTTTAATACCTATACCAGAAGAGGATTACCACCTTCGCCTATTTGCTCTCCAAGTCTTAATACTATCATTGCTACCTTAAACCCAGAAAAGACTGATGCTATTTATTTTGTCGCCAAAGGAGACAAAACACATCATTTTTCTAAAACATTAAAAGAGCATAATAAAGCTGTTAGGAAGTATCAAAAATGAAAAATAGCGCTAAATTTATAACGCTTGAAGGTGTTGATGGGGCAGGGAAGACCACTCATATAGAATTCATTAAAGATTATTTATCAAATAAAAAGATTAAATTTTTAATGACACGGGAACCTGGTGGCACAGAGGTAGGTGAAAAGTTACGTGAATTATTATTACATGATGACATGACACCTGAGACAGAGACTCTTTTAATGTTCGCGGCAAGAAATGAACATATTCAGAAAATTATCCTTCCAAATCTGTCTGATGGAGTAACTGTTATCACTGATCGTTTTACAGATGCGACTTATGCATACCAGTGCGAAGGAAAATCTGTTGATGAAGAAAAAATTACGATTTTAAAAAAGTGGACGCATAAAAACTTAGTCCCTAATCTCACTTTATTATTTGATCTTCCAGTAGAAATTAGCATATCAAGATTAAAAAATACTCGAACATTAGATAAATTTGAGAAGGAAAATCAAAGCTTCCATGAAACCATTAGAAATGCTTATTTAAAATTAGCCAACAAAGAAAATGTACGCTTTGAAATAATTGATAGCACACAATCAATAAAAACCATTCAGAACAAAATAAAATCTATTCTAGATCGGTTATTTCAATGACAATTTTTCCTTGGCAATTAGATACTTGGGTTAGTTTACTATCTAATAAAACAAGATTGGCTCATGCATATATTTTTCATGGTAACAAAGGTGCGGGCATAAATAGATTTACTGAGGCATTTGTTTTTTCGCTTATTTGCTCTACACCCAATCAAAAAAAATTTGCTTGTGGGAAATGTCAGGATTGTATATGGAGCACTACAGAGCACCCAGATTTAAAAATAATTAGACCTAGTGAAATAAATAATAAGACCGATTCTATTAATGTAGATTCTATTAGAGAAATTAAAAAATTATTAGAATTAACTTCTCATAAAATTGACGGAAAAAAAATTGTTGTAATTTATGATGCCGAGAGGTTAACAATGGCTGCTTCTAATGCTTTACTAAAAATTATAGAAGAGCCGCCTGAAAATACTTTTTTTGTCCTTAGCACTAACAACTTATCTTATATTATCCCAACAATTATTAGCCGATGTCTATTGCTCAGTTTACGCAAGCCTAATAAGGAAGAGGCGCTTGCTTATCTGTCACACACTAACAATAATAATTTATTAAATCATCTCTCTTTTTATAACCATTCTCCTTTGGAGGTTATTGAGGAAAAAGAAATGCAACCAACTATAAGTTTGATTATTGCTGAGCTTAAAAAAGGTAAGGAAATTAATTTAATTGATATAAATATAAATTGGTTAAGTAACGGTCTTTCATGGACGATCAGTTTTCTTCAAAAATGGGTATATGAGATCATTGTTTTTAAACTCACTACGAAGAATAATTTTTTTCCTCACAATACTGAGGATATAAAAAAATTAGCTTCAATGGCAGATTTATCAAAACTACTTTCTTATAACAAGAGCTTGAATCAGGTAAAATCAATTAGCACTAAACCGATTAATAAAGATATAACGCTTGATTCATTAATAATTGAGTATAAAAAAATTTTTAATTAATTACTATGTATATCGACTCACATTGTCATATTAATTTTCCTGAACTTCATAAAAATATTGATGAGGTTTTGGCTAATATGAGCCAAAATAAAGTGACGCATGCGCTTTGTGTTAGCGTTACTTTAGATAATTTTGCTGAGGTACTAGGTTTGGCTAATCAACATAAACATATTTTTGCTTCGGTAGGGGTGCATCCTGATTATGAAGATATTGATGAGCCAACGGTAGAGGCTCTGGTAGCTCATACACACAATGATAAAGTGGTAGCAATTGGAGAAACGGGGCTAGATTATTTTAGACTTAATGGGGATCTAACTTGGCAAAAAAATCGTTTTAGAATTCATATAAGGGCCGCAATAGAGAGTAAACTTCCTTTAATTATTCATACACGTAATGCACAGAAAGATACAATAAAAATAATGATGGAAGAGGGGGCTGAAAATGTTCGTGGTGTTATGCATTGCTTCACGGAAACATATGAGATGGCAAAGCAAGCCATTGACCAAGGTTTTTTTATTTCCTTTTCAGGGATTATTACTTTCAAAAATGCTGAGTTGTTAAGGGAAACTGTAAGGAAAATTCCGCTTGAAAATATTTTAATAGAAACAGACTCTCCTTATCTTGCTCCTGTACCGAATAGAGGAAAGCTTAATCAGCCTTCCAATGTAATTTATGTTGCTGAGAAAATAGCCGAAATTAAGAATATTTCGGTTGAGGAGGTTGCTGAAATTAGCTCAAATAATTTTTTTACATTATTTAATAAATGTCTATCGAAATAACATTATTAGGCGTTGGATCTAGCGCAGGAACTCCCGTGGTTGGTTGTCGGTGCAATACTTGTACATCAACAAACCCTAAAAATAAAAGAACGCGTTGTTCAAGCATCATTACTTTAGCTAATGGTAAAAATATCCTTATCGACACAGGTCCAGATCTCAGGGATCAGTCCCTCAGGGAAGGGCTTACAAATGTTGATGCTGTTCTATTTACACACGCACATGCAGATCACTGTCATGGTATAGATGACCTAAGAGCTTTTTGCCAAATTAATAAAAAACAAATTCCTTTGTTTGGTAACAAATTTGTAATGGATCAAATTATTAGTAAATTTAAGTATGCAATGATTGATCCAAAAGGTTTTTGGGAAATACCCATCCTCAAGCCTCATATTGTTGATACTCCTTTTGAAATCTTTGGTACCACTATCACCCCTATTCCTGTTTATCATGGGAAGACATTGATTAATGGGTATCGAGTCGGTAATATAGCCTACATTACCGATGTATCAGAAATCCCATCAAGCTCCATGACATTACTTGAAGGGTTAGATGTTTTATTATTAGATTGTCTTAGAAAAAAACCTCATTTTACTCACCTTGGTTATGATGAAAGTATTAATGTTGCTCAAAAAATAAAAGCAAAAGCAACTTATTTGATCCATATGACCCATAACTTAGATTATGATGTTGTAAAAAATATCGTGCCTCAAGGTATTTATGTTGGTTATGATGGTTTAAAATTAACGGTTAATTAAATATTAAAGGAAATACAATGCTCCAAAAACTAAAAATATTAATAATCTTAACTACCTTATTAGGTATTGCATTTAATGCTAACAGTGAATCGAAAAGGATTTTTTCTGAAAATGAATTTCTTTCCATTTTTAGTGGAAAGCCTAAATCAAGAGTTATTAAGTATTTAGGGGAGCCTGATAGTAAAGAGATGTCTATTAAGCCTAAAGGGGCAAGTTCAGTTATAGGGAGACCTAGTATAGACAAAAGAAATTCTAATAAAAAGGATAAAATTGAGATGTGGTATTACAGTAATCTTGTTAGATATGCACCTAAAAAAACTTACTTAACGGTTGAACTTACTATACTTAATAATCGTTGTGTCAATATTGCTTTTTTTAATCAATAAAAAAATTTAAGCAACAAAAAAACCACCAAAGGTGGTTTTTTTGTTGCCTCTAATTAATTACCCTAACATTCCAGCGACTTTTTCTGATACTACGCCAGCAAGTGAGCCAAAAACAAATGATACAGACATTAAGATAACTGGATTTTCCATGCCCACAACAGTAACTGAATACATATCAGCTGTATTAGTAGTAAGCATTAAACCAAAGGTTGCTGCATAACCAAATACATTTGCAGGGATATTAGCAAAATATTTATTGCCAGCCAGCGCTGTTAGACCCCAAACGGTCACACCTACAGCAATAGGCCATGCAAAGCTTCCAGTTACACCAATATAATTATTGATAATTACCGCAACACCGGCTAAAACTGCTCCAAAGATTGTTGCAGAAATAGTTTTCTGTAAATTATCAGTGCCTTTTCCATTGGTAAAATAAGCACCCCAAGCAATAAATCCGCCCCAGACTGCTACAAATCCAGATAAAACACCTAGCGCTAAATATGTCCAAACTAATGCGCAAATTCCTAAACTAACTCCTAAAGCATTTTTCATTTTCAACTCCTTAATTTAAAATCGTTTAAATAAAATTACTAAAAAATATTTACTGTTAATTTACTTCTGATTACTTAGAAAATCATTAAATTTCTGCGTAAAAACTTAATTAAAAATTTATTGATAATCGTAAATTGACATAGGAATAAATTATTGTCAAATTTATTTTATGTTGTCGAAATGAAAAAAACAGGTTATCTTTTGTATATTACGATAAAAAAATAGCAATATAAAATTTGGGAATATTTTTTATGGATGATATTACTACAAAAAAAATTACAACATTTCATGGTGGCTGTCCTCATGATTGCCCTGATACTTGCTCTATGGTATTTCACGTCCAAGATAATAAGTTAATCAAGGTTGAAGGCAACAAAGAACACCCAATGACCAGAGGAGGGCTTTGCGTTAAGCTTAAAGATTATGAAAAAAGACATTATCATCCAGATCGATTGTTATACCCTTTAAAAAGGACAGGCCCAAAGGGTAGCAAACAGTTTAAAAGAATCAGCTGGGACGAAGCCTTAGACGAAATTACTACACGATGGAAAGTCATTATTGATAAAGATGGTCCTCAAGCTATCATGCCTAATAGTTACTTAGGGAACCAAGGGCTGGTTCATGGATTAAACGGAGGGGACGCCTTCTTTGCTCGCATGGGAGCGACAGTTACCGAAAGAACTTTTTGTGGGGAAGGTTCGTGTACAGCATGGTTACTAACTGTCGGCCCAACCGCCGGTGTAGACCCTGAAAGCTTTATCCATTCTAAATATATCGTGTTGTGGGCTTGTAATTCAGTCAGCACAAACATTCATCACTGGCACATCGTTAAAGAAGCACAAAAGAAAGGGGCTAAAGTGGTTGTGATTGATTGTTATGCCTCTAAAACAGCTAAAGAAGCAGATTGGCATATTAGCCCAAAACCAGGTACTGACGGGGCACTAGCGATGGCTATGATGAATGTTATTATTGAAGAAAAGTTGGTTGATCAAGATTATGTTGATCAATATACGGTTGGATATCCTGAGTTAGCTGACAAAGTAAAAGCAAGAACTCCTGAGTGGGCAGAAAAAATTACAGGGATTTCCGCTAAAGATATTCGTAAATTTTCGAGAGAATATGCCACCACATCGCCTTCAGCAATTCGAATTGGTGTTGCATTAGAGAGGTCATACGGGGGTGGTCAAACTATCCGTGCGGTAACATGTTTGCCAGCATTAATTGGCGCATGGCGCCATGTCGGAGGTGGCATTTTGCAGTTCCCTGTATGGGAGCATCCTTATAAATTTGATGTGATTTGTCGTCCCGATTTAATTCCAGAAGGAACTCAGGTGGTTAATAATCTCCAATTGGGTCGTGTCTTAATGGGAGAAATGGAGTTAAAGACACCGATTAAGTCAATTATGTGTTGGAATACTAACCCAGTTACTCAAGCACCGGAGTCAGACAAAATTATAAAAGGACTTATGCGAGAAGATTTATTCTTGGTTTCGGCAGAACATTTTATCTCAGATACGGCAGCTTACGCAGATATCGTGCTACCCGCTGCTATGGGGGCTGAGATGGAAGATATGATTCTTTCCTGGGGACATTTGTACCTCACTTATAATACAAAATGCATTGATGCGCCTGGAGAGGCTATCCCTAATAATGAAATTTTTAGAAGATTAGCCAAAAAAATGGGCTATGAAGAAGAAAACTTCAAATGGAGCGATACTGAATGTCTTGAAAATTACGTAGACTGGGATTCGCCTGCATGTGAAGGCATAGATCTAGAGTATATGAAAAAAAATGGTTATGCGCGACTTAAGGTGGGAACGAAAGATGATCGTGCACCGCACAAAGTAGGAAATTTTCCTACCCCCTCAGGTAAGTGTGAAATTAGGCTTGTAGGAGCTAAAAATTTTATAGCAGGTCCATTTCGTCAAATGTACGAAGATTTTCAGCCAGGAGAAGACATACCTGAGCTTCCTGACTATGTTCCTTCAAAAGAAACAGCTGAAGCCAATCCTCGGTTAGCTGAAAAATACCCATTAAACATTATTTCACCCAAGAGCCATGGTTTTTTAAATTCATGTTATGCCAATATGGAAAATAAAATTAAAGGGCAGGGGGAACAATTTTTATTGATTCATCCTGCCGATGCACTTGATCGAGGCATTAATCAGGGAAGTAGAGTGAATGTATTTAATGATAGAGGAGCATTTGAAGGCGAAGCAAAAATTACGACTGACGTGAATAAAGGTATTGTTGTGTCCACCTTAGGTTACTGGAGACAATTAAATAGCAAGGGGACTGTAAATTCAATCAGTTCTAATGCGTACAGTGATATGGGTCACGCACCAACTTTTTCTGATAATTTAGTTGAAGTGAAAATTATTTAACAACGCTGTATTGCAATATTTATTTAAACTAAATAAAATATTTAATTCTCTTATCAATCAAATAATTATGGTGGGGGATGCGAGGTTCGAACTCGCGACATGCCGATTAAGAGTCGGATACTCTACCAACTGAGTTAATCCCCCAGATTTTTTAATGTTTAGTTATATATAATATATACTTCGTATAATGTATATTATGTAAAATGAAGTATAAATTAACTAAATATTTATTCTAAATCTGTAATACCTAACCTATCAATAATAATATTAGCCTTCTGTTGTTTATCAGCAGCCCCTGCTTTATCACCCTGTTTTTCTAATAGTGAGCTAAGAGCAAGTAATGTTTTAGCTAGAAAGTATTCGCCACCATTATCAATACAGAATCGTTCTAATTTCTCTAGAATATCAATTCCTTTATTTGGTTTTTTATCTAAATAAAAGTATCTAGATAACTCGATAACACTATCAGCATACTCACCTAACATACCAACTTTTTGATATAACATAGAGGCCTTTAGGCCATACTCCACAGCTTTACCCGATTTATTATAGTAATAGTAAGCCTGTGCTAAACCATCATAACTTAAAGCCCTTTCTTCATCATTTGAAGCAACCCGAATAGATCTTGCAAAATATTCTGTCGCTTCAAAATATTCTTTCAATAAAAGAGTATTTTTTCCAATCTGGTACAAAAATCGTTGTTCGTATTGTAAGTACTTTGTATTACCGAGCTTAGCTGTCTCGAACCCGTATTTAAATGTTTTTGTAGAAATGTCTAATTTATGATTATCTCTCTCAGATATCCCTTTAAATAAGATAGCCTGCATTTGATCTGCAGGATGTGAAGCCTCTTTTGCGCTAATATTAAAGCTTTCTATAGCTTTCCCGTAATTTTTTTGCCTATAATAAGCCTTACCTAGACAAAAATTTGAATCGTATGGGTTATCTACCCTCTCAGCGACCTCGATTGCTCTATTGTAATCTCTTTTATTAAGTAATTTTTCACATTCATTATTGACATCATATGCATAAATATTATTTATATACAATGAACTAATTAATATACTTAATGTAACTTCTTTAATCATTTTTTATTTTCTCCTGACCATTTTTTTTAATTCATTTTCACTAATCACCGTTATATTTAACGACTTTGCTAACTCAAGCTTACTTCCCGCATCCTTCCCGGCTAACAGATAATTAGTCTTGTTTGAAACACTTCCGGTAACCTTTCCTCCATGAATTTGTATTATTTCCTTAGCTTCTTCTCTTTTTAATGTAGGTAAAGTTCCAGTCAACACAAAAGTGCTACCATTAATTTCAGTACTAAAATTCACTACCGACTGAGTCTCATTCCGCCACCCTATTCCATTATTCAATAAATCTTTAATGAGCTCCTGATTGGTTTTGTTATTACAGTACTGATATATAAATTTTGAAACTGTAGGTCCGATATCATGAACTGCCTCTAAGGTCTTCGTTGTTTGTCGCATTATATTTTCAATCGTACCAAATTGCTTAGCTAAATCTTTGGCAGTTGCCTCCCCTACCCCCCTAATACCTAACGCATAAATAAATCTGCCTAATGTTGTTGTTTTAGATTTCTCAATGGAATGTATTAAATTTTGTGCTGATTTTGAAGCAAATCTCTCAAGATTAAGTAATTTTTCAACATTAAGATTATAGATATCAGCCACATTGCCAATTAGCTCACTATCTAACAATTGGTCAATAATTTTTTCACCCAATCCCTCAATATCCATAGCCTTTCTTGAAGAAAAGTGCATGATTCCTTGTTTCTTTTGAGCAATACATAAAAATCCAGCTGGGCATCTTGTGATTGCCTCACCATCTTCTCTTGTTAGCTTGGAATTACAAGCGGGGCAATGAGTAGGCATGGTGAATATTTTAGTTGTAGGCGGTCTTTTTGATTTAATCACACTCGCTATTTCCGGTACAACATCTCCTGCTCGACGCACTAAAACATAATCCCCTATCTGTACGTCCTTCCTTCTCAGCTCATCTTCATTATGGAGCGTTGCGTTAGTAACGGTAACTCCGGCAACTATAACTGGTTTAAGTCTAGCAACAGGCGTTATTGCTCCTGTACGCCCTACCTGCACATCAATACCTATAATTTCTGACTCAACTTCTTCTGCTGGAAATTTATGCGCAACAGCCCATCTTGGAGCCCTAGAAACAAAACCTAATTCATCCTGCAGGTTTAGAGAATTTACTTTATAAACCACACCATCAATATCAAATGGCAATGTTGATCTTAACTTTAAAATTTTATGGTAGTAATCTAATAAACCAGATACGTTCGTTACCTTTCTGGTTAGGTGCGTGGTGGGAATCTTTAAGTTATTAAGAAACTCCAAGCCATCTTTATGTGTATTAATTTTTTTATACTCTCCTGTAAAATCAATACTATAAGCGAAAAATCGAAGGGGCCTTAGTGAGGTAATGCTTGAATTTAACTGCCTTAAACTTCCCGCGGCGGCATTACGAGGATTAGCAAATATTTTTTGTCCCTTACGTTTTTGTTCCTTATTAAATTCTATAAAATCATTCTTGAGCATAACGACCTCCCCCCTTACTTCAATTCTTGGTGGAAGATCTTGGCTATTTAACTTTAATGGTATTGAGCGAATTGTTCTAAGATTGTGTGTAACATTTTCTCCAGTATACCCATCACCTCTTGTGGCCCCTAAGTCAAAAATACCATTCTTATAAATTAAAGTAACTGCCAATCCATCAAATTTAGGTTCTGCAGTGTACTCAATATCTTTAATTCCGAGATCATCTTTAATTCTTTTATCAAAAGCTTTTAGTTCTAATTCATCAAAAGCATTATTAAGGGAAAGCATTGGTTTTTGATGTGTTACTTGAGCAAAGGATACGTTAGATTTAGCTCCCACTCTTTGTGTGGGGGAGTCAGTGGTAATTAAGTCCGGGTGGGCATTTTCTAATTCAATAAGATCACGAAATAAAATATCATAGTGATTATCAGTGATAGAGGAGTTGTCTTTGACATAATAATCAAAATTATGTTTTTGAATTTCTACTCTCAAGGCATTAATTCTTTGCGCTATAGTTTTATCTATAACCATAGCTATGAAAATAATCTCTTGGCTATTTTGGAACCAGGGGGAATTTTTTTGTCATGCATTTTTCTCTCTATATTTTTTAGATACACATATATTCTACTGATTTGGTCATCAGTTAATTGTTTATTACTTGAATCAACTAAAATAGCATTAAGTTTTAAATTAAATTCTCTTATTACGTTCATCAGCTCATTAAATGAATTAGTAATCATAAATGTATTAGGCACATCCATCTTAAAGATAATACCCTGTAGGAATGTATTGTGTTTTACCACAATTGGTTTCTCTGAGAGGTTCAATAAGCGACACGTTACTTTATTATCTGAATTGGGCAGAATTAATTCATGAAATAAATCATCATTAATCTTAAAAATGGGTTTATTCAAAAAATCTATCAATGGACCTGAATGAAATGATGAGTCAGACTTAGGAAACACTTTAAGAACTAAAGAACGATCTACCTCTTGCCTAAAGTCATTTAATATTTTTGATGCACTAACTATATCAGGATGAGAGAGCCATAAAATAGAACCCCCTACCAACTCATTGACTTCCTTTACATATTGATTAAAGATGGCAGCTTCATTCTCACTCAAACTCCCTTTTCTGTTAGCCAGTAACAACACCAACAGAATTTGATTGTACCTAATAGAGTCGTCAATTGCCGCATCTGTTGCCCAAAGGTCATTATCCTTCCTTACATAAATCTTAGCGCTTTTAATTGTAGATAATCTAATCAAGCGTAAATGATGGGTGCCCTCAAAAATAGATTTAGTTGTAATCGACGCTACAGATTCAATGTCTCTATAAATGCCTTCAGGAAGGTTTGTATTAATAAACTTTTCCGAGACAGCTTGGTTTTCTTCTGTAACGTCTTGGTCACCTTGTACTAACTGATCAGAAGCGCTCGTAAAGGCTGGGTTAGAATTACTAAATAACGGGTCATTTTCGTCATCATGAATAAAATTCTTTTCTTGATGAGGTAATCTGATTTGTTTGTTATTATTTTTCTTTAATTGGGCCCAGTTATGAATGATCATTATAAAAATAATAACTAAACCAAGAATAAGGAGTGCTAATTGAACATCGCTCATAATGTATTAACTTACTAACTCAATTTTTTCGACTGCTTGCAAATTAACCTCAACAATTCTAGACACACCAGGTTCTTGCATCGTCACTCCAACAAGCTGCTCCGCAATCTCCATAGTGTATTTATTATGTGATACAAATAAGAACTGTGTTTGTGCCGACATATCCTTAACTAGACTACAGAATCGTTCTGTATTTGTGTCATCTAAAGGAGCATCAACCTCATCCATTAAGCAAAACGGCGCTGGATTTAATTTAAATAAAGCAAACACCAAAGCAATGGCAGTAAGTGCTTTTTCCCCACTTGATAGCAAATGTATAGTTGTATTCTTTTTGCCTGGCGGCCGGGCCAGTACCTGTAGTCCTGTATCTAGAATTTCCTCACCCAAAAGTTGCAATTCAGCTCGACCACCATCAAATAATATCTTAAAGTAATCATTAAAGTTTTTATTAACAGATTTATAGGTTTTATCTAATTTTTCTCGCGTCTCAATATCAATTTTTTTGATAGCCTGCCTAAGCGTATTCGAAGCGTCTGTGAGATCATCAATTTGATTTTGTAAGTAAACTTTACGTTCTTGTATTGCTTCAAGCTCTTGAATTGCTGCTAGATTAACTGGTCCTAATCTGTTTATTTTTTCAGAGATGGCGTAACATTTAGTTTCTAAATCAACAACGTTAACATCCTCTTTTAATTGATCAAGCAGCTCCAATTCATCGTAAGAAGTTTTACTTAATTCGTTGCAACTTTGCTCAAAAACAACCTGAGCTTCTCGTTCTTCTATTTTTGTTTCTTGAAGTTTTTCCGTTAATGGATTTAGGGTATGTTGTTTTTCTAGGCGCTTATTTTCCATTTCGTTTAAGTGTGTTTCTTTTTTTTCTGCTTTCTCTCTAGCAGTAACCAAATCTGCTTCCGCCCGCTCTTTATTTTGGATATTAGTTTTTAATTCAGCCCCTAAATCATCAATATTATTTTCTTGCAATTGACTCTGTGTCTTTTCAATTAACTCATCTAGATGGTGTTTTTCTAAAATAGCATTTTGTCTTTTTTCAACAAGATCTTCATATTTACCTTTTAATAGCCTGATATTAAATTGAAACTCTTGTTTTAATTTATCTGATTCGAATAATTTATGACGCTCATCGTTAAAAGCCTTCTCCAGTAATTCTTTTTTGTGTTCAGATGTTAATTTTGATTGATTAAGCTTCTCTTTTTCATCTTGATGTTGGGTAATATTAGTCTGCTTAGTTTTTAATTCATGACTTAACTGCATAATTTTGTCATTACAATTATTTATTTCCTTTTTTAGTACTTGTGAACGCTGTTCATTCATGAGCGCAACTTGTTGTTGCTTATTTAATTCCAGATTTAAAACATTCTTTTTATCTATTAGTTGATTATTTTCTGTTAATAATTTTTCTATTTCGGTCACAAGTAAGGAATTTTTATCTTCTATTGTCTTTAAATTGGTAGCGCTTGTTTGATCAGCTAGTTGCATTGAGGGAAGATTATTTTTTAATTCCTCAAGTTGCTTATTTCTCGCCAACGCATTACTTGCATCGCCCTCTTTAGCATGAATAATTTGATAACTTTTACCAAATATATCTCCATTTTTAGCAATTAAAATTTCGCCATATTTGATATTTTCACGATCTTTTTTAACCGTACTTTCATCTGTTAAATACACATGGCATAACCATTCACTCAAGGCATGATTAATATAGGTTTCTTTTGAAGAAATAACTGTTGAAGCTGAAATTAATTTATTATTAGTTCTAAACGACCCTACACTCCCTGCCTGACCGATTAGAGTGATAGACGTAGGTGGTCTTACATTAATTTGGTTTAAATTAAGCTCACTATGACCATAGGCTTGAATTTGATCGGATAAAAAACAACCTAGGGCGTTTTCCCAACCTTTTTTTATTGAGACTTTATCAATAATTGTTTGATGGTTAGAGATACCTACAGCATTCAACCAAGAGCTAACTTCATCTGATTCTTTATCCTTATTTAAAAACTCCAAAAGTGTGCTAATTCTAATTTTAGTTTCATGCAACTGTTTAGCTTTGTTATCTCTCTCCAGCCGTATTTCCCCAACCTTATTTTCAACTTGCTTAGCTTCTGATTTTTTCTCCTTAATTCGCTTATCTGCTATTTCTAATTGTTTATTTATTTCAGAAGCTTGTTGTGGGAAGTTATTAGAATCAGGACTATCTGTTATGAGCTGCTCTAGCTCTTCTGCCATTAAATTTTTACGTTGATTTAAATCATGAATACTTTGATTAATGAAATCAATTCTTGTACTTTCTAGATTAATTTCTTCCAAAATTAATTGAAGGCTCGTCTGGGTAGCTTCAAAGTCAGATAACGAGGCTCTATACGCTTCCTCAGCCTCTACCAGTTTACTTTTATTGGATGCACCTACTTGCTCATGAGATTCTAATTTAGACGCTTCACTCTTAAGCGAATGCTGATTCTTTTCAATAGCCTCACTTAATTCTGACTCTAATGTAGTATGATTTTCAATTTTTTGTCTAGCTTCAAATTCTGTGACAGTAAGTCTTTCTATATCATTCTTAATATTGGTCAATGCATTTTCAGTCTTTGATACAGCCGCATTGACTTCATAAAATTTAGCTTGATTGATATTAATCTCATCTGATGCCTCAGCATGTTCTTGTCTAGAAAACTCAACTTTTGATTCAATTTCCCTTAAATGTGCAGTAAATTGATCAAGCTCTATAGTCTGAGCTTCAATTTTATCTTTAATGACATCCCATGACTCATTGGCAATACGCTTTTTTAAAGCCCAAATCTGAGCTTGATGAAACTTTAGGCTTTCTTGTTGTTTGTTATATTTATTTGCTGTCTCAGCTTGAGATTCTAGCTTTGTAATTTGTTGATTAATTTCTTGTAAAAGATCTTGAACTCTTGCTAAGTTTTCTTTAGTGTCCCTAAGCCTGTATTCAGTTTCTTTCCTTCTTTCCTTATATTTGCTTACGCCAGCAGCTTCTTCAAGAAAGCTTTTTAATTCCTCAGGTTTTGCCTCCACAATCTGGGAAATTGTATTTTGACCAATAATGGCATAACCCTTACTACCTAAACCTGTACCTAAGAAAAGATCGGCGACATCCTTTCTCCTGACTATAGAGTTATTAATTAGATAACTAGAACCTTTTTCTTTTTCGATAATCCTTTTGACTGAGATTTCTGAGTATTGTGACCATTCCGCTGGCGCACTCCCTTCACTATTATCAAAAATAAGTTCAACACTTGCTCGTGATATAGCTTGCCGCGTATCTGTGCCACTAAAAATCACCGCTTCCATCGATTCACTACGTAACTCTTTTGCTGATGAGGACCCCATTACCCACTTTACGGATTCCATAATATTTGATTTACCGCAGCCATTGGGCCCTACAATACCTGTTAATTGACCATCAAGTATCACTTTGGTTGGATCTACAAATGTTTTAAAGCCGGCTAATTTAATTTGTCTTAATTTCAATTTAACTTTCTTAGGATTAATTTAGAAAAGAATTTCTTTCTAAGCAGTATAATGTCATATCTATCCTTAATTCACTTATTCTTTTTATTTATGGAACAAAATTTTTTGGGTAATAAACCCACCGCTCAGCCGTCAAAAGAACTAGAAACATTTGCTAATCCTAATATCAATAGAGATATTCATATTCATATGCAAATCTCAGAATTCACTTGCTTGTGCCCCAAAACAGGACAACCTGATTTTGCTACTCTATACCTTGATTATATCCCCGATGAAGATTGTGTGGAACTAAAAAGTTTGAAACTCTATATATGGTCATTTCGTAATGAAGGTTGTTTCCATGAAGCTGTAACCAATAGAATTTTAGATGACTTGGTAGCAGCTACAAAACCAAGATTTATGAGACTAACAGCTAAATTTTATGTTCGAGGGGGTATATTTACTAATGTTGTTGCTGAGCATAAAAAAGAAGGTTGGGAGCCACAAATAAAAATTGATTTAAATCAATTTGACTCCGAGTCTAATTATCGCGACTAAGCTAACTTAATGAGAGCGATTGTCATTGGTTTGGTCTGTTTGGCAATTAGTTTAAATGCACAAAATTTAATGGCTAATTCAAAAGAAATTAAATCTAAAGTTGCTATTCTTTATAGCGATAAATTTCTTTTACATGATACAGGTCCTGATCACCCTGAAAGACCTGAGCGACTCACCTCAACAGTCAATTTTCTTAAAAACCACCCTCCTCTATCGCCCTATCTTACTTGGCCAAAATTTAAACCAGCTACTTTTGACATACTTAATTTGGTTCACACCAAGGAGTATATTAAATTAGTGGAACATGAAATTAATACACTCAAAAATACCACCGCTTACTTAAGCACTGGCGATACTGTCATTTCAAAGCATACACTTGAGGCTGCAAGCTTAGCAGTTAGTGCTGGGACTTCAGGTATCGATGAAATTATGACAGGCAAAGTATCATCCGCTTTTGCGTTAGTTAGACCTCCAGGTCACCATGCAACCGCCTCTCATGGTATGGGGTTTTGTGTATTTAATAACATTGCAATTGCGACACGCTACTTACAAAAATATTATGGGTTAGAGCGAATACTCATCGTTGATTTTGATGTTCACCATGGCAATGGAACACAAGATATCTTTTATGAGGATGACTCCGTATTTTACTTTAGTGTTCATCAGCATCCATTTTATCCAGGCACAGGAAGACCTACTGAAAAAGGAAGTGGACCAGGCAAAGGTTATACATTAAATGTAGATTTACCTGCAGGATCAGGCGATGAGGCATTAATTAATTCAGTGAAAGCTTACCTTGAGCCTGCGATGCAAAAATTTAAACCTGAATTTATATTAGTGTCTGCAGGATTTGACGCACATCAAGGCGATTTATTAGGTCAGTTAAATTACACCAAAAAGGGTTATAAACAAGTTGCAAAAATTTTGCATCATATCGCAGACCTTTATTCCTCTAATCGCACTTTGTACATGTTGGAGGGTGGTTATACTCCAGACAATATTACACAATCTGTAAATGAAATTCTGAACGTTCTAGTTGAGTTTGATAAATTCAATTAGTGATACTTTATCAAATTCTAACTAAGGAAATGGTTGACATAATTTAACCAACTAATTAACATCAGCAACTCATGAATCTGGGGGTATAGCTCAGCTGGGAGAGCATCTGGATGGCATTCAGAGGGTCAGCGGTTCGATCCCGCTTACCTCCACCAATTTATAGTCCAAATAGGTCCTAGACGGTCCGATTATTACTCTCCTCTTCTCTAAAACCCTTTAAATACTGTCCTATGTTGTTCAAAACAGTCCTATTGTATCCAATGTAATACTTGGGGTAATTTAGAGTTTTTACCCCAATTTATATAATGTGTAAAAGTATTACCCCAAATTTTATCTTTGTTTCCTTAATGCTCTGGGGGTAAACTGGTTTTATGAAAAAAATCTTAAATAA
>JBBWVM010000068.1:0-18026 GCA_050256215.1 Methylophilaceae bacterium
CGCATTAAAAACTGCACTTAAGATTGCAGAGTTAACTGAGGATCATACGAGTAAATTTCCAAAAATTGTTATCGAAAATAACTAAATTCAATCAACATCAAAATGTAATATCGACAATTCTTTTTTGGCACGTACATAGCAAGCAGGGATATTCCCTTTTAATTTCCACTTCCTTACCGCCTCTGATTTGTTTTGACCAACTACTAAAAACATAATATTTTCAGTATTACTCAACCTAGAAGGAGTTAATGAAATTCTATTTTTAGGCATCTTAGGAGCATTTGCAACTGATATAGCTTGACGAGAATCATCATAAGATTGGTTTGGAAATATGCTTGCAATATGACCATCCTCACCTAATCCGAGCAACACCAAATCAAAAACTTTATTATTATCTAAAAATTTTTCATATTCAATCGAACCTTTTTCATTCCCTATCTCTGCAGGAATAGTAAATATTTGATCAGTCGGTATATTAACTTTAGATAGCCACGAAGATTCTGCCATAAAACTATTTCTAGCTTTATCATTAATAGAAAGACATCTCTCATCACCATAATAAATAACCCAATTTTCCCAATCAAAATTCTGTTTTGATAATAATTTATAAACATTCTCAGGAGTAGAGCCACCAGCCAATACTATAGAAAATTGACCTTTTTCTGCTATTGAGTTGTTAGCATAATTAGAGATCATACGAACTGCAGCTAACTCTAATTCACCCTGGGTATTAAATGATAACCACGAACTATTTCCTAAATCCATAAAATCTTTCTATTTAAATTGTAAAAATTATCTAAAACTCAAATTTGGCATAATAATTGCTTATTTTAATTATAAGTGAAGTTAAGTATTTGCTATAATGCATCTCTTAATTTCAATGTTAACAAATTAATCCAAAAGATTAACAAATTTTAAACCTACATCAAAGGAATAAATATGAAAATTGCAATGCTTGGTCTTGGTAAAATGGGTGGAAATATGACTGCACGCCTGATTCGAAATGGTGTTTCTGTAATTGGATTTGATACAAATCAATCGGTCGTCAAAAAACTCGCCGATACAGAAAATATGACTCCTTCAACTTCCGTTGAGGATGCACTATCAAAACTTGATGATCAAAAAATTGTTTGGTTAATGCTACCAGCGGGTGAAATTACAGAAAACCAAATTTCTGATCTTATACCGTTACTCAATGAAGGCGATATTATTGTTGATGGTGGTAACTCAAATTATAAACATAGTATCAAAATGGGAAAGATGCTTCTAGAACATGGCATTGGGTTTATGGATTGTGGAACATCTGGTGGCGTATGGGGACTAGATAATGGTTACTGTTTAATGGCTGGAGCGACTCCAGAAGTAGCTAAAACTATTGAACCCGCACTAAGAGCGTTAGCAGTTACTCCTCAAAAAGGCTGGTTACACGTTGGGCCAGTTGGCTCTGGTCATTTCACCAAAATGATCCATAACGGTATTGAATATGGAATGATGGAATCGTTCGCTGAAGGATTAGAATTATTAAAAGGAAAAACAGAATTTAATATTGATATGGCAGATATTACAGAATTATGGAGACATGGATCGGTGGTTAGAAGTTGGTTACTTGATTTAACAGCTGAAGCTTTAAAGGATGATCAGAATTTAGATAACATTGCACCTTACGTTGCTGACTCTGGTGAAGGTAGATGGACAGTGGTTGAATCTATCGAGCAAGGTATTCCAACCCCTGTATTAACACTAGCTCTTCAAGTAAGATTTCGAAGCCAGGGAAAACAAAAAGGTTATGGATATAAGTTGCTATCAATTATGAGAAATGCATTTGGTGGTCATGCAATGAAGCACAAAGGATAATTATACTAATGATTGAAAATTCGACTCTAGTTTTATTTGGCGCAAAAGGTAATCTTTCTCGCATTAAGTTAATACCTGGTCTTTTTTGTCTCGATAAGTCAGAAAAATTACCTCCTGCAATGAAAATTCTTTCAGTGGGTAGACAGGCTGTCACTCAAGAAGAATGGGAGAATGAAATTAAAGGAATGCTTGATATTAAATTCAAAAAAAAATACGATCAAAAAGTTTTTGATCGATTTATAAAACGAAATATTTATCATGCAAATTTACCAGATGATCCTGATGCCTTTAAAAAGTTTGCAAATCTATTATTAAATGACGAGCGCTTTTCTAAAAATTTAGCTTTCTTTTTGTCAGTAAGGCCTTCTGATTTTGCGGCCATTGTTGATCAATTAGCTTCAGTAGATTTGCTTAATGAAGAGCATAGCTGGAGAAGAGTGCTTATTGAAAAACCTTTTGGCACTGATTTGAATAGCGCAATTGCTCTGCAAGAATCGATTTCCAAACATCTAAATGAAACTCAAATATACAGAATTGATCATTATCTAGGTAAATCAGCCCTACAAAATATTCTATGGACAAGATTTGCAAATACGATTTTAGAGCCTCTTTGGAATCATCAATACATTGATCATATTCAAATAACTAATCACGAAACATTAGGGGTGGGAGAAAGAACTAAATTTTATGATGCTACAGGTGCCTTAAGAGATATGATACAAAGCCATCTCTTACAGATGCTTGCTCTTACAACAATGGAAAAACCAGAATCATTTTCACCTGATGACATTAGAAAAGAAAAAATAAAGCTATTAAAATCAATTAAACCCATACCAATAGATAATATTGATAAACATGCATTCAGAGCACAATACAAATCTGGAGAAATTAACGGAGAAGGGGCTGTAAAGGGCTACCTTGAAGAATTAGAAGATAGCTCTAGTGTTGTGGAAACTTATGCGGCACTTAAATTATTTATTGATAATCCAAGATGGAAAGGCGTACCAATTTATCTAAGAACTGCAAAACGCTTACATGAAAGCGGTACTTATATCTCAATAAAATTTAAGGATAATGCTGGGCCAATTTCTGAAGTAGATAATAATTGGTTAATTTTTAGTATTCAACCCAAAGAAAGTACTTATTTCGAAATCCAAACAAAGGTTCCTGGACTTAATGAATCCAATTTAAGAAAAACTAGACTAGAAGGTTTAAATCGAATTCAAGGGGATGAATCAATAGATGCTTATGAAACATTAATGTTAGACCTTATCGAAGGAAATCAGTCTAGATTTCTTCACATAGATGAAGTAAAAGCAGCCTGGTCATTAATAGATCCAGTAATTAATTTCTGGATTAAAAATAAAATGAAAGTTCATCAATATCCAGCAGGCAGTAGTGATCCAGTAGAAACAAGTATTATATTTGAAGATGCTAATCAGTTCTGGCGTAAAAGTGTTAATAATTAACTCAAAACTCGATTTTTATAATTAAAAACCAAGGAAGCTAATGAGCATTAAATCTGATAAATGGATAAGAAAAATGGCTGAAGACCATCAAATGATTTCCCCATTTGAGCCCAGCTTAATTCGAGAACAAAATGATAAGAAAATAGTATCTTATGGCACATCCAGTTACGGGTATGACATACGATGCGCTCCTGAATTTAAGGTGTTTACAAATATCAATAGCACTATAGTTGATCCTAAGAAATTTGATCCTAATTCATTTGTAGAATTTAACAGTGATTCTTGTATTATTCCACCAAACTCATTTGCACTTGCTAGAACCGTTGAGTATTTTAAAATCCCAAGAAATGTTCTAGCGATATGTGTTGGAAAATCAACATATGCACGATGCGGCATCATAGTTAACGTTACACCATTTGAACCAGAGTGGGAAGGTTATGTGACGTTAGAATTCAGCAATACCACGCCCTTGCCTGCAAAGATTTATGCTGGAGAAGGGTGTGCGCAAGTTTTATTCTTTGAGTCAGACGAAATTTGTGAAACATCCTACAAGGATCGTGGAGGAAAATATCAAGGCCAAAGTGGTGTAACGCTTCCTAAAATTTAGAAAATAAAAGGGACTTAGAAAATATAAAATGGCATATTGGGGATATCACTTAATTTTAGATTGTAAAAATGGAAATATAGAAAAGGTTAGATCGAGAGATAATATAAAAAAATTTGTTTTAGAATTAGTACCAGAAATAAAAATGATTGCATATGGGGAACCAACAATCAAGCATTTTGCCACACACCTTCCTGAATCTGCTGGATATAGCTTAGTTCAATTAATTGAAACCTCATCTATTACTGGGCACTTTGTTGATATTAATGGTGACTGCTACATAGATATCTTTAGCTGTAAAAAGTTTGATATTGCTATAGCAGAATCTATTGTGCAAAAATACTTTAAACCAACACAAATAAGAACTACATATTTAACGAGACAAGCATAATTTTTTTGTAATTAAATCACACTCGAACATAGTCAACAAATGAAAATTTCAAGCCATACTGATCTTTATGAGCTATACGTTTAGTCTCGCTCCACCCGTTATCTATAAAGCTTGGAAAGAAAGCATTACCACCAGCAACAGACTTATCAACCTCAGTAACATACATATGTGTGGCGATAGGTAAAGCCATTGAGTATATTTGTTCTCCACCTATAATAAAAATTTCAGAATTATCTTTAACAATAGCAATAGCTGATTCTAATGAATTTAAAGTTATCACTCCATCAATCGCTAAAGAAGTATCTCTGGTTATGACAATATTTTCTCTATTAATCAAAGGTTTACCAATAGAATCATAAGTTTTCCTACCCATAATTACAGAGTGATTTAAAGTTATTTTTTTAAATCGCTTTAAATCCTCAGAAATATGCCAAGGGAGTTTATTATCAATTCCAATAACTTGACTACGCCCCATGGCGACAATGATAGATATCTTCTTCATTAGATTGCGATTGGTGCTTTAATTAATGGATAAGGATCATAATTAATTAATTTGAAATCATCAAATTTAAAATCAAAAATATTTTTAATATTTAGATTAATTTCAATTAAAGGAAGTTTTTTAGGGGATCTTGTTAATTGTTCATTTGCTTGATCAAGATGGTTCAAATAAATATGAGCATCACCCAAAGTATGAATAAAATCTCCGCACTTTAAATCACATACTTGGGCGATCATTTTTGTTAAAAGTGCATATGAGGCAATATTAAAAGGTACCCCCAGGAAAATATCTGCACTCCTTTGATATAACTGACATGATAACTTACCATTTGCAACATAAAATTGAAAAAAAGCATGGCATGGCGGTAACTTCATATATTCAATATCTGCAACATTCCATGCAGAAACAACAAGCCGCCTTGAGTTAGGATTATTTTTAATTTGATTAATTAATTGTGAAATTTGATCAATTGACTCACCTTTACTTGTAGACCAGCTTCTCCATTGAGAACCATAAACAGGACCAAGATTTCCTTTATCATCAGCCCATTCATCCCAAATAGAGACTCCGTGATCTTTTAAGTATTTAATATTGGTGTCCCCTGTTAAGAACCATAATAATTCATGGATAACTGATTTTAAATGTATCTTTTTAGTGGTGAGCAAAGGAAATCCTTGATTAAGATCAAACCTCATCTGGAACCCAAAGACAGATAAAGTTCCGGTCCCTGTGCGATCATTTTTTTTAATCCCATTTTTTTTAACATGGTTTAAAAGATCTAAATACTGCTTCATATTATTTTTTTGCCGTAATAAAAGACTTAATAGATTTGAAATTATTTTCTAAAACTTTAGATTGTTGATCAAGTAATTCAATATTCATTAAACTATCTGGCCTCTTAGGTACCTTACCAATTGATTCCAATATAGATTTTTCAAATTTCACAGGCGAAGCTGTTTCTAAAACAAGCATAGGAACATCTTTGGTAATATGATCCAATGCAGCCTTTACGCCATCAGCTGTGTGAGTGTCAATAACCACACCGTATTTATCATAAAATACTTTAATTAATTCCATTCTATTTGAATGTTTACTTGATGATGAAATAAACCCAAAGTCTTTAATTTTATTAAATACGTGCTCTTCCAGAACAAATGAATCTCCTTGATCTATTTGTTTCCAATAATCTGTTAGAACACCAGCATCACAACCAAGTAAATCAAATATAAATCTTTCAAAATTAGATGCTTTTGAAATATCCATAGATGGACTAGAGGTATGAAAAGTGTTTTCAGATTTCCGCGGCCGATAAATTCCTGTCTGAAAAAATTCATCTAAAACATCATTTTCATTAGTAGCGACCACCAAATGCCTAATTGGTAGCCCCATCATTCTGGCAATATGCCCCGCACAAATATTTCCAAAATTTCCAGTAGGTACCGTAAAATCAACAAAAGTTTTATTTGTTTGAGTAATAGAAAAATACCCTTTAAAATAGTAAATAACTTGTGCTAATATACGTCCCCAATTAATTGAATTTATAGCCCCAATATTATTTTCTTTTTTAAATTGTATGTCATTTGATATAATTTTGACTATATCCTGACAGTCATCAAAAACACCTTTTATAGCAATATTAAAAATATTACTATCTTTCAAACTAAACATCTGTGCTGTCTGAAAGGGACTCATTTTTTTATATGGTGAGAGCATAAAAACATTAATTCCTTTTTTACCTTTCAAAGCATACTCAGCAGCTGGACCAGTATCACCAGATGTAGCTCCCAAAAAATTAATTTTTTTTCCTTTCTTATCTAACACGTATTCAAACACATGACCGAGAAACTGCATTGCAATATCTTTAAATGCTAAGGTTGGTCCATTAGATAAAGACAACAGATACAAATTATCTTCCAATTTTAATGTAGGGGTAATCTCTTTAGAATTTTGATCAGGTCGACTATAATTAAATACTTCCGGTGTGTATGTTTTATCAATAATTATTTTTAAATCATCAGCCGGAATATCGTCAACAAACCTCTCACAAATGAAAAACATTAAGTCCTGATATGACATCGGCCTCATATAACTAAGATCCGTATCTAAAAATTTTGGATAGGATTTAGGTATATATAATCCGCCATCAAGAGCCAAGCCCTCTAATAAAACCTCACAAAAACTTAACTCGGGCGATTGACCTCGCGTAGAAATATATTTCATTAATTAATTACTTATTTAATTGTTCAATTCTAATTTTCACTACATTACCATTATTCTCTGGCAACATTTCAATTTTATTTATAATTTTATTCATTTCCTTCTCAACCACATAAGATGTAACAACTACAATATCTGCCACTTGATCCTCCTCATGAACTTCTTTTTGGACCATAGCATCGATTGAAACTGAATGCTGTGCAAATATTTGTGTGATTTTTGCTAATACACCAGACTCATTTGACATTAAAAGTCGTAGATAAAATTCACAAACTACATCCTCAATAAGTAACAATTTTTTTGATTTAATTTGATCGCTCATGAAACCCAATGCAGGAATTAACACTCTCTCACTTGAACTAAAATTTCTAGCAATATCAATAACATCCGCTACCACTGCACTTGCAGTAGGCTCAGAACCAGCTCCAGCCCCATAATATAAGGTTGGTCCTACCATATTACCCTTAACAAGAACTGCATTCATAGCGCCATTTACATTTGCAACTAAACGCTTTTCCGGAATCAATGTAGGGTGAACTCTTAACTCAACAGAACCATTAAGACATTTAGTAATAGCTAATAATTTAATTCGATAACCTAATTCTTCAGCATAAATGATATCTTTTTGCTCTAAATTAGTAATACCTTCAATATACGTGGCTTCAAAATTAATAGGGATTCCAAATGCAACAGAAGCTAAAATTGTAATTTTATGAGCAGCATCAACCCCTTCAATATCAAATGTAGGATCTGCTTCTGCAAAACCCAACTCCTGCGCTTGCTTGAGAGCCACCTCAAAAGTAAGATTATTTTCTCTCATTTCTGAAAGAATATAATTTGTTGTTCCATTAATAATACCTACTACCCATTCAATTTTATTTGATGCCAAGCCTTCTCTTAAGGCTTTAATAATTGGTATTCCTCCAGCAACAGCAGCTTCATAAGCCAAAGTTACATTGTGCTCGTTAGCTAAATGAATTAACTCCTCCCCATGTATTGCAATTAACGCCTTGTTTGCAGTTACAACATGTTTATTGTGCTCAATCGCTACCTTAACTATCTCTTTAGATATTCCTGTGCCACCAATCAATTCAATAATAATATTGATACTTTTGTCTTTAACAAGCTCAAATGCATCTTCAAAAATTACTACAGACTCTTCTACGATTTTCTTAGCTCGCTGTGTATCTTTATCAGCAACTGCAGTAATTTTTATCTCTTTTCCTGTTTTTCTGAAAATTTCAAAAAAGTTTTCTTTCAGCACTTTATAAGTGCCACTGCCAACTGTTCCAATACCAATTAAACCTACATTTATTTTATAACTCATCTTTATCTTCGGTATCCTTTCAAATAATCTGCCAATTTTTCTATAGCTTCTTTTAATTCGTCCTCATTTGGCAAAAATACCATGCGAATATGATTATTATCATGCCAATTAAATCCACTACCTTGCACTAAAAGTACTTTCTTTTCCTTTAACACATCCAATACAAATTCTTGGTCATTTTCAATTGGATACATCTTAGGATCTAGCTTCAAAAACAAATACATCGCAGCCGATGGTTTAACACAAGTTACACCAGGAATTTCAGTCGCCATGTTATAAGCCAACTCTCTTTGCTTAAATAAACGACCACCAGGAGCTACCAAATCTTCAATGCTTTGATAGCCTCCAAGCGCAGTTTGAATTGCAAGTTGCCCAGGAACATTTGCACAAAGCCTCATAGAGGCTAATATATTAAGCCCTTCTAAGTAATCACTCGCTTTTTCTTTATTACCAGATACAACGAGCCATCCTGCACGATAACCACATGCTCTATAGTTTTTCGATAAGCCATTCAACGTCACAAATAAAACGTCATCAGCCAAGGAAGCAATTGAATTATGATGATGATTATCATATAAAACCTTATCGTAAATTTCGTCTGCAAATATAATTAAACTATGCTTTCGAGCAACTTCAATAATCTGCTTAAGCACTTCATCAGAATACAATGCACCCGTTGGATTGTTTGGGTTTATAACCACTATAGCTCGAGTCTTATTTGTAATTTTTGACTCAATATCCTTAATATCAGGAAACCAACCAGCTAATTCATCACAAACATAATGCACCGGGCTTCCTCCAGCCAAGGTGACAGCGGCAGTCCATAATGGATAATCAGGCTTTGGAATAAGCACCTCATCATCATTATTAATTAAACCTTGCATTGCCATAACAATCAACTCAGAAACACCATTACCAAGAATAATGTCATCTACATCAACATTGGTAATCAGTTTTTGCTGCGTGTAGTGCATGATTGCTTTTCTTGGCTCAAATAGTCCATGGCTCTCTGTGTAACCAGAAGCCTTATTCATATTCCGAATAACATCTTGAGTTATTTCATCAGGAGCCTCAAATCCAAATGCAGCAGGATTACCAATATTTAACTTTATAATTCTATGGCCATCCTCTTCCATTTTTTTGGCGTGCTCTAAGACAGGACCTCTGATGTCATAACAAACATTATTTAATTTTGTTGATTTTAGAACTGGTGTCAAAATATCTTCATCTTAATGTTAAAAATTATGTGTTATCTTACCTTTCTATTAGAATTAAGCCAACGAAACACTTGAAATAACTTCAATAAAAAATAACATGAAATTTCATAAAATCGAATCAGATACTTTAAACATTATTGACGCATATGATGATGGATGGATTCAAATAAAAACAAATAAATTTGAGAAAAATATTATTATTTTTCCTGAATCAATAATATCGAATTCGCCAATACAGAGCTTAAATGATTTATCAAAAAAAAATTTAAAACGAATTTTTTCTTTTAAGCCTGAGATTGTTTTAATTGGAACTGAGAAACAAAATTTTTTTCTTGAAAGGTCATCACAAACATTATTTTACCAAAAAAAGATAGCTGTTGAGGGGATGAGTCTTACTTCCGCTTGCCGAACATTTAATATTTTGTTGGCAGAACAAAGAAGAGTTATTTTAATAATAATTTTTGGATTATAGATTTTCTTTAGAAAAAACTAAAGAAGCATTAGTACCACCAAACCCGAAACTATTAGACATAATTGTCTTAATATCTAAACTTTTTTTCTCCCGAATAATAGGTAATCCCTCAGCAACCGGATCTAAATCATCAATATTTATTGATGGGGCTAAAAAACCCTTCTCCATCATAAGTAAGCTATAAATTGCCTCATTCACACCCGCAGCACCTAATGCATGTCCAGACAAAGACTTAGTTGAGGCAATATAAGGTATATTTCCAAATTTATTATTTTCAAATACAGCCTTAATGGCTTCCAGCTCCTTTACATCACCTATAGGAGTACTTGTGCCATGAGTATTAATATAATCAACAGAACTAATATTATTTTCTTTTAAGGCAACATTCATGCACCTTTGTGCGCCCTCTCCGCTTGGAGCCACCATATCAAAACCATCTGATGTAGCACCATATCCCACAACCTCAGCGTATATTTTTGCACCACGCTTCACCGCATGCTCATATTCCTCTAAAACTAAAATTCCACCTCCACCTGATATTACAAAACCATCACGATTAACATCAAAAGTTCTAGATGCTTTTTCAGGAGTATCATTATATTTTGATGACATTGCTCCCATAGCATCAAAAAGATAACTCATTGTCCAATGTTCCTCTTCGGCTCCACCTGCAAAAATAATGTCTTGCTTGCCCATTTGTATTTGCTCATAAGCATTTCCAATACAATGAGCGCTCGTTGAGCAAGCTGAGCTAATTCCATAATTTATACCTTTAATTTTCGCACCAGTTGCAAGACATGCAACCACACCACTCGACATTGTTTTTGTCACCATATAAGGGCCTACACGACGTATACCCTTTTCTTTCAAGATATCAGTTCCTGCCAACATATTCTCAGTTGATGTTCCACCCGCCCCTACAATTAAACCAGATCGAGGATTAGACACCTCATCCTCATTTAATTTAGAATCAGCAATTGCTTCTTGCATTGCAATCCATGCATAAGCATGACCTTTCCCCATAAACCTTAATAACTTTCGATCTATCAGCTCCTGAATATTAATATTAATAGAACCCGCAATCTGGGAACGTAAGCCTCTTTCCTGGTATTCAGGCTGAAATGTAATTCCAGACCTTGAATTCTCAAGACTAGAAGTGACTTCTAACATATTATTTCCGAGACTTGAAACAATACCAATTCCTGTGATAACAACTCTTTTCACTAACTTTTATCCTTTAAAAATTGTCAGTACGGACAAACAATCCAACTTTAAGATCAAGTGCTTGGTAGATTTGTCTTCCATCAATTTCCATTCTAGCATCAGCAACACCCATGACTAATTTTCTCATAATAATTCTTTTTAAATCAATTGTATAAGTAATTTTTTTGGCAGTCGGTAATACTTGACCTGAAAATTTAACCTCGCCAGCGCCTAGAGCCCTACCCTTACCTAATCCACCTTTCCATCCCAAATAAAAACCAACTAACTGCCACATCGCATCGAGACCTAAACAGCCTGGCATCACTGGGTCACCTTGAAAATGACAATCAAAAAACCATAATTCTTTCGTAATATCTAATTCAGCTATGATTTGTCCTTTTGCAAACTTTCCACTTTTGTCATCAATTAAAATAATTCTATCAAACATTAACATTGGAGGTAATGGTAACTGAGCATTACCATCTCCAAACATCTCTCCTCGCGCACAAGTAAGCAATTCCTCTTTACTATAACTATTTTGATTCATCAGTTTCTCTCTTTAACTATAATTATTGTTTACTAAGGATTTAGTTTAATTTACCATACAATGTAGTGGACAAAATACTGAATAATTTTAGCTGAAATATAGCATAATGGACAAATAAAATCTGACTAATTAGCAAAATTCAGTTTTGAATTAAAACAACCTAATACAAAAAAATAAATGTGATAAAACATAATCCTTCAACTTACAACCTTAACAAATTAAGCATAATTAGCCTTGAGGGGCAAGATGCAAAAGAATTCATTCAAGGTCAGATTACAAATGATATTAATCTAGTTTCAAACAAGCAATCAATCTACGCAGGATATTGTTCGCCCAAAGGCAGGCTCATTGCCTTTTTTCATATAGTTAAATTCCAAGAAAGCTTTTTATTATTATGCCCAAGCTCAATTAGCACAGAAATTAGCAAAAAACTTTCAATGTATGTCCTACGAGCCAAAGTTATTATAAAATTAAATCCAGAATATCTTACTTTCTTTGGTGTATCTCTTAACAAAGAAAATAAGAATACAAATAATTTATTCTCTAATCCTCCAAAATCACCTATGAACACTGTTTTTCATGACGAGATTTCTATTACAAAATTACCAGGTCAAGATGAGCGGCTCCTCATTATAGGATTAAGTAAAAAATGTAATACTTTATTAAAGGGATTACAACCTAATTCAAATAATCTCAATAATAAAGATTGGTTTTCAGATGATATTAGAACCAAAATACCTAATATTTTTCTTGAAACACAAAATCAATTTATACCACAATCACTAAATCTTGATCTCATAAATGCTATTAACTTCAAAAAAGGATGTTATACAGGGCAAGAAATAGTAGCAAGAACCCATTACTTAGGTCAGCCTAAAAGAAGGATGTATTTGGGTAGTGTTCATCTTGATAAAGAGCCTAAATTTGGTGAAACAATAATAGCTGACGAAGAAAATGTAGGGCAGGTAGTCAATGTATACTGTAAAGAAAAAGGTCTTTACTGTGTATTATTAGAGCTTCAAATTAAAAAAATTAATTCGGAACTCAAACTACTTAACAGTAAGATTAATATCACGGACAATGAAAAACTTTTATTTAAAAATGACAGCAAGCAATAAATTAAAAAAAATTATTGCTTTTGTTTGTTAATAATTTGAAAAAAAACCTCATCCTTTTTTACCATACCTAATTCATCCCTAGCTCGCTCTTCAATTACGTCAGTCCCTCTTTTTAAATCATTTACCTCTGCTTTGAGGGCATTATTTTTTCTTCTAAGTTCTAAATTAATTTGATATTGTTTATCGAGATTTTGATTCAACCTATAAACTTTATAAAAACTTCCCTTACCCCACCATAAAGGATATTGAATTAATAACAACAACACAAAAAGAACAAAAGTTAGTATTTTCATTGACCTATAAATTTAATTGGTAAAATGCAGATAAACCAGCATATTTAGCCCTAGACCCTAAGAGCTCCTCTATTCTTAACAGCTGATTATATTTAGCAACTCTTTCCGACCTTGACATAGAGCCTGTTTTAATCTGCATAACATTGGTTGCAACAGCCAGATCTGCAATTGCAGTATCTTCAGTTTCGCCAGATCGATGAGAAATAACCGCAGTATAATTTGCTTTCTTTGCTAAATTAATTGTTTCGAATGTTTCAGATAACGTGCCTATCTGATTAATTTTAATTAATACAGAATTAGCAATCTCCTTGTCAATTCCTTGTTTGAGTATTTTGGGGTTAGTTACAAATAAATCATCGCCCACTAATTGAACATTCCTCCCCATTCTCTCAGTTAATAATGACCATCCCTCCCAATCAAATTCACTTAAACCATCCTCAATACTTATGATAGGATATTTATCACACCAACCTGAAAGATAATCAATCATTTCAGTAGAGTTTAATGTAACTTTTTCAGAATCTAAGTGATAGCCTTTATCGTCATAGAACTCCGTACTTGCACAATCAAGACCTAAAAAAACATCCTTCCCAGGCTCATATCCAGCTTCCTCAATAGACTCCATTATAAGTTTGAGGGCAGCCTCATTCGAAGATAAATTAGGGGCAAAACCACCTTCATCTCCTACCGTTGTTGCTAATTTTTTCTTACTTAAATTTACTTTCAGTGCATGAAAAATTTCAGCTCCACAACGAATAGCCTCATAAAAACTAGGTCTACCTGCTGGAATAATCATAAACTCCTGAATATCCACATTATTATCAGCATGAGCGCCACCATTAATTATATTCATCATAGGTGTTGGAAGTGTGTAATTTTCAGAAGCACCTAAATATTCAAATAGCTGTTTATTCTGACTATGTGCAGCAGCATATGCGGTTGCCATAGACACTGCAAGAATTGCATTGGCCCCTAAATTTGCTTTGTTATTAGTTCCATCAAGATCAATCATTGCATAATCAATTTCTTCCTGGTTCTCTGCGTCCATTCCTTTTAATAAAGAAAAAATCTGATTATTAATATTATTAATGGCTTTAGTTACGCCTTTTCCAACATAAACATTTAAATTACCATCCCTCAACTCAATTGCCTCTTTACTTCCAGTAGAGGCACCAGAAGGAACCGAAGCTCTGCCTACGCTCCCATCCTCAAGAGTCACATCCGCTTCAACAGTTGGATTTCCTCTTGAGTCAACAATCATTCGACCATGAATGTTTTTAATTTTAATCATTTTTTTCCTAACTTAATTTAAAATATATCTTTAGATTTAACAATTTGATCGAGCTCTTTAAGAGTTTCTAATAAACTAGCCATTCGTTCTAAAGGCACAGCATTAGGTCCATCCGACAGCGCCTCTTTTGGGTTTGGATGAGTTTCCATAAAAATACCAGAGATCCCGCAAGAAACAGCTGCTCTTGCTAACAATGGAACAAATTCACTTTGCCCACCACTTCGATCACCATGACCTCCTGGTTGCTGAACTGAGTGTGTGGCATCAAAAATGACTGGGCACATTGTATTACGCATAATTGACAAGCTTCTCATATCAGATACCAATGTATTATAGCCAAATGAAACGCCTCGCTCACAAACCATAATATTATCTTGACCACCATTGGCTTCTTTAGCTTTTTGAACTACTTGCATCATATCTTGTGGAGCTAAGAATTGTCCTTTTTTAATATTAACTGGCTTTCCTGCTTTCGCCACTGCAGTAATAAAGTCTGTTTGTCTACATAAGAATGCGGGGGTCTGAAGTACATCTACAATTTCAGACACAGGCTTAACTTGAGACTCAGAATGAATATCTGTTAATACATGGACATCAAGTTGTTTTTTAACCGCCTCTAATATTCTGAGACCTTCATCCAAACCAAACCCTCTAAAGGTCTTATTAGAACTTCTGTTAGCTTTGTCAAAAGATGATTTAAAAATAAAAGGAATGTCTAATTGAGCAGTTATTTCTTTTAATTTTCCTGCCACATCAATGGTCATTGATTCTGATTCAATCACACACGGACCTGCTATTAAAAACAAAGATTGGTCTAAGCCAATATTAAAGTTACATAATTTCATCTAATTACCTTTTTTTTGATATTCAAGTGCTGCTTTTATAAATGATAAAAACAATGGATGCCCAACCTTTGGATTGGAAGTAAATTCAGGATGAAATTGACACCCTAAAAACCAAGGATGATTTGTGATGGATAATTCAATCATTTCACATAAATTTTCTGAGGGCGTTCTTGAAGAAACAACCAATCCAGTTTTAATCAACTGATCGACATAGTCATTATTCACCTCATATCTATGACGATGCCGCTCATTTACATAATCGCCATAAATACTATGAGCTAGAGTGTTTTTCTTTACAGGAGACCTTTGGGCGCCAAGTCTCATTGTCCCACCTAAATTAGAATACTCATCCCTCTCCTCTATGTCACCCTCTTTTGTTTTCCATTCTGTAATAAGAGCAATCACAGGATACGGAGTTTTATTATTAAACTCTGTGCTATTTGCATTTTTTAAATTAGCAATATATCGAGCATACTCAATCACTGCTAATTGCATACCCAAGCATATACCTAAGAATGGTACCTTATTGATCCTAGCGTACTGTATAGCTTGAATTTTTCCTTCAGTACCCCTTTTACCGAACCCTCCAGGGATCAAGATTGCATTCATTCCATTAAGCACATTAGTACCATTACTAACTAAATCCTCGGAATCTATAAAATGAATTTTAATTTTTATATTGTTATGAATACCCGCATGAATTAAAGCCTCAGTAAGTGACTTATAGGATTCTGTACGATCGACATATTTACCCACAAATGCAATATCAATCAAATCATTAGCCTCATCAAGCATGCGCGTAATATTTTCCCATTGTTTTAAATCAGCTCGCTTAGGCTTTATTTTTAATTTCTCACAAACAATTTCATCGATTTTCTGCTCATGAAGCATCATCGGAATACGATAAATCGAATTTGAATCGAGAGCAGAAATAACGGCTCTTTGTGCTACATTAGTAAATAAAGCAATCTTATCCCTTTCTTCTTTAGGTAATTTACGCTCAGAGCGACACAATAAAATATCAGGCTGTATACCAATTTGTCTTAATTCCTTGACTGAATGTTGTGTAGGTTTTGTTTTTAATTCCCCCGCAGTTGCAATCCATGGAAGTAAGGTTAAATGAATATAACAAGTATTCTCCTTGCCTTCTTCAAATCCCATTTGACGAATGGCCTCTAAAAAGGGAAGTGATTCAATATCGCCAACCGTACCGCCAACCTCAATAATTGCTATATCGACATTTCTTGAACCTTCTCGAATATGTAATTTAATTTCGTCAGTTATATGCGGGATCACTTGGACAGTTTTACCAAGATATTCACCCCGGCGTTCTTTTTTAATAACGCTATCGTATATTTGGCCAGTCGTAAAATTATTCTTTTTAGTCATTTTAGAAGAAATAAATCTTTCGTAATGACCAAGATCGAGATCTGTTTCAGCACCATCATCTGTTACAAAAACCTCACCATGTTGAAATGGGCTCATTGTCCCCGGGTCCACATTAATATATGGATCAAGCTTTAACATAGTTATATTGAGATTTCTGGATTCAAGTATTGCACCCAAACTAGCGGCAGCAATACCTTTCCCAAGCGAGGAAACTACTCCGCCAGTAACAAACACATATTTAGTCATAAAAGAACTCTTATAAAAAATTGCCGACGGGGTATCATTTTACTTTAAAGCCCATAGTCCTACAATGAATACTTTATTCTTTTGACCAATTCCCATAAGATCCAAAACGCTCAATTACTTCAGTCATTTCTTTTTTATTCAACAAATTTGGTTCACCGATTTTTTTAGCCTCAATATAAAGACGACTTAAATGTTCAATTTCCTCTGCAATTAAAAATGCTTCGTTTAAATCCTTTCCAATAGCAACTAACCCATGATTTGCAATCAAACAAGCTTTCCTGCCATCAAGTGCTTTAAGAATCCTATCCGAAAGCACTTGAGTTCCAAACATTGCATAGGGAGCACAACGAATAGAATCTCCGCCAGCCACAGCAATCATGTAATGAAACGCAGGAATGTCTACACCAAACAAACTTATGGTGCTTGCAAAAATAGAGTGTGTATGCACAACAGCATTTATTTTTTCTTTTTTTTCTAAAATTTCTTTATGAAATCGCCACTCACTTGAAGGCTGGAGATTATGATTTTCATAAATAACATTGCCTCCAAAATCCATTCTAACCATCATATCTGGAGTTAGATCATTATTATCTATTCCACTAGGGGTAATTAAAAAAGTATTGCCATCACGACAGCTACAGTTCCCTGTAGCACCATGATTTAATCCTTTATTAGTTAATTTTAAAACAGTCTCATATAGTGATTGTTTAATTTGATTAATAATCAACTAATTAACCCTCCGATATCTTGTGGATTAAATACTCCCTTTTCACATATAATTTTGCTGACATATTTGGATGGCGTAATGTCAAAAGCAGGATTATATGCAGGGGACTCCCCCAATCTTATCTCTGTTATGTTACCTAAAGCATCCCTACCCTTCATCTTCATTATTTCATCGGGACTTCTACATTCAATTTCAAAAACATAATCAGTACCTCTGAATTTATTGTCGACTGTACTTAATGGCGCTGCAACATAAAAAGGAATATTATGAATATTTGCCGCTATAGCTTTTAAATAAGTTCCTATTTTATTACA
>JBBWVM010000069.1:0-12573 GCA_050256215.1 Methylophilaceae bacterium
AACCTTCTCCAGCAGGGTCAATGACAGTTGTTCTTGGGTCAGGGTGGCCTGGAGTGCTCTTACATGAAGCAATAGGTCATGGACTTGAAGGAGATTTTATTCGTAAAAAAACATCAGCTTTTAGTAATAAGCTGGGCGAACAAGTTGCCGCTAAAGGTATTACAATAATAGATGATGGCACAATAGAAAATAAAAGAGGCTCATTAAATATTGATGATGAGGGAAATGCTACCCAAAAAACAATCTTAATTGACGATGGAAAATTAGTTGGTTATCTGCAAGACTCTCTTAACGCAAAATTAATGGGTATGCCGTTAACAGGTAATGGTAGGAGAGAGTCATATGCACACACACCTCTTCCCAGAATGACAAACACATACATGTTAAATGGAAAGTATAGTCATGATGAAATTATAAGTTCGGTTAAAGATGGACTTTATGCACATAATTTTGGTGGCGGACAAGTTGACATTACAAGTGGTAAATTCGTTTTTTCAGCCTCAGAAGCTTATATTATTAAGAATGGAAAACTAACACATCCAGTCAAAGGAGCTACGATTATTGGGAATGGACCAGACATCTTAAAGCAAGTTAGCATGGTGGGAAATAACATGAGATTAGATTCAGGAGTAGGCACTTGTGGCAAGGAAGGTCAAAGTGTGCCCGTTGGAGTAGGACAACCTACATTAAAAATTGACAATATAGTGGTCGGCGGAACAGGGTAAAATTATTTCACCCTATTCTTGTAGTCTAACGTACGTGTATCAATTTCTATCTTATTTCCTTTTTCACAAAACAAAGGAACCATTAATTCAAATCCCGTGCTAGTTTGAGCAGGCTTCATAACCTTGCCTGATGTAGTGTCTCCCTTAACAGCCGGCTCAGTATAAACAATTTCTCTGATAACTGAGTTTGGAAGCTCCACTGAAATCGCCATCCCTTCATAAAAAACTACTTCGCATTCCATTCCGTCTTCGATAAATTTCAAAACTTCCTCCATACTTTCCTCATTAACCTCATATTGATTAAAATCAGAATCCATAAAAACATATTTTGGGTCTGCGAAGTAAGAATACGTAACCTCTTTTTTTTCTAAAATCACCACATCAAATTTATCTGTGGCTGTAAAAACAGCTTGGGTCGAATTATCTGTCAGCAAGTTCTTCATTTTCATTTTTACTATTGCTGCATTTTGTCTTCTTCCAGATTTTGATACATTATACTCAGCCTTTTGCACCACCATTGGCGAGCCATCCACCATAATGACATTACCTACCCTCACCTCTTGTGCTGTTTTCATTAATTACCTCTAAAAATAAATTTTAAAAAATTATACTTTAATTAATCTCCACGGGAATTGAAATAGAAATAACCTAAAACTCAGTTATTTGTAATCGATTGTTTGTATTTGGTATAAATGCTCACCCTCAGGGGTTGTAACAGATATTTCGTCACCAACAGCCTTACCAATAAGCGCCTTAGCTAGTGGTGAAACATAGCTTATACTTTCTTTATCAACACCAATCTCTTGCTGCCCAACAACCCTTATCACTAATTCAGAATCCTTCATTAAATCAAAGAGCTTTACATGTGCCCCAAAAAAAACTTTGTTTCTTTCAAGATTAGGATCTAAATAGACAATATTGGCGTCTTCAATATTAATTAATAAGTATTTTATCCTAGCATCAAGCTGTCGAAGCTTTTTTTTCCCATAGATATAATCACCATTTTCACTTCTATCACCATTACTAGCAGCCCAACTTACCACTTTAACGATTTCGGGACGACCTACCTTAATAAGATAATTAAGCTCTTCTTGTAAAACCTTAAATCCTTCTGGGGTAATATAATTTTTGTTAGCAACCAAAGTATGACAATCCAAAGAGAAGAGAAAGAAAAGTTTACAATAGAAATACTAAAATTGCTTTTCTAATATTACAATAAGACTAATGTTCAAAAAAACTTACGACGCTATTATTTGCATGACTGAAAATCAAACTCATGACATAAGATACTTATTCGAACAAAAGCAAAAAAATGAAAAAAAGAAAACAATACAAATACCTAATATAGAGGTAATGCACCGCTGGGTTAAAAATCAATTTGTAGATTACTGTTTAAGTGAAGGGTATGAAAAAATACCATACGTAATCAATGGGATTGATGAGAAGTTTATTTGGGAAGAGATTATTAAAAGTGATCTAGACAAACAAAAAGAATACTTTAGCTCTATAGATATAAATAATATTTGCCAAATGGCAATGAAGGCAAATAGACTTATAACCGAATACTCCGTTAATGAAAATGATCTAAAAGATAATATTACATATAGAGAAGTTAGAAGTTTTTACGAGTGGAGAGAAATTTTCATTGCACGATGTAAAAAGAAAAACATTATTACCCGTTACAGCTTTATTTCATTATTCATCAAGCACCAAAAGAAATATAAAATTATTAAAAATCAAAATTTATATCTAGCAGGATTTGATTTAAATACGCCATTATTAACCAAACTGAAAGAAAGCCTAATTGAAATAAACAATATAGATACTCACGACAATAATTCTAATAAAGAGAAACTAACTAATAAAGAAAGAAAATACGACAATCCAGAAGCTGAAATAGAAGGAGTAATTGATTGGATTAAATTAAAGAAAAAAGAAAATAAACAGAAATTACTTATCATTAGTCCTGCTTTAAACCAATTCCAAATTACACTTCAAAATAAAATCGATCGAGAAATACAACCAGATATTTTTAAAGATTTCAATGTTAATAGTATTTATAGTTCTGACTTAAGAAGGCCATTATCTTCTGAGCCGATCATAAGAGCCGCTTTCAATCTTCTGAGATTAAATCAACCACAAAATTTTCGATTCGATATAATTTACGAACTTTTAATATTTAATAATTGGATCGATAGTTCAGAATTTAGAGAAAGAGAGAAATTAGGTAATTATTTAAAACAAAAAAATACTAAAAAAATAACCGTACAAAAATTATTAAATCTCATTACAAAAGATCCCATTGTAATTCACTTAAAATTAGATTCACTAACAAAAACCTTATCTTTCATCATAAAAAACCAATCATACTGGAACAAAACAAAACTTATAAAAGAATGGATTAAATTATCAAAGGAATACTTAAATAATGTAAAATGGGGCAAAGTAAATAATTTATTATCATTTGAAAACAATAATATAGATAATTTATTTAAACAATTTTATCAAATTTCAAATAATACAATAATTGATTCATATTTAACATTTGATCAATATCTAGACAAACTTAATTACTACTTAGAAAACTTTGTTCCAAGTAAGCACAATAATAAAGCGGTAATAGATATTAATGGGTATTATGAAAATCCAATCAAAAAATATGATGCTGTTTGGTTAATGAATATGAATGAAAATTTTTGGCCAGACAACATTAGATTCAATCCACTCATTCCAAAAAGCCTTCAAAAAAAATATCATATTTTTGATGATGTTTATAAAGAAAAATTAACCCTTGCGCATAAACATCGATTAAATAACTTTAGTAACGACATTACAATTTCCTGCTCAAGTCAATTACAAGAAGTCACCCTCTTTGAATCTCCAGGTATTTTTAATAAACTTACCGCACCCAAACCTACAAAAAGACACACAAAACAACCTAATCACCACGAATTTATCTCGGATGATTGCGCCTTAGCCATTACAGGGAACATTACTATACGAAGTGGTATTGACTGCTTAAGTCACTACCACAAATGTCCAGCATGGGCATTTTATGAGCACAGACTGGGCGCTAAAGAACCGCGAGATGACTCACAAGAAGAGATCACCAAAATGTCCAGAGGCAACCTCATACATAAATCTTTAGAAAATTTCTGGTTAAAGCATAAAAATACTAAACAATTAGCCCGTATGACTCAAGAAAATTTAAAAATGTATATACAAGAATCAATAAATCCAGCCGTTACTTCGTATCAAAATACTCACCCTGAAATTAATAAAATATTGATTAAAAGTGAAAAAGAGTTTCTTAAAAATATTCTGTATCAATGGTTATCCTACGAAAAAAATAACAGATCGTTTTTCTCAGTTATACATTGTGAACAAATGCATGAAATCAATATTAATCGAATTAATTTTAAAGTAAGAATAGATCGAATTGATCAATATGATGATAATTCAAAACTGCTAATTGATTATAAGACTGGTAAAGTAAGTCCTAAGAGCCAATGGCGATCTCTAAAAGACTTGCAAATACCCATATACGCGGTCTTTACCAACATTAGTGGGCTAAATGCTATCAGCATCGGTAAAATTAATATAAATAATATAGAGCTTTTTGGGCTCTCCTCTCAACTTAAAACCCCATCTGATGGAAATATTGTACAAATAAAAGATTGGAATAAAATTATTCATCAATGGAAAGCGGATATAGAACAAATCGCCTCCGAATATCTATCTGGTAAAGCAACCGTGGTTTTTGAGCGAGAAAATGATCTTAGATATTGTAATGTTTTACCTCTCCTCAGAATAGCTGAGAAGAAATGGCAATATGAAAATCCTGAAAGATTGAGATGAACAAAAAGCCAATAGATCAAGCTATAAGGGATGAAGCGACTAAACAACCATACTCCTTTATCATTGAAGCACCAGCAGGCTCAGGAAAAACCGAACTAATAGCCAATAGAATTCTGTATAGATTATTAGAAGTAAAGAATCCAAAAGAAATTATAGCTATAACATTTACCATTAAAGCAGCCAATAATATGAAACAAAGGGTAATTAACTTATATAGTAAAAAATTAGAAATTAATAAAAAAATAAAAGAACGGGCTAAAAGAAGAAAGTGGGATGAACATTTTATATTCTCATTACAGATTATGACTATTGATAGCTTAGCTTCAAATATTACAAAACAAACTCCGCTTTTAAGTAATGCAGGAGTGATAAACAAAGTTGATATAGATCCAAAAGAAATCTATGAGTCAGTGGTCAAAAAAGTGATTATTGAAAACCCAGACAAAGTAGAAATAATATATCCATATTTACAGTACGATTATCAAAAACTGACCAAACAACTCATTGAATTACTCAATAAAAGAGATCAATGGCTAGACAATATCTATCGATATAAAGACATGACGCAGGATGATGTCAAAAAAGAAACAACAAAATATTATCAACAAGAACTTAAACAATGGCTCGGTAAAATTAAAGCATTATTTAGCACTTCAGAAATAGAAGAAATTAAGGATATTATAAATTATTCGAATACAAATTTAAGCATAAAAGAATTTACATATTCTGAAGATGATATCAATTTTTGGCTACATTTTAGAGATTTAATTCTGACAAATGACTTACAAATAATAAAAAGATTTACTATAAAGCAAGGCTTTCCACCTGGACCATCTGGTAAAAAATATAAAGAAAATATAAAGAAAATATTAGAAAAAAATAACAATAATATCAATATTTTAGAAAATTTTAGTAATGTAATTTATGAAAAAAATATTCATGATATTTTTGCAATAATGCCAAGCCTTTGTTCACTTCTTATTAAAATAAATGTGGAATTAGTTAGAACATTTAATGATAGAAATACAATTGACTTTATAGGGATTTTATCTAGTGCAATAGTTGCATTAAAAAATACGGATATTCCTGTGGTCCTTGATGAAAGCATATCCCATATTCTCATTGATGAATTCCAAGATACAAACAAAGCTCAGTTAGAATTTATCAAGCTTCTCACTCAAAATTTTTCAGGTAATCCACATAAGTCTTTTTTTGCCGTAGGTGATCCTATGCAATCTATATATAGATTTAGAAAAGCAGAAGTAGAAATTTTTCAACAAAGCCAAGAATCTGGAATTGGAGATTTAAAATTAAAACCATTAACTTTGAAAACTAATTTTCGTTCCAATCAACCAATCATTGATTGGATTAATAAGCAATTTAGTTCTGTTTTTCCGTCTAAAGATCATAAAGAAGAAGGTGCTGTATCTTATAGGTTATGCATCAGTCATGAAACAGAAGAAAAATATGGTGGTGGTATTAACTCTCATATTCTCAAAATTAATACAAAGTCAGCTTACGCTGAGAATCAAGCAGAAGCTCGATATGTCTATGAACAAATTAAAAAGATTCAAAAAAATGACCCTGATCTTGAAATTGCTGTTTTAGTAAGATCAAGAGCGCATTTATCAGAGCTCCTAACATTAATTAAAAGAGAAGACTCAAAATTACCAATAGAAGCTATTGAGATTGATCCGCTTGAATCAAATCAATCATATCAAGACATCCTTATTCTATCTAAAGCACTTTACAACTTTGATGATAAAGTAAGTTGGATAGGTATCTTAAGAGGTCCATGGTGTGGCTTAACGCTTAATGACCTTACAATTCTATTTGAAAATAATACGGACTTAACAGCTTGGGAAATTATTAATAACTTAACGATTACAAATGATCTGTCTCCCGGTGGACAAAAGAGACTGGAGTTTATAAGAAATGTCATAAGTAATAATAATCAATATAGAGGTAGAGTGTCACATCGCTATTTTATTGAAGTAATTTGGCGTCAATTATCCTGCGATAAACTTTTATTAGAGCCTGATGACCTAAAACAAATTGATACATTTCTTGATCTCATTGATGAATCAAGTTCACCGCTATCTATTGATTTTGAAAAGCTAGTAAGGCTAGCTGATAATTTACACACTACAGAAATAAGATCAGGTGAGAGGAAGGCAATTAAATTTTATACAATTCATAAAGCCAAAGGGGAGGAATTTGACTGCGTCATTATTCCCGGGCTAAACAGAGAGACTAAAGCAGAAGAACATCAATTAATATTATCCGATAAGAACATCTTATCAATTAATAATAATGATCAAAATAAGAATCTTTATAACTACCATCGATCCAAAGAGTTGGCTAAATTAAAACATGAACAAATTAGGCTACTTTATGTAGCGATCACACGAGCAAAAGTAGATTGTCATTTGATTGGAGCAATGAAAAGGGACAAAGAAACTCCAAATAAGAATACATTTCTGGATATACTGTGGCCAATTCTAGAACATAAATTTATCCCAATTGAAGCAGCAACTAACTCACAAAACTATGAAGAATTCCCCCCTAAACTAAGACGATTAAAATTTAAAATGTTCAATAATCCACCAAAAATTGAAACACAAATAAAGGGAAATTTAAAGGAATACCCAAAAATACGTATAGAAAACATATATACATTCACTGGTGAATTAATTCATAAATATTTAGAATTAATTGTAAAAAAACAATTAGATGTTAATCACATAAAGAACAATAAGATTGATTTTATTCGACAAATCCTAAAAAATAAAAATTTCACAGATGAAGAAATAAACCAATCTATAAAAGTTATTAATGATACTTTTGAAAACCTATTGAATAGCAAAGACGGAATGTGGATTAAGCAACTTCACGATGAAGATCAAATAGAAACAAAATATCTCTTAAATGAATATGAAGAAATAAATACTTTTATTCCAGATAGAACATTTATAACAGATAAGGTTCGCTGGATAATTGATTATAAAACAGTTTTTGAAAAAAAAGATTTAAAGAAAGAAGCAATTAAACACAAAGAGCAATTGCAAAACTATGAGCGTTTATTTGATACTCAATATCCCACTCAAAAAGCAATATATTTCTTAGCACAAGGTAAATTAGTATTAATTTAGACTGACTTTAAGTAACATCACTCAGTATTTTTTTTATAAATTTAGATCGCTCATCAAGATCTTCAATAGCAGTCATTACTTTAATTTTATCAGGGCCATTCATCTTAAATTTTCTATCAGACTGAATAAGATTAATTAACTTAATTGCATCAATATCCGCATCTTTTTTAAAGGCTATTTCAATTGATGAGATACTTGCATCAATTTTTACCACATCATACTTATTAATATCTATCCGTAGTTGATGCAATATAATTAAATTCTTAGTTTGATCTGGCATAAGTCCAAATCGATCGATTAACTCCTCTTTAAGCTCATTTAAACTCTCACTTGTTTTACAATTTGATAATCTCTTATAAAGAATTAATCTTTCATTAGCATTACGACAATAATTTTCAGTCAGAATCGCTGGTACATGTAAGTTTATCTCTTTATTATCCGTAAGTGGGGTATCATAATCTAATACTCTACCTGATTTTATTTCTTTAACTGCTTGATTTAACATATCAATATATAAATTAAATCCAATTTCATGAATTTGTCCACTTTGATTGTCACCAAGTAATTCTCCTGCACCTCTTATCTCTAAATCATGAATTGCCAAGTAATAACCTGCTCCAAGATCTTCTAACATCTGAATTGCATCTAAACGTTTTTTTGCTTGTGACGATATTTTTTTATCTTGGTCTAAAAGAAGATATGCATATGCCTGGTGGTGAGACCTTCCTACTCGACCCCTAAGCTGATGAAGCTGCCCCAATCCAAACTTATCTGCACGATTCATAATGATCGTATTGGCAGTTGGAATATCTATACCATTCTCAATAATTGTTGTACACAATAAAACATTAATCTTTTGCTGATAAAAATTCTGCATCACTCGCTCTAATTCTATCTCCCTAAGCTGACCATGCGCGACTCCAATTTTAGCTTCAGGAATTAACTTAGATAATTTCTCCTGCATCGACTGAATTGTATTTACTTCATTGTGAAGAAAATAGACTTGCCCCCCTCGGTTAAATTCCCTAAGTATTGCTTCACGAATAATTCCCTGACTAAACTCATTAACAAACGTTTTTATTGAAAGTCTCTTTTGTGGTGGTGTAGCGATAATCGAAAATTCCCTTAACCCCTCCATCGCCATAGATAAAGTTCTCGGAATCGGGGTCGCCGTCAATGTTAAAACATCAACATTAGTCCTGAATGACTTAAGATTTTCTTTTTGTCTTACACCAAACCGATGCTCTTCATCAATAATCACAAGACCTAAATCTTTAAATTTAACATCAGTCTGAAGTAATCTATGGGTACCAATAACAATATCCACCTTTCCTTCTGCTAATTTTTTTAATGTCTCAGCTTGTTGTTTTTTAGTTTTAAATCTTGATATCTCAGCAATGCTTATAGGCCATTTTGCAAATCTGTCTAAGAAATTATTAAAATGCTGCCCAGCTAAAAGTGTTGTTGGAACCAATATAACCACTTGTTTATTATTCATCGCGGATATAAATGTCGCCCTAAGAGCCACCTCAGTCTTACCAAATCCTACATCTCCACAAATCAGTCTATCCATTGGTCGAGCAGACTCCATATCTTTAATAACACTCTCAATGGCCTCAAGCTGATCAGGCGTTTCTTCAAAAGGAAAGTCCTCTACAAAAGACTCGTAATCTTCTAGAGATATCTTTGAGCTAGCCCCTTTTTTGACTAAGCGTTTAGAGTATAGGCTCAAAAGTTCAGCGGCAATATCATGAATTTGTAATAGTGCTTTTCTTTTTGCCCTCTCCCAACTTCCACTACCAAGTTTATTCATTGGAGCAGATTCTATTGGGCCACCCGAATATCTCGATATTAAGTGTAATTGAGAAACAGGCACATACAGCTTATCATCACCTACATAATGAAGTAATAAAAATTCAGTCTGGCCCTCACCTAAATCTAAATTAATTAATCCTTGGTACCGACCAACACCATGCTGCTCGTGGACTACAGGGTCACTTATATTAAGCTCAGTTAAATCCTTGACAATAACATCTGCATTAAAGTTCTTATCTTTACTTGTTCGCTTTGATTGTCTAACAAAATTTGGAAAAATTTCATTCTCTGTTACCACCGCTATACCATTAGAAATAAACCCTCGATGAAATGGGCTTACGATAAGACTAATTTTATTAGTCGACAACTGAAACTGCTCCCAAGCATCAATTGAAGCAAATTGAATGCTTGATTGATTTAGTAAGTCTGCCAAGGTCTCTCTCCTACCAAGACTTTCAGCACAAATCAAAACTTTAGACTCTTGATTATTTATGTATTTATTTAACTTTTCTAATGGAGTATTTTTTGTTCGATCAATAGCGATTTCTGGAAGCCTCAATAAGGATGATTTATTTTTATTATGTAACCTTACATATTTATCAATATTTTTAAAAAAAACATCAGTTCTAAGTAATAAATCATCAGGCCTTAAAATCGGCCTTTCAGAATCGTAAGCATACAATCTAAATCTTTTTTCTGCCTCAATCCAATATTCCTGAGCCGCATTTGCTAAATTTTCTGTTTTAAAAATAACATCGTTCTCATCAAGATAATTAAAAATTGTATCAGTTGATCCATGAAATAAAGGGAGATACCATTCCATCCCCGAAAAAGGAATACCTTTACTAATATTTTTATAAATTTTTGATTTTGAGGGGTCGCCTTCAAATTTTTCCCGATACTTTTCACGGAAACAAGTTATTCCTGCCTCACTTAATGGACATTCCTTAGCTGGCAATAATTTTATTTCATTCGTAGGATATAGACTTCTTTGAGTATCCACATCAAATGTTCTAATTGAATCAATTTCTTTATCAAAAAAATCAATTCGATACGGAATTAATGACCCCATTGGATACAAATCAATAATTCCACCACGTACAGCATACTCGCCTGGATTAAATACCTTCTCAACATAAAGATATCCATTATCAATCAACTGATTCTTAAAACTATCAATATCAACAGTTTGCCCTTTTTTAAAATGAAAACTATATTGTTCAATATAAGTCCTAGGGGGCATTAAATGTAATGCGGTAGTTACTGGTAATAAATTTATATCAAATTCTTTTTGTGTCATTTGATATAAAGTTAATAGCCTCTCTGAGGTCAAATCAGGATGGGGAGAAATCTGATCATAAGGAAGTGTTTCCCAATCTGGCAACAGATTTACATTTAATTGAGGATGAAGCCAAGAAATCTCTTCCTTCAGCCTTGTTGCTTCAAACACCGACGAAGTGAAAATATTTAATGATTTACCATTTTTTTGTAAAAAATCAATAAAATACTGGCTAATAGCTACGCTAAGTGGCATATTAGACTCAAGAAAAAGAGATTTTGATGAAATATTATTTACTAATGATGTGGTCATGCAGTACTGTCTTTATTAATCTAGCATTATAAACAATTACTTAAAGGTTCGGCGGATATATATCATGAATGACAAAGAACTAGTAGCTAATGCTGCGCTTACATACATCAAAAATAATACAATAGTAGGTTTAGGAACTGGCTCGACAGCTAATTACTTCATTAATGCGCTTGCAAAAAAAATAAAATCAGAATCACTCAATATTTTAGTGGTGGCAAGCTCCACAATCAGCCAAATCAATGCTACTAATGCAGGACTTAATTATATTTCTATCGACCAAATTGAAGAAATAGACCTGTATGTGGATGGGGCTGATGAAATTACACAAGACTTAGTTGTATTAAAAGGAAGGGGTTATGATCTCATTAGAGAAAAGTTACTTGCCCAAGCGAGTAATGAATTTATTGTTATTGGTGATCAGTCAAAATTAGTGAATAAAATAGGAGAAAAATTTCCTATTCCAATTGAAATATCTCCTGTAGCCTGGAAAATTACAAAAACATTAATTGATAATTTATCAATAGAATGTGTTTTAAGAAAAAATACTGCCGGCGATGCCTTTGCTATTACATCTTATGGTAATTTTGTTCTTGATTGTAGTTTCAAATACACCGATATTGAAAACTTAGCAAAAACACTCTCACAAGTACCAGGTGTATTTGATCACGGGATCTTTTTTAAGCTTGCATCAAAAGCACTAATTGCAAACAATGGTGAAATTAAAACTTTACAAATTTAATTAATGGTAATTACCTTCTGACCATTCATATATGGAACAAGCACAGAAGGAACAACAATATCCCCATTTTGTTGTTGGTAATTTTCTAAAATAGCAACAAATGTCCTGCCTACTGCCAATCCTGAACCATTCAATGTATGAACCAATCTATTTTTTCCTCCAGATCCTTTAAAACGTGCCTTAAGACGTCTTGATTGGAAATCTTCACAATTGGATACAGAAGATATTTCTCGGTAAGTATTCTGGGATGGCAACCACACTTCTAAATCATATGTTTTTGATGCACCAAAACCCATATCTCCAGTACAAAGAGACATTACTCGATAAGGAAGTTCAAGTTTTTTTAAAATATTTTCCGCATGAGAAACCATTTCTTCAAGAGATTGATAACTTTCATCTGGGTGAACTATTTGAACCATTTCAACTTTATCAAATTGATGCTGCCTGATCATCCCCCGGGTATCCTTACCGTATGACCCAGCCTCAGATCTAAAACAAGGGGTATAAGCTGTTAATTTTAAAGGAAGTTGATTTTGCTCAGTAATAACATCTCTTACAAAATTAGTAAGTGGCACCTCTCCTGTTGGTATTAAATATAACAAATCTTCACTATTTTTTTTAGTTAAAAAAAGGTCTTCAGAAAATTTTGGTAATTGACCTGTACCGATCAGTGATGACTCATTTACCAAGTAC
>JBBWVM010000070.1:0-8540 GCA_050256215.1 Methylophilaceae bacterium
TGAATTTGTTTCAGTAAAAACTAAAAAAGCTACGTTATTCGAAGGCCCATCAAATATAACAAAACGATTATTTATTGTAACTGAAGGATATCCTTTAAAAATTATAGTTAGTTTGAAAGACTGGAAAAAAGTAAAGGATCATAAGGGTAAAATTAGCTGGATTGAGTCAGGGAAAATTGATCAAGCAAGGACTATTATGATAATCAATGAAAACGTAAATCTTTTTCATAAAGCTAGTTTTAACAGTCCTAAATTGGGTGAAATTAGTAAATTTGTTATTCTGGATTTAAATTCTGCCTTAATTATGGATGGGTGGGTTAAGGTACAGTCTCAACTTGAGGGTGTAGTAGGTTATCTTAGGGCTGATGAGGTTTGGGGGCTATAACTTGAGAGTTTGTGTTCTGGGCGCTGGAGCATGGGGAACTGCTTTAGCAATGCATCTTGCCAAAAAAACACCTACAGTTTTATGGGGAAGAAATTCGGGTCATATTTCTGGAATGAAAAAAGCTCGATCAAACCCAATGTATCTAGGTAATTTTAAATTTCCTGAATTATTAGATGTGGAAAATAATCTAGAATTAGCATTATCAGATTGCGATTTGATTTTATCGGTTGTTCCAACTTCTGGTTTTAGAAACATTCTTAAAGATATTAATAGAATTAATAATTATGCGCCTGTGGTATGGGCTAATAAAGGCTTAGAACAAGCATCCGCTAAATTACCTCACGAAATTGCTATGGAAGAATTAGGCGACCCAAAAATAACTAAAAGATCCTGGGGGGTTTTGTCAGGTCCAAGTTTTGCCGCAGAGTTGGTTAGAGATCTTCCAACAGCAGTAACTTTAGCTTCATCCAATGATGAATTTGCTAATTTGGCAGCATCTCTTTTTCACCAGGGTAGCATGCGAGTTTATATTAGTAATGATGTTGCGGGATCTTCGGTTGGAGGAGCTCTAAAGAATGTTATCGCGATTGCTTCAGGGATTTCTGATGGTATGGGTTTTGGAAATAATGCTCGTGCAGCGCTTATAACAAGGGGGCTTGCAGAAATGACGAGGTTTGGTTTGCGAGTAGGCGCTATTAGTGATACTTTTAATGGCTTAACTGGAGTTGGAGACTTGGTACTAACTTGCACAGGGGAGTACTCAAGAAATCGAGAAGTTGGGGTAAGGTTAGCCAAAGGTCAGTCCCTTGAGGAGATATTAAGTGGACTAGGACATGTTGCTGAGGGCGTTTATACCACCCAAGAAGTTATGCGCCGCAGTGATACTATGGGTATTGAAATGCCTATCACTGCAGAAGTGAATAATGTAATCCAACATCGAAAATCTCCCAAGAAAGCTGTTATGGATTTGTTAGGTAGATCAATAAAATCAGAATTTTAAATTTCCATATTAAAATTTATTTGACGCCAAGCTTCGTATAAAACTATTGCAACGCTATTTGATAGATTTAAACTTCGATTATTTTTATACATTGGTATTCTAATTTTGTCTTTAATGGTTGGTGAATTTAATATAATGTCTGGAAGCCCTCTAGTTTCTGGACCAAATACAAAAACATCACCATTAAGATAGCTGTAGTTACTATAACGATTCGTCGCCTTTGTTGATACAGCAAAAAAGCGATTGTGTTGTAAGATTTCATGACATTCACTATAGCTCTCATAAGATGTTACTTTTGCCATATCATGATAATCTAAGCCTGCCCTTCTAACTTGCTTTTCATCTATATCAAAACCAAATGGTTTAATTAGGTGCAAGTTTGAGTTAGTATTTACACATAAGCGAATTATATTCCCCGTATTTGGAGGAATTTCAGGTTCAAATAAAACAATATTAAACATATGATTAAAATTTATACAGTTGTAAACAAATAGTGTAAAATCACTTAACTAATTTTTTTGAAATAATTTAGAATTTAAATGAAGTATATAGGAAATATATGACAACACCAGAGTCGGTCAATAATCAGGAAATTGTATCTTTTCTAAAAACAAAAAAACCTTCACAGAGTAATAAAGATAAAAAGTGGTTGGATAAAGCCATTAAAGACTTATACGAAATGTCTTTTAACGACTTATTATTTAAGGCACATTTAGTGCATCGAGAAAATTTTGATCCAAACTCTGTCCAGTTAAGTACATTATTGTCAATTAAGACCGGGGGTTGTTCGGAGGATTGTGGTTACTGTCCTCAATCAGCCCGGTTTGAGACTGGAATTGAAAATGAGGCGTTATTAAGAATAGAGGATGTGATGTTAGCAGCAAAAGCTGCTAAAGAGGCTGGGGCAAGCCGGTTTTGTATGGGGGCTGCATGGAGAGGGCCAAAGGATAAAGATATTAATTTAGTCGCTAAAATGATTTCTGAGGTTAAGTCTTTAGGTTTGGAAACATGTGCAACCTTGGGGATGTTGAAGGATGGCCAAGCTGAGCAACTCAAGAATGCGGGCTTAGATTATTATAATCATAATCTTGATACTTCACCTGATTTTTACGGAGATATTATATCCACCCGAACTTATCAGGATCGTTTAGATACTCTTGAGCGTGTACGTAATGCAGATATTCATGTTTGTTGTGGAGGTATTGTTGGGCTCGGAGAATCACGTAATGATCGTGTTGGGTTGATTTCCCAATTAGCTAATATGAAAGAGCCTCCGGAGAGTGTTCCTATTAATTTGTTGACACAAGTCGAAGGTACTCCCTTGAATGGTGTTGATGATTTGGATCATTTTGAATTCATTAGGACAATTGCAGTTGCGAGAATTACCATGCCTAAAAGTTTTGTTCGATTGTCAGCTGGGAGAGAGAGTATGAATGATAGCACTCAAGCACTTGCTTTTTTTGCTGGGGCAAACTCCATTTTTTATGGTGAAGAACTTTTAACAACAGGAAATCCTAGTGTTGAAAAAGATCGTTTTTTGTTTAAACGGTTAAATATTAAGACATTATAAATATTAATGTATGAAGAGATTCTTCAGGATTTAAGTAATCTTAAAGCTAAGTCACTACATCGTACAAGGCTTTCAATTAACTCAAGCAACCAGTCTATGATTAATGTGAATGATCGCTTGGTGGTTAATTTCGCTAGTAATGATTATCTTGGTTTATCACAGAATGAGTCTATTAAAAAATCCATTATAGAGGGAGTTAAGGAGTATGGTAGCGGCGCTTCAGCATCTCATTTAATTTCTGGACATTATGTTGCTCATAATGATTTGGAGAGGCTTATTTCGAAAAATCTAGGATTTGAGAACAGTTTATTATTTTCTTCTGGATATTTGGCAAATATTGGAGTGATCCCATCTTTGTGTGGTAAGTCTGATATTATTTTTGCGGATAAATTAAATCATGCTTCTCTGAATGATGCTAGCCTTCTGAGTAAATCAAAATTTTTACGTTATAAACATAACAATATTACACATTTAGAAGAGCTGTTAAGAAAAAATACTGCCAAAAGAAAACTTATAGTTACAGATGCTGTTTTTAGTATGGATGGCGATATTGCAAATATTCCACAAATATTAGACCTATGCATAAAATATGATGCCTATCTTTATATTGATGATGCTCATGGATATGGAGTGATAGGGAGTAGTGGTCAGGGTACGCTAGAGTATTTTGATGACCAAGGCTTACTTAAACTCGGTATGAAGGAAAGAGTTATTTGTATGATTACACTAGGTAAGTCTGTAGGTATTTCTGGTGCTATGGTGGCGGCAAAAGGCAATCTAATAGATTACTTGGTGAATAAAGCAAAATCATATATTTATACAACTGCACACTCACCTGCTCTTTCTAGAGGCATAATCACTTCCTTAGAAATAATTAGAGAGGCTAAGGGGTTAAGGGTTAAATTATTTGAATTGATTAAAATATTTAGAGAAACAGTGAAAAATAAGGATATGTTGAAACAGTCTATTACCCCAATTCAGCCAGTTTTAATCGGCAATACAACAAAAACCATAGAGATTTCAAATAAATTATTTCAATTAGGATTTTATGTTCCAGCTATCAGGCCTCCAACTGTTCCTGAAGGCACGTCAAGGCTAAGAGTTTCAATCTTAGCAACACATTCTGTTGATGAAGTTATTAATTTAGCTAAATTAATAAATGGATTAATGGCTTAAGTGTTTGTTGATGTTAAAGGAGCGGGCGCGCCTATGGTATTAATTCATGGCTGGGGAATGTCTGGGAAAATTTGGTACCAACTCTCTCAAACTTTAAGTAAGAGATTTAAACTGTATGTAATAGATCTCCCTGGAATGGGGAAAAGTAATGTGATAAAACCATATAGCATTGATAGCATTGTTGATCAGATATATTTAAAGGTACCTAAAAATTCACACTTTGTTGGTTGGTCAATAGGAGGCCAGATTGCTATGAGGATTGCAATCAGATATCCAAAGTTCCTAAAAAGTTTGATATTAATATCTACTACTCCTTGTTTTGTGAAAAAACATGGGTGGTCATATGCGATTGAAAAAGAGAGCTTTGATAAATTTTCATTTAAATTATCTCAAGCCTGGCAAGAAACATTACTTAAATTTTTTACACTTCAATTAATGGGAAGTGAGAATGCTAAGGAAATAATTAAAGTTTTACGGACAAACTTTATAAGTAATAATGTTCCAAATCAAACTGGGCTTAAATTAGCTTTAAATTTACTCAAAAGTACTGACTTAAGGTCGTATATTAAAAAAATTCAAGTACCCACATTGATAATTGCAGGAGAGAAAGACAAATTAACTCCGTATGAGGCATCAGTTTGGCTCCATGAAAATTTAAAACAATCAACTTTATCAAAAATTACTAAAGCTAGCCATATTCCATTTTTAAGTCATCAAAAAGAAACTTTGAAACTAATGAATGATTTTATGGTGACATCTTAATGAGTATTTAATTTATGATAGATAAAAATATCAAAAGAAGGGCATTTAATCGAGCAGCTAAAACTTACGATCAATATTGTGTTCTGCAAGACAGAATATCTCAAGAGTTATTTGATAGGTTAGCATTAATTAAGATTGAACCAAAAAATATTTTAGATTTGGGGGCGGGAACAGGAGCAAACGGATTATCCTTAAAAAAAATATATAAACATGCTCAAATTATTAATTATGATTTTGCTAAGAATATGCTTTTCAAGGCTAAATCTAAACAGACTAGCGTACTAGATCGACTAATAAATAATAAAAATTTTTCCTATGTTTGTGGTGATTTAGAAGCAATACCTTTTAGACCTAATACATTTGATTTGATATGGTCATCAAGCACGCTGCAATGGTGTAATAATTTACCAGAGACATTAGGGATGATTAGATCTATTTTAAGACCTGGTGGATTATTTATATTTAGTTCTTTTGGTCCTAGAACGTTGATCGAGCTTAGAAATATTACTATGGATGTTGCTAATGTTAATCGAACAAACGAGTTTGTTGATATCCATGATATTGGTGATATGTTACTGTCTGCAGGTTTATCTGACCCAGTTTTGGATATAGATAATTTTTTATTAACTTACTCTATGGTTGATAAATTATTCAATGATATTAAAAATATTGGAGCAACAAGTGGTTTCAGATTAAGCTCTGTTGGGCTTGGAGGTAAGACCTACCTTAAAAAAATTAAACAAGCCTATGAACAGTTTAGAGAGAATGAGGTATTACCTGCGACCTATGAAGTGATATATGGTCATGCATGGCACTTGCCAAAAAATCTTGAATACCAACCTATTAAATTTAAATATGAATAACATTTTTTTTATTGCTGGTACGGATACGGGGATTGGTAAGACTGAAATAACTTGTGCGTTTATGAGAATGGTCAGGCTTAAAAATCAATCTGTGATGGGAATGAAGCCAATTTCGGCTGGAACCGAGGATATTAATGGAAGGAGGATTAATAGAGACGTGGAGATGATTATGCAAGAAGCAAGTTACCAAAAAGATGTATCTATAGTTAATCCATACGCTTTTGAAGATGCCATAGCCCCTCATATTTCTATTGAAAAGATGGGTTGTGAAATAAATTTCGAGCACATCAGTAATAATCTTACTGAGTTAAAAAAAGATGTTGATTATTTATTTGTAGAAGGAGCCGGTGGTCATGAAGTACCTTTAGGTAACAGTAAGACTATGTCAGATCTTGTTAGCTATCTTGATATACCAATCATATTGGTAGTTGGAATTAGGCTTGGGTGTATTAGTCACACTATTTTAACTATACAATCTATGGCATATAACAATCAGAAATTATTTGGATGGGTTGCTAATTGCATTGATCCCAAGATGTTAGCTATTGAGGATAATTTAGCTTTTTTAAAGCAAAGAATTTCAGCTCCATTAATTGGTGCTATACCTTTTCAGGATCCCATTGCCACTTCAAAAGTGGCAGCTTATTTAGATTGGCCAGCTGAGCTATAAAGCTGTTTTTTGTCGATATAAGCTTGAACTGTTTTTGGAATCAGTTCAGATAAATCATAATGGTTTTTTAATTTATACTTAATCTCAGATGAGGAAATGTCTAGAAGATTCATTTTAAGAGTATAGATTAATCCATGTCTAGAGTTTTTTAGATCTTCAAGATTGGAAGTTGAATATTTTTTAATAAATTGATTTATTTCTGGATTCATATCTTTTTTTAAGATTGAACCCGGTCGTTTAATAATAATTAGATGTGCAAACTTTATAAGATCTTTCCATTTATGCCAGGTATTCATTGTTGAGAGCGCATCACTTCCTAAGATAAAGAAATAAGTGTTATTATTTTTTTTGTAAAAAAATTTTAATGTATCTATAGTGTATGACTTATCTTTATCATTATTGCCTTTTGTTATTTCAAAATCTGAGACTTCGAATTTATTATTTACACAGGCGAGATTAACCATAGCAAGTCGATGAATGGAGTTAGACATTTTTTTATTAAATACAGAAACTCCAGTTGGAATAAAGATAATTTTATCTAGATTGATTTGCTTAATAGAATTTTCCGCAATAGAAATATGCGCGTTATGAATTGGGTCAAATGCTCCGCCAAATAATCCAATAAATTGATTGCTAACCATAATGGTTATTTTCGTATTTGCCCAGTTCCGAATACAATATACTTTAATGAAGTTAGACCTTCTAATCCGACCGGACCCCTAACATGAAGTTTGTCGGTTGAGATTCCAATTTCTGCGCCTAATCCATACTCAAACCCATCCGCAAATCTAGTAGAAGCATTAATCATAACGCTTGAAGAGTCAATAGTGCGAATAAATTTTGAGCTATGGGTTTTACTTTCGGTAATGATTGCCTCGGTATGTCCTGACGAATGAACATTGATATGATCAATTGCTTCATCAATGGAATCAACAATAATACATGAAATTATGGGGCCTAAATATTCCTCAAAAAAGTCACTGTTTGTTGCTAATTTAATTCCACTGATTATCCCATTTGTTTTTTTGCAGCCACGAATCTCAATATTTTTTTCATCAAAAATTGTTTTTATTTTAGGTAGAATATTTTCAGCGATCTTTGAGGAAACAACTAGTGATTCTAATGTATTACAAGTCCCTAATCTTTGTGTTTTAGCATTATCAACAATTGAGATAGCTTTTTCAAGATCAGCAAATTCATCGATATAGATATGACAATTACCATCTAGGTGTTTTATAACAGGTATTTTGGCATCATCACTTATTTTTTGTATGAGACTTTTGCCCCCCCTGGGAATTATTACGTCAATATAATCATTCATTGTAATTAGTTTATTTACTGCTTTTCGATCTGTTGTTTCAATAATTTGAACTGATTCTTGTGGCAATCCAGCTTTGTTCAATGATTGTTTTATTAAGCTACCTAGGAAAGTATTAGAATAAATAGACTCACTTCCACCTCTTAGAATAATCGCATTACCAGACTTTATCGCTAAACCGGCAGCATCAATTGTAACGTTAGGTCTTGATTCATAGACCATTCCAATCACCCCAAGCGGTACGCGCATTTGTCCTATTTCAATTCCAGAGGGCATTTTTCTTTGATTAATAATTTCACCAATAGGATCATGCAATTTTTCAATCTGAAATAGCCCATTAGCCATCGCCTGAATGCTGTTATTTTTTAATGTTAAGCGATCAATAAAGGCATTATCTAAACCATTCTCTTTCGCTATTACCAAATCTTTTTTGTTGGCAGAGATAATTTGCATCTCTTTGGAGATGATTTGATGTCTTAAGTGAATGAGAAATTCATTTTTTTGTTCTTTGGGTGCATATGAAACTTGATAACTAGATTTTTTAGCCTTGATACCAATTGTTTCCATGTAATCATTAATATTCATAATGATATTTTACGCTGATTTTTTGTTCATAATGCGTGCAATCCCAAAAGAAAATCTATTAAGTTCAAGCCAAGGCTCGCCGACGAGTATGCCTTTACAAATAAGATCTATCTCTTTTATTTTATTTAGGCTTGCATTAATTTGACTGGCGCTTAATCCTTTAAGCGCATTAAGTACCAGTGTTTGTGAGTTTCCAAATATTCTTAATTTT
>JBBWVM010000071.1:0-20494 GCA_050256215.1 Methylophilaceae bacterium
ACATTTTACTAAATTGTCTTTTATAAACAAAAGTTTATAATATATTTATGGTTATGTATTTATAAGCTGTTAGTTGTGTATGAATTGTGCATAATACTTCTTATTAGTGTTTTTTGTTTTAAAAGTATACTTTTATTCACAACTCATCAACAATGTATACATTATCCTCTTAAGATTTGATTTAAGAACCCTAAGGCTTGACCAACATTTTGATCATTAATCCGTAACGTTTCAATTTCATCGCACGCGTGCATAATGGTTGTCTGGTGTCTTCCTCCAAAAGCTCCCCCAATCTCCGGAAAACTTAAATTAGTTAATTCTCGGGTTAGGCTCATGGCTATTTGTCGCGGACGCGAGAAGTTTCTTGATCTTTTTTTACTTAAAATGTCACTAACTTTAATTTTATAATAATCTGCAACAGTTTTTTGAATATTTTCAACGCTTGCCTGTCTACCACGAACAGCAATAAGATCTTTTAATGATTCTTTTGCAAGCGCAACGTTGATTGGGTTATTAGTAAAATTAGACATTGCAACAATTCTGTTTAACGCCCCCTCTAATTCTCTAACGTTTGATCTAATTTGTTTAGCAACAAAAAACGCTACCTCATCAGATAGATTAATTTTGTTTTCTTCTGCTTTTTTAAGCAAAATAGCTACTCGCATTTCTAGTTCTGGAGGTTCTATTGCTACAGTAAGCCCCCAACTAAAACGAGTTCGAAGTCGATCTTCAACCCCAGATATTTCTTTTGGGTAAGAGTCGCAAGTAATTATAATTTGTTTCTTATTTTCAATAAGTGTGTTAAAGGCATAAAAGAACTCTTCTTGCGTGCGGTTTTTGTTTGCAATAAATTGAATGTCATCAATTAATAATAAGTCTAGTGTATGATAATTTTTTTTAAAAGCATCAAATGATTTGTTTTGGTATGCCTTAACTACGTCATGCACATATCGTTCAGCATGTAAGTATTTTATTTTGGTGTTAGGATGAATTTTTTTTTGGTGGTTGCCAATAGCGTGTAGTAAGTGAGTTTTTCCTAAACCGACACCCCCATATATAAATAAAGGGTTGTAAGCGGTCCCTGGATTTTCTGCGACTTGTTTAGCTGCAGCAGTTGCCAATTGGTTTGCTTTACCAGTTACAAAATTAGAAAAATCATATCCCTTGTTTAGACCGATGCTTGTGTTTTTGATGTTAGGCTTAATGGTGTTAATAGGCTTACTTTTTTTGTTGATTGGCTTGCTGGTCTTTTTAGTTTTGTATTCAATTGTTCCGGTTTTTAAATGTTCGTTCGTAAGTTGTTGAATTTGATCTGCAAACCTTTCTTTAACCCACTGTAAAACAAACTGATTTGGTGCGAGGATTTCACATGTTTTATTAGTTAAATTAAACTGTAAGGGCTTTATCCAAGTGTTGTATTGTTGCTTAGTTAATTTTTTGTCAAATTCTTCTAAACACAATAGCCAAAAATCATCTGCATTCATTAAGGTGTTTTTATCTTATCTTGATTAAATATATAATTTCTCGAATTGGAAATTTATTTTAGCTTAAATTAATAAAGTTATCCACAAGCTTTTTTAAATAAATATTAAGTCAAATCATTGACATAACTGGTTCCAGGGAGTATTGTTCGCCTTCCAAGATTAATTGTAGTGGAGTATTATGAAGCGCACCTATCAACCATCAAAAGTAAAGCGTGCAAGAACACACGGCTTTTTAGTAAGAATGAAAACTCGTGGCGGACGATCAGTTATTGCATCAAGGCGTGCCAAAGGAAGGGCGCGTTTAGGCATCTAAATTATATTTTTTTAAAGAGTAAAAATATGAAATTAATTAATGCGGATGATTTTTCATCCGTTTTTAATTACAGGAAGAGATTATCATCTTCACATCTTTACATTCATTATTGCCCAAACAATTTTCGACATTATCGTTTAGGATTTGTTGTTGCAAAAAAAATAGAAAAGCTTGCGGTTAAGAGAAATTATATGCGCCGTTCTTTGCGGGAAGTTATAAAGCAACACTTACCTAAAAATGTTGCTTTTGATATTGTCATTAGGGTGCGGAACTCTTTTTATAAAGATGCCTTTCGTGAAATTGAAAATGAAATTAAACCGTTGTTGTTAAATATTAAATAAGTGAGACAATTGTTTATATATGTAATTAAAATTTATCAGTATTGCTTGAGTCCTTTTTTTGGGCCTCGGTGTAGGTTTACTCCAACGTGTTCGGTCTATACAATTGAGGCCTTGGAGAAATATGGTATTTTTAAAGGTGGGTTTTTGTCATTGAAAAGACTGTTGAAGTGTCGCCCAGGATGCAAGGGTGGCTTTGACCCGGTACCAAAATAAATATAAATAAGGTAGATATGGATACGAAACGTTTAATTTTGTTTGTTGTTTTTTCTTTTTCTGTGTTGTTGTTATGGGACTCATGGCAAAAACAAGATATTGTAATTGAAAATTCTGGCATTCAGACAGACACGAGCATTCCCGTTCCTCCTCAAGCCAGTACTAAAATTGACCTGCCACAGGCCTCAACACCTTCATTCAAGCTTGCCAAAAACAAAAATATTAACGTAGATACTAATTTATATTCAATTTCAATAGATACAGTGGGCGGGGATATTAGAGAGTTATTTTTAACAAAATATTTAGCTGACGAGCCTGCCAGTAAATATCAATTAATGGCTGAAACTTTTAAACCATTACTCTACGTTGCTCAATCAGGCTTGTTGGGCTCAAACCTTCCAACACACAAAACAATATTTAGTTCGAATCAAACATCTTATGTAATGGTTGCTGATCAATTAAGGGTTCCATTATTTTATGAAACTAATGAGTTTTTAGTTAAAAAAACTTATATATTTTTAAAAGACAGCTATTTAATTAATATTGCATACGAGATTAAAAATAAATCTAATAGTTTTATAAAGCCAAGTGCGTATTACCAATTCTTACATGATGGAGAATCAAACCAAGGCTCCACAATGATGCCTTCATTTACGGGAACTGCTTATTTTACAGAAACAGAAAATTTTAATAAATTGTCTTTTTCAGATGTTGATTCAAAAGATTTTTCTTTGACAAGCACAGATGGTTGGATAGGTATTATCCAGCGTTATTTTGCTTCATCATGGATTATTCCGGACTCAATGAGTCGTGAATTTTATTCTAAAAAGATCGCTAATAACGTTTATGCATCAGGCTTAGTTACACGTTTAGCTGATATAGGGCCAGGAGAAACTCTAGTCTTTGAAACAAAGCTCTATGCAGGGCCTCAAGCAAAAGAAAGTCTTGCGAAGGCAGCGGAGGGCATGACTTACACTGTAGATTATGGGTGGTTAACGTTTATAGCATCTCCACTATTTTCGGTATTATCTGGCATTCAAAAAGTAATTAGTAATTGGGGCGTTTCCATAATTTTGTTAACGGTTTTAATTAAATTGTTGTTTTATCCATTATCTGCTGCCAGTTATCGTTCTATGGCACAGATGCGAGAGCTTGCTCCGCGCCTGCAAAGCATGAAAGAAAAATTTGGTGACGACAAACAAAAAATGCAACAGGCTATGATGGAGCTTTATAAAACTGAAAAAATTAATCCACTGGGAGGATGTTTACCGATCTTAATTCAGATCCCAGTTTTTATTGCATTATATTGGGTATTATTGGGCTCAGTTGAATTAAGAAACGCGCCTTTTCTTTATATCGGAGATTTATCCTCAAAAGACCCTTACTTTGTGTTGCCTTTATTAATGGCTATTTCTATGTTTGCTCAAACTAAGCTAAATCCAAAACCAACTGATCCCATGCAAGCAAGGTTAATGTTAATGATGCCTATTGTTTTTAGTATATTTTTCTTTTTCTTTCCTGCGGGATTGGTGCTTTATTGGTTGGTAAATAATTTACTTTCCATTTTGCAGCAATGGTATGTGAATAAAACAATTCATGCTGCTGCACTTAAAAAGAAAGGTAATGCTTAACGTTTTAAATACTATCGCAGCGATATCTACTGCTTCAGGGGTAGGTGGTATTGGTGTGGTTCGTGTTTCTGGGCCGAAGAGCCAAGATATCCTTAAAAAAATATGTTCTATAGTTGCTCAACCTCGACAAGCTCACTTTGTTAATTTTAAAAACAAAGAGGGCGACATTTTAGACCAAGGGCTTGTTTTATTCTTTCCTGGGCCAAATTCTTTTACGGGCGAAGATGTGGTTGAATTTCAAGGCCATGGTGGACCCGTGGTGCTTAACTCTATATTAAATGCCTGTTTAAGTTTAGGGGCGTCTTTAGCTCAACCAGGAGAATTTACACAACGAGCATATTTAAATAATAAAATTGACTTAGTTCAAGCAGAGTCAGTAATAGACCTTATAAACGCCTCTACAGAACAGGCAGCAAAAAGCGCAATAAATTCTTTATCTGGTAATTTTTCGAATAAAATCAATGACTTATTAAAAAAATTAATAGAGTTAAGAATGTATATTGAAGCATGTCTTGATTTCCCTGAAGAGGACATAGATTTTATTAGCGAGGGAAAAGTCAAAGAAAAATTACAAGCCCTTTCAAAAACAATGATGGAAATTTTAAACGCGGCAACTCAGGGGCAATTGCTAAGAGATGGTATTAATATTGTTTTAGTGGGTCAGCCAAATGTAGGAAAATCAAGTTTGCTTAATCAGTTATCTGGAGAAGATAGAGCAATTGTCACTGAAATTCCAGGAACAACTCGAGACGCGATTAGCAGTGAAATTAATTTAGAAGGGGTTCCTTTGCATGTTGTTGATACTGCAGGGTTAAGAGAGACTGATGATGTTGTAGAAAAATTTGGGATTGATCGAACCTGGGCCTCTCTAGAAAAGGCTCATATTGCACTATTTATGGTAGAGGCAAGTAGCGGTATTGCTAAATACGAAAAATTCATTTTAGGTCGTCTGCCAGCGGGCATTAAGAAAATATGGATTTTTAATAAAGTTGATTTATTAAATGAGCCAGCACGAAAAGAAATAAGTAATGGTGAGACTATTATTTATCTCTCAGCCAAATATGGGGATGGCTTAGAGTTATTAAAAACGCACATATTAAATATTGTGGGAAAATCACAATCATTAGAAAGTAGCCAGGATTTATTTGCTGCACGGGCACGTCATTTGGAGGCATTAAATTTTGTTAATGAGGCGCTAAAAAATTCATTGTTAAAATTAGATTCATCAGAGCTCGTTGCAGAGGAACTAACTTTGGCTCAAAAGGCTTTGTCCACAATTACAGGTGAATTTTCCTCCGATGATTTATTGGGAGAAATATTTAGTCAGTTTTGTATTGGAAAATAAGGTTTCACGTGAAACATTTGAGGGGGCTAAAGTTTTAATTGCAACGAAAGAGCATTTCTCGATGTGGTCCTGAATTGCTTTGATCTGGATTTATTATCTTATAATTCTTTCCACACGTTCTTTTGGTTTCATTCCTACAATTTCTCCAAGTTTCGGACAAGTCATTGTTGGTTGTTTTATAAGATTACTCATCTATTTTGATGACGGGTTGTTCTTAAAAATGGCGTAATGTCTTATATCTTGGAAGGAAAATAATGCCCGCACAAAGGTAAATATAATTTTATATTTAGCATTATAAGTATTTTTATTAATATTTTTTATTAAAAATAAAGTAAAATTCATGTTTAATTTGTTTTCGGTTAATACTGGTATGGATTTTCCAAAAGAATTTGATGTAATTATTATAGGAGGTGGGCATGCGGGCACAGAAGCGGCTTTGGCCTCTGCGCGGGTAGGCCAAAAAACATTATTATTAACTCACAATATTGAAACATTAGGTCAAATGTCATGTAATCCATCAATCGGGGGGATTGGAAAGGGACATTTAGTGAAAGAAATTGATGCAATGGGCGGTATTATGGCAAGAGCCGCTGATATAGCGGGGATACAGTTTAGAATTTTAAATCGCAGCAAGGGGCCAGCTGTTAGGGCTACGAGAGCGCAAGCAGATAGGATTCTATATAAAGCCGCGGTACGTCATACCTTGGAAAATCAAAAAAATCTTTGGTTATTTCAACAATCAGTTGATGATGTAATCGTAGAAAAGGATCAAGTAAAGGGTATTGTTACTCAGATTGGCTTAGTTTTTAGGGCCAGCAATGTTGTATTGACTGCAGGAACCTTTTTAGGTGGACTAGTGCATGTAGGGTTGCAAAATTATCAAGCGGGACGTGCAGGGGACCCATCTGCTTCCAAATTGGCCACAAAACTTAAAGAATTAAAATTACCAGTCGGAAGGTTGAAGACAGGAACTCCGCCAAGGATTGATGGACGGACAATTAATTATTCAAAAATGCTGGAGCAGCCAGGAGACGACCCAACCCCTCATTTTTCTTTTATTAATCCTAAAATTGAGCACCCACAACAAATATCATGCTGGATTACACATACTAATGTGAAAACTCATGACATTATTCGAGAGGGATTAGATCGGTCTCCAATGTATACAGGAGTAATTGAGGGTGTTGGGCCAAGGTATTGTCCTTCAGTAGAAGATAAGATACACCGCTTTGCAGGCAAAGAGTCGCATCAAATTTTTATTGAGCCCGAAGGTCTTGATACGCACGAAGTTTACCCGAATGGAATATCAACTAGTTTGCCTTTTGATGTGCAATATGAGTTGGTGAGGTCTATTAAAGGACTTGAAAATGCTCATATTCTTCGGCCTGGATATGCGATTGAATATGATTATTATGATCCAAGAGCGTTAAAAAGCAGTCTAGAAACAAAGTTAATTGAAGGATTATTTTTTGCTGGTCAAATAAATGGGACAACAGGTTATGAGGAGGCCGCTGCACAGGGCTTGATAGCAGGATTGAATGCTGCTTTAAAATCTCAAGGTAAGGAAAGTTGGACGCCCTCTCGGGAAGAGTCTTATGTGGGAGTGATGATTGATGATTTGATTACAAAAGGAGTTACTGAGCCTTATCGTATGTTTACTAGCCGTGCCGAATATCGTCTTTTGCTGCGAGAGGATAATGCAGACTTAAGGTTGACTGAACAAGCTAGGCAGTATGGATTGATTTGTAATGCTCATTGGGAAAGCTTTAGTCAAAAAAGTGATGGGATTCGTCAAGAAGAAGAAAGGTTAAAAAAATTAATAATTAGACCGTCCGATATTGATGTAAAGCATCAAAAACAGGTATTGGGAAAAACAATAAAGAAGGAATATACGGCTTTTGATTTATTAAGAAGGTCAGAAGTTTGTTATGATGCATTAATGAAGATGGTAAATGTAAAGGGCGTCGAGAGTTTAGAAATAAGTGAGCAGATTGAAATTATAGCCAAATATTCAGGTTACATAATTCGACAAAAAGAAGAAATTAAGCGCCATAAGGCACAATTCAATTTAAAGATTCCAAAAGATATAGATTATGAAAAAATTCATGGGCTAAGTAACGAAGCAAAACAAATTTTAAATACTCATTTGCCCGAGTCAATTGATCAGGTTAGTAGGATGTCAGGTATTACGGCTGCTACAATTTCAATTTTATTGATTTATTTAAAGAGAAAATATAAAAAATCCATTGAAAATAAAGAGGAGAAAATTGCTTAGTAATGCTGATTTATTAGAGTCTGGAATCAATGAGTTAAGAATAAAAATTCCTAGGAACTTATTAGATAACTTATTGATTTATAACAATTTTTTAGTAAAATGGAATAAGGTTTTTAATTTAACAGCCATTAGAAATCAGAAACAAATTTTTACGCATCATTTTTTAGATTGTTTAGCAGTAATGCCATTTATTAAGTCAAATAGTATTTTAGATGTTGGAACTGGGGCAGGATTTCCAGGAATTGTGCTTGCGCTTTGTTACCCTGAAAAACAATTAACATTAGTGGATGCGGTGGGTAAAAAAATTGCATTTATTAAACAAATAACTGGCGAATTAAATTTAACGAATGTTAGGGCTATTCATAGCAGAGTGGAAAATATGGATGTTGCAGAGAAATTTGATGGCGTTATTGCTAGGGCTTTTTCAGAGATGGAGATATTGATAAAATTAACGCAGTCAGTAATTGCTTCTGATGGTTATTGGTATGGCATGAAGAGTAAAAAGATTATGAATAACGAAATGGATAAGATTGATTATCACTGGGAAATGAAAAAAATTAAGGTGCCTTATCTTGATGCAGAAAGATATTTAATCCAAGTAAAAAATTCACCTATATATAATATAAAATAAAATTATGCGTATATTTGCAATTTCAAATCAAAAAGGAGGCGTGGGAAAAACTACTACTACAGTTAATTTGGCAGCTTGTCTAGCGGCAAGAAAACAAAAGGTTTTGTTGATTGATCTAGATCCTCAAGGCAATGCTACTTCAGGAGCTGGAATTAATAAAGTTCAGATTGAAAGGTCGGTCTATGATGTCCTGATTGGACGAGCTTTATTAAAAGATACAATTTTAAAATCTGAAGAAAGTTTTTTTGATATTTCCCCCGCAAATCAATCATTGGCTGGAGCGGAAATTGAATTGGTGGATATTAATCAAAGAGAGCATATTTTAAAAAAAGAAATTCAAGCTTTGGCTAAAATATATGACTTTATTTTAATAGATTGTCCACCGGCTTTAAATTTATTAACAGTCAATGCGTTAGTGGCTGCAGATTCAGTTCTAATTCCTATGCAATGCGAATATTATGCTTTGGAAGGCTTGTCGGATTTAGTAAACACTATTAAAAAAGTAAAAAAACACTTAAACCCAGGTATAAAAATTGAGGGCTTATTACGGACGTTGTTTGATAAACGAAATACATTAGCCAAGCAAGTATCAGATCAGTTATTTGCGCATTTTGGTTCGAAAGTTTATACAACAATTATTCCTAGGAATGTTCGTTTGGCTGAGGCGCCCAGCTATGGGAAGGCAATTTTGTCTTATGATGAATCTTCAAAGGGGGCAAAAGCATATTTGGCCCTTGCTGACGAAATTTTGAAAGGTTAAACATGGTAAAAAATAAAGGTTTAGGCAGGGGGCTGGATGCTTTGTTAGGTAACGACGAAGATGAATTAATCAAAAGCAATGAGAATTTGCAAATGATTTCAATTGATAACTTAGTGTCTGGAAAGTATCAACCAAGAGTGCATATGGACAAACAAATGCTACAAGAGCTTGCCGAGTCCATTAAGTTACAAGGCATTATGCAGCCTATCTTGGTAAGGAAAGCTCAAGACAGTCAATTTGAAATTATCGCAGGAGAAAGAAGGTGGCAGGCGGCAAGAATTGCAAATTTAACTGAAGTTCCTGTTTTAATAAAAGATGTTTCGGATGCTTCAGCGCTAGAAATGGCGTTGATTGAAAATATACAACGAGAAGACCTTAATGTAATTGAAGAGGCAATTGGTATAAGGCGTTTAATTGAAGAGTTTGGCATGACGCATGAATCAGCAGCAGACGCATTAGGAAAATCTAGAGCAGCTGTTTCAAATTTACTTCGTTTGCTCACTCTTAGTGAGCATGTTCAACAAGCGTTATTAAATAAACAAATTGAAATGGGGCATGCTAGAGCTCTCGTATCTTTAGTCCCGAGCGATCAAGTCATGATGTGTCATAAAATTATCAATCTTCAGTTATCAGTCAGGGAGGTTGAGAAGCTTGTTGCGGCGGAGCGTGTAACAAGTCCGGCAACTAGCAGAAAAAAAACGGCCGATATTATAGTGCTTGAAAATGAACTGTCCGAAAAGCTAGGTGTTGCAGTTAATATTTCTCATAAGAATAACGGGAAGGGCACTTTGAAAATTAGTTATATCAATTTAGAGCAATTGGATGAAATTTTAAATAAATTAAAATAATGTTTGTTATTACTTGACTGTTGTGAGAAAGACGGAGAAAATGACGGGCTTTGTTGTTTAATATTTTATTACAGAGACAGTGATATGATGAAATTAATAAAAAATATCATTGAATTTAAAGGGATTTTCCCTAAAACAATAGTGATCATGCTTAAAAAACTGCTTATTATTGTAGGAGTAATAGCTTTATTCATGTTTGGTTTTTTTGGTTTGCATGCAGGGTTGTCGGTTATATTAGGGGCCTTGTGTGTTATGGGCGGGATTATTGTTTCAATTCCAATAGCTTATAAATCTAGAAATACTCAACAAGCCTCAAGAGTGATTATTGATGCTTTGAAGGCTGAGGTTGTAAAAATCTTAATTATAGTGATACTGCTTTGGGTAACATTTACTGTATACGAGGAAAAGGTACCAATTGCCATTGTTTTAGGCATAGCAATTGCGGCAATTTTTTCGGGTATAGCAATTTCAAGGCAAGAAACGAAATAAGGAAAATTAAAGCGTGGCAGCTGGATCATACGGATCACCTACAGAATATATAGGACACCATTTATCATTTAATGAAGTTTCATTAGGCGAACATCCTTTTTGGGTGCTTCATCTTGATTCTTTTGTTATGGCGGTTTTACTGGGTTTTTTAACAATTGGCTTGATTTGGTTAGTGGCTAGAAAGGCCACGACAGGCGTTCCAACAAAAACACAAGCTTTCGTAGAACTTATCTTTCATTTTATTGACAATCAAGTTAAATCATCATTTCATGGTGATAGACATGCATTTATAGCTCCGGCAGCACTAACCGTATTTATGTGGGTATTAATGATGAATGCAATGGATTTTTTACCTATCGATCACATGGCAAATTTACATGGATTGTGGGGCGTACATACTTGGCGTAACGTTCCAACATCAGATGTAAATACAACTTTTGCTTTGGCTTTGGGTGTGTGGTTTCTAATGATTTACTTTTCTATTAAGAATAAAGGGCTAAAGGGCTGGGGTCATGAATTATTTTGTACGCCCTTTGGATCTTCAATTTGGGTATGGCCGGCTAATTTTGCTTTTAATTTAATTGAATATATTTCTAAGCCACTATCACATTCGCTTAGGTTGTTTGGGAATATGTATGCAGGCGAGGTTATTTTCTTATTGCTCGGTCTTTGGGCTGCAACAGGTGTATCAGGAACAATATTTGCTGCAATACTAGGCGCTGGATGGTCAATATTTCATATTTTGATCGTTGTTTTACAGGCGTTTATTTTTATGATGCTAACGGTAGTGTATTTATCAATGGCTCATGAAGCACATTAATTTTTTAAACTAAAAAGGAAGTAAAATTATGGAAAGTGTTCAATATTTAGCAATGATTCAAGCATATACCGGTATAGGTATAGGTTTAATTATCGGTTTAGGTGCTTTAGGCGCTTGCGTAGGTATTGGTATTATGTGTGCGAGTTTCTTAGAAGGCGCAGCAAGGCAGCCTGAAATGATCCCACAATTACAAATAAAAGTATTCTTACTTTTAGGCTTGATTGATGCATCATTTATTATTGGTGTTGGTCTTGCAATGATGTTTGCTTTTGCGAACCCTCTTTTAAGCGTAGTTGGTTAATTAAAAATTGTTCTTGTTTCTAAATTTTTAGGAGCATAAGGCGGAGTATAGATGAATATTAATTTTACATTAATTGCACAGGCAGTCGCATTTGCAATTTTAATTTGGTTTACAGTTAAGTTTGTGTGGCCACCATTATTAAATGCAATTGAAACAAGACAGAAAGAAATTGCAGATGGTTTAGCTGCAGCACAAGAAGGTAAACTTTCACTTGAGATTGCAGCTAAGAAAAATGCCGAGACCCTTAATGAAGTTAAACAAAAGGGCTCAGAAATTATTAGCCAGGCTGAAAAAAGAGCTTCTGAGATTGTAGAAGAGGCGAAACAGGTTGCCAAAGACGAAGGCGACAGAATCATCTCTACTGCAAAGTCTGAAATTGACCAAGAGATCAACAGAGCAAAAGAGAATCTTCGATCACAAGTGTCAAGTTTAGCAGTAGCTGGTGCCGAGAAAATTTTAGCTAAAGAGATTGATAAACAAGTCCATGTGGATATGTTATCTAAATTAGCTAAGGAGCTTTAGGATATATGGCTGAAATTTCAACAATTGCTAGACCATATGCTGTTGCTATCTTTAGTTTAGCTAAGACAGATAAAAGCCTATCTACTTGGTCAGATATGTTGTCCTTAATGACCGACATTGTTATAAACGAAGAAATGAAATTATTTATTCAGAATTCTAAGGTATTGGATGCTGATAGAGAAAAAACTTTCTTGGCTGTTTGCGGGGACAAAATAAATTTAGAAGGCACGAATTTTATTAAGTTGTTAGTTGAATACAAAAGACTATTAATTCTTCCAGCAATCAGAACCGCTTTTGAAGACCTTAAGGCAGAAGATGAAGGGGTGATCGAGGCGCAAATTATCATGGCTGATCAGCCTGATAAAAAAATAGTTGAAAATTTATTAAAGAGCTTAGAAAAGAGATTTAATAAAAAAATTGAAGGCAAAGTAGTAATTGATAAAAGCATTATTGGCGGCACTAAGATTATTGTTGGTGATTCAGTTATAGATGCTTCAGTTAGGGGACAATTAGATAATTTAGCTTATGTATTAAAGGCGTAAGCATAAAATCAGGAGATATACATGCAGTTATCAACATCAGAAATAAGTGAATTAATTAAAAGCAGAATTAAAGATTTTTCTACAAGTTCAGAGGCCAGAACTCAAGGTACCGTTGTGTCAGTGACTGATGGGATTGTTCGTATTCATGGTCTATCAAATGTTATGTCTGGCGAAATGGTCGAATTTCCTGGTAATACTTTTGGATTGGCGTTGAACTTAGAAAGAGATTCAGTTGGGGTGGTGGTGTTGGGTGATTATGAGCATATTACTGAAGGCGATATTTGTAAATGTACGGGTAAAATTCTTGAAGTTCCAGTTGGTCCTGAATTAATGGGCCGAGTGGTAGATGCACTAGGTGTGCCCATTGATGGCAAGGGTCCAATCAAAACAAAAATTACTGATAAATTAGAAAAAGTTGCCCCTGGTGTTATTGATCGTAAATCAGTATCTCAGCCTGTCCAAACTGGATTGAAATCAATTGACTCCATGGTTCCGATTGGTAGGGGTCAGCGTGAATTAATTATTGGTGATCGTCAAACAGGTAAAACAGCGGTAGCTGTTGATGCGATTATTAATCAAAAAGGCCAAGACATGAAATGTATTTATGTTGCTATTGGTCAAAAAGCATCAACAATTTTGAATGTTGTTAGAAAATTAGAAGAGCATGGGGCAATGGAATACACTATTGTAGTGAGTGCTTCTGCTTCAGATTCAGCTGCCTTACAATACTTAGCGCCATATGCTGGCTGTACGATGGGAGAGTATTTTAGAGATCGTGGAGAAGATGCATTAATTATTTATGATGATCTTACTAAGCAGGCAATTGCTTATCGACAAATCTCATTGTTGCTTCGCCGTCCTCCGGGTCGTGAGGCTTATCCTGGTGATGTTTTTTATATCCATTCAAGATTACTTGAGAGAGCGGCTCGTGTTAGTGAAGAATACGTTGAAAAGTTTACTAAAGGTAAAGTTAAGGGGAAAACGGGCTCTTTAACTGCATTGCCGGTAATTGAAACTGCGGCAGGTGACGTTTCAGCTTTCGTTCCAACGAATGTAATTTCAATTACTGATGGTCAGATTTTCTTAGAAAGTGACCTTTTCAATGCGGGTATTCGCCCTGCTATTAATGCAGGGATCTCTGTTTCGCGAGTAGGTGGTGCAGCGCAGACGAAAGTCATTAAAAAATTAGGCGGTGGCGTTCGATTGGCTTTAGCTCAATATCGTGAACTAGCGGCCTTTGCTCAATTTGCGTCTGATTTGGATGAAGCAACAAGAAAACAATTAGACCGTGGTCGTATGTTTACTGAATTAATGAAACAAGCTCAATATTCACCGTTGACCGTATCAAAAATGGCTGTGACTTTGCTGGGAGCAAACAATGGCTATTTTGATGATGTTCCCACAGAAAAAGTGTTAGCTTTTGAGTCTGGGTTACATGGGTTTATGTCATCTAAATATAAAGCTTTGATGGCTAATATTGAAAAAACATTAGCCCTTACAGAAGATGACGAGAAACAAGTTGTAAAAGCTATTGAAGACTTTAAAGCAACCAATACTTATTAAATGGGATTTTAAATGGCAGGCAGTAAAGAAATTCGAACCAAGATCAAGAGCGTTGAAAATACACGAAAGATCACCAGGGCTATGGAAATGGTCGCTGCTTCTAAAATGCGTAAAGCGCAAGAAAGAATGTCAGCAGCCCGACCTTATGCTGAGAAAATTAGAAATGTGGCTGCGCATTTGTCGCATGCTCAATCCGAATATAAACATCCTTTTATTATTAAAAGAGACAATGTAAAAAATATTGGGCTCATTGTTGTGACCTCTGATAAAGGATTATGCGGAGGTTTGAATACTAATGTTTTAAGGTCTTCTATTGCTCAAATTAAGACTTGGGAAAAAGAAGGTAAAAAAGTACAAGTAGGTGCCATTGGTAATAAAGCAATAAGCTTTATGGGAAGGGTTGGTGCTGACGTAAGGGCACAGGTATCCGGTATGGGTGATACTCCTCATATGGAAGATTTATTGGGGTCAATTAAGGTGATGCTAGATGGATATATTGCAGGCGAGATTGACCAATTATTTATTTGCTATACCAGATTTATTAATACTATGAAGCAAGAGCCGCTTATAGAGCAGTTGTTGCCTCTCACAGGAGATAAAGGGGCAAGCCCAGACAGTTCATGGGATTATATTTATGAGCCAGATGCAACAGAGGTTATTGATGGGTTATTAACACGTTATATTGAAACTTTAATTTATCATGGTGTGACAGAAAATATGGCATCAGAACAATCGTCACGAATGGTGGCGATGAAATCAGCATCAGATAATGCGGGAAATGTTATTGATGAGTTAACGTTGGTTTATAACAAGGCAAGGCAAGCAGCTATTACTAAAGAAATATCAGAGATTGTTGGTGGTGCTGCTGCGGTATCGTAAGAATTTTTTGAATTATATTTAATTATAGGCAGGTAAGGATAAATAATGAGTACTAAACAAATCGGAAAAGTTGTTCAGTGTATTGGTGCAGTTGTAGATGTAGAATTTTCTAGGGACCAGCTTCCTAAGATTTATGATGCGCTAATTATTGATGATAAAGATTCAGTCGTAGAGGCTGGTTTAACTTTAGAGGTTCAACAACAGCTAGGTGACGGGATTGTTAGAACTATTGCAATGGGTTCTTCAGACGGACTGACTAGAGGCACTCAGTTTGCTTCAACTGGAGCGCCTATTCAGGTTCCTGTTGGTGAAGGAACGCTTGGTCGTATTATGGATGTGTTAGGAAGACCTATCGATCAAGTTGGAAAAATTGATTCTAATGAATTTAGATCAATTCATCAAAAAGCACCTGCGTTTAATGATTTATCTCCTTCTGTTGAGTTATTAGAAACGGGAATTAAAGTGATTGATCTTATGTGCCCCTTTGCTAAAGGCGGTAAGGTTGGTTTGTTTGGCGGTGCCGGCGTTGGTAAAACCGTTAACATGCTTGAGCTTATTAATAATATTGCGAAACAACATTCTGGTTTGTCAGTGTTTGCTGGCGTTGGAGAGCGAACTCGTGAAGGAAATGATTTTTACCATGAGATGGCTGAAGCGGGCGTTATTCAATTAAAAAATTTGAAGGAATCAAAAGTAGCGATGGTATTTGGTCAAATGAACGAACCTCCTGGTAATCGTTTAAGAGTGGCATTGTCAGGACTAACGATGGCGGAGAAATTTCGTGATGAAGGCCGTGATGTTTTATTCTTTGTTGATAATATTTATCGTTATACTTTGGCTGGGACAGAGGTGTCTGCGCTTCTGGGGCGTATGCCTTCAGCAGTTGGATATCAACCCACTTTGGCTGATGAAATGGGTAAACTTCAGGAAAGAATTACTTCAACAAAAACAGGTTCTATTACTTCTATTCAGGCAGTTTATGTGCCTGCAGATGATTTGACTGACCCTTCTCCAGCAACTACCTTCCAACATTTAGATTCAACCGTTGTTCTTTCAAGAGATATTGCTTCATTAGGTATTTATCCTGCTGTGGATCCTTTGGATTCAACATCGAGACAATTAGATCCTCTGGTGGTTGGAGAAGAGCATTATGGGGTGGCTCGTGCAGTTCAATCAACACTTCAGCGTTATAAAGAATTAAGAGATATTATTGCCATTCTTGGAATGGATGAATTATCACCTGAAGATAAATTAGCTGTAGGCCGTGCTAGAAAAATTCAGCGGTTCTTATCACAACCATTTCATGTTGCAGAGGTGTTTACAGGCTCACCGGGTAAATATGTCTCACTCAAAGATACTATTAAAGGGTTTAAAGCAATTGTTGATGGTGAGTATGATAGCCTTCCTGAGCAAGCATTTTATATGGTCGGTGGAATTGAAGAGGCTGTTGAAAAAGCCAAAACACTTTAATAGTTAAAGGTTAATAATGGCAAATACAATACAAATTGATGTGGTAAGTGCAGAAGAGTCCATCCTTTCCGAGCAAGCTGAATTTGTTGTAGCTCCAGGCAAAATGGGTGAGGTTGGTATTTATCCTAATCATGCTTCTATGATCACTGTTTTAAAAGCAGGGTCTTTAAGAATTAAATTAGCGAATAAATTAGCTGAAGATTTGATCTATGTGTCAGGTGGAATTTTAGAAGTTCAACCAGGCCGTATTACTGTTCTTTCAGATACTGCTATTCGAGGTAAGGATTTGGATGAAACTAAAGCCAAAGCAGCTAAGAAGGCTGCGGAGGAATCCTTAAGCAAAAAAGATGCTAATATAGATTTTGCTTTAGCTGAAGCAGAGTTAGCTGAAGCAGTTGCACAAATTCAAGCCATAGAGAAATTAAGAAAGAAATAATTTGAGCGCCTGAGTGTTTTTTGAAAAAGCAGCTTTTGGCTGCTTTTTTTGTTTATACTTAATTTAAAAAGGATAATTAAATGTCTTTAAGTGTAGTTATTCTTGCTGCTGGAAAAGGAACGCGGATGCGTTCTGATCAACCTAAAGTGCTTCATCAATTAGCACACCAATTTATGTTGCAGTATGTAATTAATGTTGCTAAAAACCTTAATCCAGAAAATATTACGATTATTGTAGGGTATCAGGCAGCGAAAGTTGAAGAAGCTTTTAAGCATGAAAGGCTTAATTGGGTCATACAGAAGGAACAATTAGGTACGGGCGATGCTGTTAAATATGCAATGCCTCATCTCTCTGGAAAACAATCAATTATTCTTTATGGAGATGTCCCTTTGGTTCAATTAGAGGACCTTAGTCAACTTTTAAAATTAAGTGTTGGTGGCTTAGGTATTTTAACTTTTATTAAAAATAATCCAACTGGATATGGTCGTATTAATCGAGTTGATGACGGTATTGTAGGGATTATAGAAGAAAAAGATTGCAATCAAGTTCAAAAAGAAATAAGAGAGATCAATACGGGCATTATGGCGATTGATACAAAATACTTGGTTAAATGGCTTACGTTAATTTCTAATAATAATTCTCAAAAGGAATATTATTTAACTGATATAGTAGGCATAGCCAAGAAAGATAAAGTTAAGATTTGCTCATTTGAAGCGAAATCTGAAATTACAGTTTCAGGTATTAATTCTAAAACAGAATTAGCGATGATGGAGAGGGCTTTGCAATTGAAAAAAACTGATGTATTAATGGAAGCCGGTGTAACATTGATGGACCCTGCTAGAACAGATGTTCGAGGAAAATTGGATTGCGGTCCTGATGTAGTGATTGATGTAGGATGTATTTTTGAAGGAGTAGTAAAACTAGGTAAAAATGTAAAAATTGGCGCTTATGTTTTTTTGAAGGATTGTGAAATTTCAGATAATTCTGTAATTGAACCTTATTGTCATATAGTCTCTTCTGAAGTGGGATTAAATAATAGAGTTGGCCCTTATGCTAGATTAAGACCTGGGACAACTTTAAGCAGTGATGTTCATATAGGTAATTTTGTTGAAATAAAAAATTCTAAGGTTGGTCGAGGAACTAAAATAAATCATTTAAGTTATGTAGGTGATAGTCTTGTGGGTAACATGGTTAATGTAGGAGCCGGCACAGTTACTTGTAATTATGATGGTGTTAATAAGCATCAAACCATTATTGAAGATAATGTTTTTATTGGTTCGAATGCTCAGCTTGTTGCTCCAGTTACAATAAGGCAAGGTGCAACAATTGGAGCAGGCTCAACCATTACCAAAGATGCGCCTGCAGATACATTATCTATATCTCGGGCAAAACAAACGAGTATTCCTAACTGGGAAAAACCTACAAAGAAGAAATAAATTATGTGTGGAATAGTTGGTGGTATATCAAACCAGAATGTTTTTCCTATTTTAATTGAGGGGTTGGAGCGTTTAGAGTACCGTGGCTATGACTCTGCGGGCATTGCTATATTAAATGGCGAAATTCAACGAGTAAGATCTATAGGCCGTGTGGCCTCTATTAAAACTAAAGCTAATGAATCAAAACTAGTAGGGTCTTTAGGTATTGGACATACTCGATGGGCAACTCATGGAGGCGTTACAGAAGACAATGCGCATCCTCATATTTCAAATAATCAAATTGCAGTTGTTCATAATGGCATTATAGAAAATCATGAAGAACAATGTAGTCGATTAAAAAAATTAGGTTATCAATTTGAATCTGAAACTGATACTGAGGTTATAGCGCATTTAATTCATTTTTTTTATAAAACCGAACATGATTTATTAAAAGCAACTCATTTAGCAACGCAAGAACTTACGGGTGCTTATGCAATTGCAGTGATTTCTACCGATGATAGGGATCAATTAGTATGTGCAAGACTTGGATGTCCTTTGCTTATAGGGGTGGGAGAAAAAGAACATTTTATTGCATCAGATATTAGTGCATTATTAGGCATTACACGTAATGTAATATATTTGGAAGATGGCGATTTAGCGAGGATTACTAAGAGTTCATTAAATATTTTTGATGCTTCTTTAAAAGAAATATATAGAGAAATTCATCATAGCAATGTCCCCATTTCATCAATGGACCTTGGTCCCTTTAGCCACTTTATGCAAAAGGAAATTTATGAACAGCCAAGGGCATTAGGCGATACCATTGAAGCAGTAATTGATAATAATCAATTTGATTATTCATTGTTTGGGAATGAAGCCGATAAAGTTTTAAATGACGTGAGTAGCATTTTAATCCTTGCAGCTGGTACAAGTTATTACGCTGGTTTAACTGCTAAATATTGGCTAGAAAGTATTGCACAAATTCCAACAAATATTGAGATATCAAGTGAATATCGTTATAGAAGTTCAGTACCCAACCCAAAGCAATTAGTCATTACCATTTCTCAGTCAGGAGAAACATTAGACACTATTGAAGCTCTAAAGCATGCTAAGAAAATGGGGCATAAAAAAACTTTGGCGATATGTAATGTTCAAGAAAGTGCAATAGCAAGGGCTTCCGAATTAGTTTTTTATACAAGGGCGGGTATTGAAATAGGCGTGGCATCAACTAAAGCATTTACTACACAATTAGTCTCATTGTTTATATTGACCGTGACCTTAGCTAAAAATAAAAAGATAATAAATAAAAAAATAGAAAAAGAGTATTTAAATGATTTGAGATGTTTAGTTGGGAGCGTTCAGTCAGCCCTCAATTTAGAACCGCAAATTAAAGAATGGGCTCAACATTTTTTAAATAAACAGCACGCGTTATTTTTAGGACGTGGTATTCATTATCCAATTGCTCTTGAAGGGGCTTTAAAATTAAAAGAGATTTCATATGTTCATGCAGAAGCTTATCCAGCAGGAGAATTAAAGCATGGTCCATTAGCTTTGGTGGATAAAAATATGCCGGTTGTTGTGATTGCTCCAAATGATACTTTACTTGAAAAAGTTAAATCTAACATGCAAGAAGTTAAGGCGCGTGGGGGTATGTTATTTGTATTTGCAGATGACGATAGTCATTTTGTAGAAGAAAAAGGGATCAAGGTTATCAGGACACCAAGACACACAGGGGTTTTGTCGCCTATTGTACATACAATTCCTGTCCAATTATTGGCGTATCATGTTGCTCTAGGAAAAGGTACGGATGTTGATAAGCCAAGAAATTTAGCTAAGTCAGTGACTGTGGAGTAGTTTTCGTTATATAAATCATTCAATTGGTGATTTGTTATTAGGTATTGATATCACGGTATTAACAAGAACATTAACACTTGATGAGTTATCTGAAAAATATACATCAAGGTTAGATTTGATTCTTATTTTCATGTTGCTTTTGGTGGAAAAAATATCCAAAGAAAAAGTGCCCAACCCAAACAAATACAATATAAAGCAACGAAAAATTGGGTAGGAAAATTCCAGTAAATAATTTGCGAAATCCAATGCGCAATAAATGACTGAGAGTAATGATAACCGCGCAAACTTTGTTCTATTGATGTCAATGGGCAGGTTAGACCGAGTAATGTTTCGCTTGTTATCAATCCCATCAACGAACAATG
>JBBWVM010000072.1:0-19328 GCA_050256215.1 Methylophilaceae bacterium
ATTCTCCAGTTTCTTTAATTCATTAATGTATCACGATATTAATTAGTTAGATCAATATAATTTATTTTTTTATCTTACGTATTTTTACCAACCAACATCTCCATAATAGCCATTCGAATAGCAATACCAAACGTGACTTGAGATAGTATTACAGATTGTTCTGAGTCGGCTACGTCCGACTCTATTTCTACCCCTCTATTTATTGGTCCTGGATGCATCACAATAGCATCTTTTTTTGCAAGTTTAAGCAATTTTTTATTGAGACCAAAGGTTTTAAAGTATTCTGTTTCAGAAGGAATATTGTCTTCCATTCTTTCTTTTTGTATGCGAAGCATCATGATAACATCAACGTTATTTAGCCCTTCCTGCATTTGGTTAAATATTTTAATCCTAGGGTCTTTAATGTCTTTCGGAATTAAATTTTCAGGTCCTATCAATCTAATTTCAAGGACACCTAATGTTAAAAGTACATGAATTTCTGACCGAGCAACTCTAGAATGTTTAATGTCACCAACTATAGCAATTCTTAATGTAGTAAGGTCCTTTTTAAATTTTTTGATTGTAAAAGCATCCAGTAACCCTTGTGTGGGATGGGCATGATTTCCATCTCCGGCATTAATGATATGAACGTCTTTATGAACTTGTCCTGCTACATAACTTGGGATACCTATTTTTGAATGACGAATGACAAATATATCCGTGCCCATCGCGATTAAATTATTTACTGTGTCAAGAATGGACTCTCCCTTTGATTGTGAGGAGGTTGGAATATCTAAGTTTAGAACATCAGCCGACAATCTTTTTGCAGCAATTTCAAATGTTGTTCGGGTTCGGGTACTGTTTTCAAAAAAAAGATTACATACTGTTTTTCCTCGTAAAAGAGGAACTTTTTTTACATCCCTTTGACTAATTTTTAAAAATGATTCGGCCATATTAAATATTTTAATTATTAGCTCTTGGCTTAGGCCTTCTGTCGAAAGAAGGTGTTGGAGATTTCCCTGTTCAGATATTTGAAGGCTTATCATTTATTTTTCGTATTTTAAATGTTAATTCATTTTTATTATTAATAAGATCAATTGATATATTTTTAGGCTGTTTTATTTTAAATGCAACATAATCTGGCTTTATTGGGAGTTCATTATGTTGTCTGTCAATGAGAACATAAAGCTTTATTTCTTTTGGCCTGCCATAATCAAAAATTTCATTTATAGCAGCCCTGGTTGTTCGTCCTGTATAAAAAATATCATCTATGAGGATAATTTTTTTCCCATCTACATCAAAATCAATTGATGTTATTTTGTCTTTAACTTTTACTCCAGAGATTTCAAGATCGTCTCTATAGAATGAGCCATCAATTAAGCCGTATTTTATATTACCTTTAATCTTTTTCTTCAACTCATTAATAATGAATGCTCCTCCAGAAGGAATTCCTATGAGGCAAGTGTCATCATCTAATTCTTCAGTGATTTTTTTTAACATTACTTCTATTAGGTTATAGGGATTAGGTAATTTCAAGGTCACCTCTTTCAAAATATGATGATAGTATTATTTGTGCTGCCACTTGATCTATAACCAACTTTCTTTTTTTAAAGTTTTTTTCATTTGCTTTGAGCATTAATTCAGCCTCGGTTGATGAGTATCTTTCGTCAACTAGAAATGTTTCTATGTTAAATTTATTTTTTATTTTGTTAGAAAATTTTTCTGCTAATAAACTTAATTTACTTTTACTCCCATCTTCATTTAATGGTAACCCGACAACTATGTAAATAGGAGTCCATTGTGAAATAAGCCTTTCGATTGTTTTAAAGCGTTTCGAATTGATTGCAGAATTAATTGTTTCTAATGGATGTGGTATTTTTGTTAAGTTGTTACCAACGGCAACACCTATTCTTTTTTCTCCAAAATCAAAGGAAAGAATATTGCCGGTAGTATTACCTATTTCTTTTTTAATATGGTGAATTGCTGCAGTCATTTTAGCCTGAGGTTAATTAGAGATTTAAAAAGAAAGGCTTTAAAGGGGGGAGTCCTTATTTGAAGAAATACTTTTTTATATAAAATATTCAATGGTGAAACTTTATCATGTACTTAAAAATTTCTCTAGTTATTATATTCAATAAATTCAGTAACTTGAAGTCCGTACCCAGTCATACTTGGCATTTTTCTTGGCGCCGCTAATAATTTCATTTTAGTTACACCGATATCGACTAAAATTTGAGAACCAATTCCGTAATTACGTAAATCATTTGTATGATCAGTTGAATCATTTTTAACATTCAATAATCCAGCGATTTTATTCTGAGATTCCTGATAATTTAAAAAAATAATTACTCCTTTTGTGGCTTTATTTATTTTTTCCAAGGCTTTAAGAGGAGGCCACGAATGATTAGATTTTGTATCAATAAAATCAAAAATAGAAAGGGGCTCATGAACCCTAACCAAAACTTCATCGGTTGAATTAATCATGCCTTTTATCAGCGCTATATGTGTATTTTTTGATAATAAATCTGAATAAACTATCATGCTCATTGTTCCATATTCAGTATTGATAGATTTTTCGCTAATTTTTTTAATAAGCTTTTCTTGCTTACTTCTGAACTCAATTAAATCAGCAATGGAGCCTATTTTGACTTGATGTTTTTTAGAGAATTCTATTAAATCAGGAAGCCTAGCCATATTGCCATTATCATTAAGTATTTCACATATAACGGAGGCTGGTTCTAAACCCGCAAGTGATGTTAAATCACACCCGGCCTCAGTATGTCCAGCGCGATATAAAACTCCACCTGGGTGGGCTGTGAGTGGAAAGATATGGCCTGGGCGTACAATGCAAGTATGGTCAGCATTAGTATCTATTGCCGCTTTAATTGTTTTGGCTCTATCGCTTGCTGAGATGCCTGTGGTAACTCCAGAAGCTGCCTCAATTGATACTGTAAAGTTTGTACCTAATCTCCCTTCGTTTTCTTCAACCATAAGAGGTAACTTTAATTTCTTGCACCTATTTTCGGTTAATGTTAGGCAAATTAATCCTCTCCCATGTTTTGACATAAAATTGATATGATCAGCTGTAACATATTCTGCAGCAAGTACTAAATCACCTTCATTTTCTCTATCTTCGTCGTCAACCAAGATAACCATTTTGCCTTGCTTTAGATCATCTATAATTTCTTTTGTTGTATTCATCTATTATTCTTTAGTAAGGTTTCTGTATAGCGGGCTAACATATCAATTTCAATATTTACCATATCTCCTTCTTCGAATTTATGGAAGCAAGTTTCTTTTAACGTGAAAGGTATTAGATTTATAGAAAACTTATTTTTTATAATTGTATTTATAGTTAAACTTACCCCATTAATAGTGATTGATCCTTTTTCAGCTATGAATTTCAATAAATTTTTTGGAGCCTCTATACCCCATTCTATGCAAGAATCTTTTTTGTTGATGCTTAGAATTCTGCCTACGCCATCAATATGTCCAGATACAAAATGACCTGAAATTTTCCCATTAAATTTTAGAGAACGTTCTAAGTTTACAAATTGGTTTTTTTTTAATATTGCTGTTCTTTTAATGGTCTCATTTGAAATGTCAAACTGTAAGTATTTAGAATCAAATTTCTTTACGGTTAAGCAAATACCATTTATTGATATGCTATCGCCAAGAGAAATATCATCTAAAACTAAATGATTGTAAGCAACTTCTAGTTCAAAATCCTTGCCTTTTTTATTAAGAGATTTGATTTTCTCAACCGTTTCAATTATTCCTGTAAACATGCCATAATTCTAGCAGAATGCGTAAATCCAAGTTGATATATAAATATGATTATTAAAAACTTCCTTAAAAAAAATTTTTATGAAATTTGGGTGGCATCTAGATATACTCGCTTAAAGAATAAGAATAACTTCATTTCATTTATTTCATTAACAAGCATTATAGGGATAGCGCTCGGTGTAATGGCATTGATTGTTGTTCTTTCTGTAATGAATGGATTTCAATCAGAACTAAAAGAAAGAATCTTAAGTGTTGCTTCCCACTTGGAAATTACTAAGCCAGGAAGCGAGATAAAAAATTGGAAAAAAATTCAATTTTTGGTTGAACGCCAGGATGGCGTTAGAGCTACTGCTCCTTTTGTTGATGGTCAAGTTATGTTAGCGGCAGGTAAACATAATAGAGGGGTTATTATAAGAGGTATTGATCCAAATATAGAACCTAACGTAAGTGACTTGAATTTAAAAATGAAGGAAGGTTTGTATAGCCTCAAGGCTAATCAATTTGATATTTTAATTGGTGTTGATATAGCCAGATATCTTGGTTTATCTGTTGGAAATAAAGTTACGGTGATAAGTTCTCAGGCAAACTATTCGCCCGCGGGCATGATTCCACGTTTAAAGCGTTTTAATGTTTCTGGGATTTTTGAAGCTGGTATGTATGAGTATGATGCTGGTTTAGTTTTGGTTAATATCGAGGATGCTCAAAAATTATTCCAAATTGGATCAAATGTCTCTGGCTTAAGGGTTAAGTTGGTTGATCTTGATAAAACAAAAAGTATTTCTAAAAAATTACAATCTAAGCTTCAAACTGTTGAACATATTTATGTTTCAAATTGGACAAGTAAGCATGCCAATCTTTTTGAAGCCATTCAAATGGAGAAACGTGTAATGTTTATTATTTTGACACTTATTATTGCTGTTGCAGCTTTTAATATTGTATCCACACTAGTAATGGGTGTGACTGAAAAAAGTGCAGATATTGCAATTTTACGAACACTTGGTGCAACACAAAAAAGTATTTTATTTATTTTTATTGCGCAAGGGTCAATTATTGGGATTATTGGTACTTTTTTTGGAATAATCTTTGGGGTACTTATTTCTTTAAATATAGATATAATTATTCCTTTCATTGAAGGCATTTTTAATACACAGTTTCTTTCAAAAGATGTCTATTATATTTCTGATGTTCCATCAAAACTTCTTATTGGAGATATTTATGCGATCGGGTTAATGGGGTTATTTTTATCATTTATTGCAACTATTTATCCAAGTTATAGGGCTTCGAAGGTTGATCCTGCAGCCGCGTTAAAATATGAATAATAAATTTTCGCTTAAATTACTCAAAGTAACTAAAACTTTTGCAGGTCTTGATGTTCCTGTTTTAGAAAGACTTAGTATGGAAATAAAACAATCTGAGAGGGTTGCAATAAGTGGTGATTCAGGTTCTGGGAAGAGTACTTTGCTTCACTTAATGGCTGGTCTTGATAATCCTGATAGTGGTAGGGTTGAATTAAATGATAGGAATTTTATTGATTTAAATGAGAAACAGTTATCCGTTGTAAGGAATAACCATATTGGTTTTGTATATCAATCTCACCATTTACTTAAAGATTTTACGGCTATTGAAAATATCATGATGCCTCTAGTAATAAAAGGAGGTGGGGTTGAAAAATACTCGAAAATTTCAAAAGAGATAATAAAAAAATTGGGTTTAGGAAATAGGGTTAATCATTTCCCTTATCAATTATCGGGGGGAGAAAGGCAAAAGGTCGCAATTGCTCGAGCAATGATTACATCGCCAGATATAATATTGGCTGATGAGCCTACAGGTAATTTAGATCATAAAAATGCTAATATAGTTTTTGATTTATTTTTAAAGATGGCCGCAGACACAAATACTGCAATTGTAATGGTGACTCATAATTTATCTTTAGCAAAAAAAATGAATAAAATTTATCATTTAACCCAGGGAAAATTGCAGGCTAACTAGTATAATAAACATAAAATAAATTGCATATTTAGGAGAAATTGATTGTGTGGAACATAGTTGAGGCAGCTGGGTGGCCAATTTGGCCTCTTATAATAACTTCGATATTTGGGCTTGCTATTATTATTGAACGATTCTGGGCATTAAGGTCCGGCTTAATAGCCCCTGCATCATTGCTAAGCGAAGTTGAAAAAATGGTGAGTCAAGGTCGTATTAAAAAAGAAGTAATTACATCCCTGAAAGCTCATTCAATGTTAGGTGAGATTTTTGCTAGCGCATTAAATAATTTTGATAGTTCTCCAGAGATTATTAAGGAGGCAATTGAAGAGATTGGTAGATCTGTTAATCATAGATTGGAAAAATATCTCCCGACTTTAGCTACGATTGCAACTGTTGCGCCATTATTGGGGTTGTTTGGAACGATTATTGGTATGGTTGAACTTTTCAGTTCTTTTACTTCTAGCGGTCATGATGTTGCAGTTTTTGCTAGAGGAATTTCCGTTGCTTTATACAATACTGCAGGCGGAATTGTTGTGGCAGTCCCTGCAATGATTGCATATCGATTTTTTAGGTCCAAAGTTGATAATTTGGTTATGGAAATGGAACAACAGGCTATTAAGTTAGTTGAAATTATGCACGGTCAAAGAAAGTAGGAGGATTTATGAATTTTCAAAGAGGAAAAAAAAGTGAGGATTTTGAAATTAACTTCATTCCTCTTATTGATGTTTTGTTAGTTATTATTATTTTTTTGGTAGTAAGTACAACTTTTTCTAGATTCAGTGAGCTTAAAATTAATTTACCTTTAGCTGAGGCTCGTCCTGCAGAAAAGCATGAAATCGTGATTAATGTGACGATCTCAAAGGATGGTCAGTATGCGATTAATGAAGAATCAATTTCTTTAAGAAGTGTTGCAGATATAGCGACAGTTTTAAAGAATATTTCCAATGAACAACCAAAACCCCCTATTGTTGTAATTAATGCTGACGCATTGGCTTCGCATCAATCTGTTATAAACGTAATGGAGGCATCACGCCAAGCTGGGCTTACTAAAATTACTTTTGCTACCAAAGTAAATTAACTAAAGAATTTTAATTTTTTATGTCGAAAGAGCAAACGACCAAAGCTTCTTTAACGCAATATAAAAAAATATATTTAAGACTGTTAAATTATGCACTTAAATATAAACTGATTTTACTAATTAGTATTATTTGTATTTTTTTTCAGGCGTTGACTAATACAGGGTTTTTAGCTTTAATAAAAAAAGTTACAGATGAAGGCTTTGTAAATGATTCATCATCTATTACTCTATTTTTCCCCTTAGTCTTAATATTTCTAATTTTAATTAGAGCTATTTCTCGTTTTATTTCAAGCTATGCAATGAGATGGATTTCAAGGAAAGTTGTGGAAGATCTAAGGCATCAAGCATTTAAGCGACTTATGTTATTGCCAGTAACTTTTATTGATGAGCATTCAACTGGCACATTAGTTTCAAAGCTAACTTATGAAACAGAATTATTATCAACTATTGCAACAAAAGTTACATTAGATACTCTTAGAGATGCTTTAACTGTAATTGGTGTTGTTTGCTATATGTTGTATCTAGATTGGTTGCTAACAATTATTTTTGGATTAATGGCACCAATTATGGCATATTATCTTAAAAAAATATCTCCAAAACTAAGAGATTCCGCAAAAGAAGTTCAGGCTTCTATGGGTGAAATGACTAGTACGTCTGAAGAGGTGATATCAGGGCAGCGTATTGTAAAGATATTTGGTTCTAGTGTGTTTGAATTAAAAAGATTTTTAAGTATCGTAGTTCGTAATCGGAAAATGCAAACAAAATTAGCAAGATTATCTGCAACGAATGGTTTTATTGTTGAGATTTTATCTGGTTTAGCACTTGCTGGGGTTCTTTATTATTCTGTTGGAAATTTAACTCCGGGAGAATTTGCTGCATTTGTTGGAGCTACAGTTTTTTTAATTACTCCAATAAGAAGATTAACCGCAATTAATGAACAAATTCAGGTTGGCTATTCAGCTGCAGTTAGCATTTTTAGCATAATGGATGAAAAGCAAGAGCCAAATACTGGAAAGATTGTATTAACAAAAATAAAAGGTGATATAGAGTTTAAAGATGTTTGTTTTTCGTATCCTAAAAATTCAAAATTTTCTATTTCTAATATTGATTTAAAAATAAATGCAGGTGAAAAGGTTGCCTTGGTCGGAAGATCGGGTGGTGGAAAAACAACTTTACTAAATCTTATTCCAAGATTTTATAATTTAGATAGCGGAAGAATTTCTATTGATGGAAAAGATATTAATTATTTAAAATTAGGTAATTTAAGACATCATATTGCCTTAGTTAGTCAGGACACAATATTATTTAATAACTCAATTTTTAATAATATCGCCTATGGAATTTTAAATAAAATAGATTCAAAAAAAGTAAGGCAGGCTGCTGAGGCAGCTAATGCAATAGAATTTATCGATAAACTACCTAATGGTTTTGATCATATTATTGGGGATAGGGGTGTGCGCTTATCTGGAGGACAAAAACAGCGTATTGCAATAGCTAGGGCAATTTTAAAAAATGCACCAATTCTATTGTTGGATGAGGCGACCTCTGCCTTAGATTCAGAATCAGAAACTTTAGTTCAAGAAGCGTTAGATAACTTGATGCGAGGAAAAACATCTATTGTAATTGCCCATAGATTAAGTACAGTAATAAATGCAGATAAAATTGTAGTGATTGATCAGGGTAAGATTGTTGGGGTGGGTAAACATAAAGATTTGATTAAAAATAATAAACATTATTCCAAAATTTATAAAGAAGGTCTTAAGTAATTTGGGTTCAATACATCAAAAATTGAACCATCAATATTATGAGAAATCTAGTTGGATATATTTATTTATTCCATTGAGTTTTATCTTCTTAGGATTGGTTTTGTTGAGAAGGTATTGTTATAAGATTGGAATTTTAAAAAAATATAAAATTAGAGTACCTGTGGTGGTGGTTGGAAATATCACCCTTGGAGGAACTGGGAAGACATCACTTGTTATGCATCTGGTCACTGAGATGATACGTTTAGGACTAAAGCCAGGCGTGATATCAAGAGGTTACGGTTCCAGAGCAAATACCCCAGGTGAAGTTTTACTAACTTCAAAAGTTATAGATGTAGGCGACGAGCCTTTACTTATTAAATCTACATTAGATGTGCCCGTATTTGTAGGGAAAGATAAAGTAATAGTTTCTAATGTATTATTATCTAAATATCCTGATGTGAATATTATTATTTCTGATGATGGTCTTCAGCACTATAAATTAGATAGGGATTTTGAAATTCTTGTTATGGACTCAAATAGAGGATTTGGGAATGGCTATATTTTTCCTGCTGGGCCTCTTAGAGAACCAAAATCAAGAATTAATTCGGTGGATGCTGTGGTAATTAATGGTAAATCGAACAATCCAGAATTTTTTGAGATGCGTTATAAGTCAGATTATTTAGTAAATTCTAACAATGGGAAGAAATCAAACATTAAGAATTTAGCCGATCAGAATAATATTGCTGTGACAGCAATTGGTAACCCTAATAATTTTTTCGAAAAACTTTCTGAGTTAGGGTTAAATTTTAAAAAATTAATTTTTAATGATCATTACATATTTGATAAAAATGACTTTCAAGATTATAAAAACGTAAATATAGTAATGACAGAGAAGGATGCGGTGAAATGTAAAAGTTTTGCTAAGAAAAACTTTTGGTACTTACCAATTAGAACAAAAGTTGATAAAAAATTATTTTTAAAATTAACCCATAAGTTAGGAATTAAAATAAATGGATAAGGAATTACTCAAAATTCTTGTTTGCCCTGTTACTAAAGGACCTTTGGTTTACGATAAAAAAAATAATGAATTAATTTCAAAATCGGCCAAACTTGCCTATCGTATAGAAGAGGGTATTCCAATCTTGCTTGAAGATGAAGCAAGAAAAATTACTGGAAATAAATAAATGGGATTTAAGGTTGTTATCCCTGCTAGATATGAAAGCACTCGACTTCCTGGGAAGCCTTTGATTGAAATCGGGGAAATTCCAATGATAATTCATGTAGCTAAAAGAGCAAATATGTCTGGCGCTGAAGAGGTGTTAATCGCAACAGACGACGAAAGAGTCCAGAAAGTTTCAGAATCATTCGGCTTTGAAGCGATTATGACACAAAAAAGACATATATCAGGTACCGATCGAATTTTGGAGGTAGCTAATAAAAAAAAATGGCTCGATGATCAGGTGATAATTAATGTACAAGGGGACGAACCATTGATTGACCCTAAGCTTATATCAATGATTGCAACTGCAATGGATGAAGAAGGGCTTGATTACGTAACTGCTTGTTCTAAATTTCAAAGTAAAGAAGAGTTTGTAAGCCCTGACAATGTTAAAGTTGTTTTTGATAAAGATAATTTCGCAATTTATTTTAGCAGAGCTCTTATTCCATTTAATACATCAGATGGAGATTGGAATAGAGATGCTTCTTATCATCACATCGGTATTTATGGTTATAGCTTGAAATTACTTAAAATTTTTTGTAGTTTGCCAACTAATGACCTTGAAAAAACAGAAAAATTAGAACAACTTCGCGCTCTTAAAAATAGAATTCCTCTTAAGGTTCTAATTTACCAAGGATCATTTATTAAAGGAGTTGATACATTCGAAGATTTAGTTGCAGTCAAAAAAATTATATGTAATTGAGTAATTAAATTACTCAATTACCCCTTCTCCCGTTCTAATTCTTATTGTTTCAATTTTTTTCATTTTCCCTCCCTCATAATTCATTTAAAATTATTTGTAATTGGAAAGCGTCTATCTCTACTAAATGCTTTACTTGTTATCTTGGGTCCAGGAGCCGTTTGCCTTCTTTTAAATTCATTCCGATGTATTAAATTTATAATATTTTTAACAATTTTTGATGAATATCCTTTATTAATAATCATTTTTTGGGTTTCATTTTTTTCAATATATAAATCTATTATTCCATCAAGAATATGATAGCTTGGAAGTGAGTCTTGATCGGTTTGATTGTCTCTTAGTTCAGCGCTAGGGGCTCTATTAATAATTCTTGTGGGAATAATTATTTCATTCATATTAATATGTTTAGCAAGTTGATAGACCATAGTCTTAGGAATATCTTTTAGAACTGAAAATCCTCCGACCATATCGCCATATACTGTTGAATATCCAACTGCAACTTCACTTTTATTGTTTGTGGCCAGAACAATCCCATTAAATTTATTAGCGTAAGCCATTAACAAAACTCCACGCACTCTCGCTTGTATATTTTCTTCGGCAATGTCTTTAGTTAGGCCTTTAAAGTCTGAAGCAAGTGATTTGTCAAATGAGCTAGTAAGTAATTGAATATCTCTAATTTTATATGTAACTCCTAAAGTTTGTGCTAACTGATTTGCATCTTCAAGACTTGCTCTTGAAGTAAATTGACTGGGCATCATAATTGTTGTGATATTTTCTTTTTTACATGCAATGGATGCGATATATAGAACAATAGCTGAATCAATCCCACCAGATAACCCAATAAAAATATTTTTTATTGTATTTTTCTCCAAATAATCTTTAAGTGCAAGTACTAATCCATCCAGCAATATTTGTGTTTTATTTTTACTTACTTTTTTTTGTATTTTTTTAATTATTTCAGTTTCAATAACTGTGTTAATTGATTGAAATTGTGGAAGCTCACATAATAGCCCATCTTTTTTATTATAAACAAAAGATCCGCCATCAAATAGAAGGTCATCTTGCCCTCCAACTAAATTAAGGTAAATTATTGTTGGGCCTTTCAAGGGAATTCTTCTTTTGATTTGTTGAAGTCGAGATTCACGCTTATTTATTTCATAAGGCGATGCATTGATACAAACAATGTAATTTACTTTATTTTTAATTAATTCTTCAGCAGGGCCTTTAATCCAAATATCTTCACATATTAATAAGCCAAATTTGTATTTCTTGTGAGTAAAGATTAATGATTTTTTACCAGGATTAAAATATCTTTTTTCATCAAAGACACCATAATTAGGTAGTATTTGTTTGTCATATGTTTTTTGTATTTGCCCTTTGTATAAAATTGAGGCTGAGTTGAATAATAAGCCTTTATATTTTCTTGGGTAACCAACAATAATTTTTATATTTGGGAATTTTTTTGATATTTTTTTTAGATAAATCTCACAATTTTCAATAAAATCATTGTTGAGGAGTAGGTCTTCTGGTGGATACCCACTTAAACCAAGTTCTGGAGTAATTAATATTTCAGCGCCAGATTTTTGGGCAATCTCTGCTTGCTTCACGATTAGCTTGTAGTTGTATTTTATATCTCCCACAATGCTATTAATTTGTCCTAGGCTAATTTTCATGAAAGCTAGTATTTTCCTCCAGCAGCTTTGATGGTACTTATAATTTCTTTATTTTTGCTTTTTAAAGCGTATACCAATGGTGTTAATCCATATTGATCTGTTGCCTTTAGATTAACATTCAAATTAATCAGAAATTTTATTAAATCGATCGAACCATTATAGACAGCATAATGAATTAAGGGCGTTCCTTCATCATCCTTATGATTAATATTTGCATTATTTTTTATTAATAATTTTGTTATTTCATTATGATTCTTTTTAACAGCCCACATTAATGGAGTCCATCCATGCTTATCTATTGAGTCAATTTTTACTCCTTGTTTAATAAGATATTTTGTAGCATTAATTTGATTATTGCTAACACAATAAACTAAAGTAGATTTTCCGAATTTGTCCTTCAATTCGAGATTAGCACCATTTTTTACAAGAATATCTAGGGTGGGAGTATCCCCACCTTTGCAAGCAAGCATTGAGACCGTTGTTCCTGAGCTATTGCGAGTGTTTGGATCAACACCTCCTTGAATTAATAATTCAGTAGATTTATGAAATCCTGATGTTGCGGCTAGGCCGTAAGCAGACCATCCATCTGGGTCAGTAATTTTTGGATTTGCCCCATTTGCAAGTAAAATTTTAATGATTTCAGTATAATTTTTTTTTGTAGCGTACATGAGAGCAGTCCATCCATCTGCTTCAGTTTTATTGACCTTAGCCCCATGTGATAATAAATATTTTGTTACTTCTATTTGATTTTTTCTTGCTGCATACATCAGTGCGGTAATATAATCTTTATCTTCTGTATTAGGATCTCCACCACTTTCAATAATAGCCTTCACGGTTTCAATATCACCTTTAGCTGATGCTGTTAAAAGATATGGTATTTCGACAGCTTTCAGGAAATTATTAATACTAAAAACAATGCTGAATATGATTAGTGTTTTAATTAAATATTTCATTTTTGATTTTTTAAAGCCTCAGCCATTACTTTTCCCATGTCAGCGGGAGATTGGGCAATCCAGACACCTGCTTTTTCTAAAGCATTTATTTTGTCTATAGCTTTTCCGGAATTTCCGTAAATAATTGCTCCAGCATGCCCCATTCTTTTTCCTGTTGGAGCAGTTAGTCCAGCGATATAAGCAACAACTGGTTTTGTTATATTATTACTGATATATTCTGCTGCTAGCTCTTCGTCTGTACCGCCTATTTCCCCAACTAAAATAATTCCTTCTGTTTTAGTATCTTTCTCGAACATAGCAAGACATTCAATAAAATTAAGACCTTTAATTGGGTCACCACCAATACCAATACAAGTTGATTGTCCTAGACCAATTTGAGATGTTTGATGAACTGCCTCATAAGTAAGCGTTCCTGACTTTGAAATAATACCTACTGAACCGGCTTTATGTATATTACCTGGCATGATGCCAATCTTGCATTCATAGGGAGTGATGATTCCAGGGCAATTTGGGCCAATAAGAGTTGATTTATTTTGTTCAATGATTGATTTAACCTTTAACATATCGAGAACAGGAATACCTTCTGTAATGCATACAATTATTTCTATGCCAGCTTCACTTGCCTCTATGATGGAATCAGCTGCAAATTTTGGAGGAACATAAATCATTGAAGCATTCGCACCTGTTTCATTAATAGCTTCTTTTACAGAGTTAAAAACAGATAAATTAAGATGTGTTAATCCACCCTTTCCAGGGGTAACCCCACCAACAATCTTAGTACCATACGCAATTGATTGTTTACTATGAAAAGTCCCTTGTTTTCCAGTAAATCCTTGGCAGAGTACTTTTGTATTTTTATTTACAAGTATAGCCATTTGGTTCCTATAATTTTGCCAATTCTACTGATTTTTTAGCTGCATCAGTTAAGCCATCTGTAGAAATAATATTTAGATCACTTTGACTTAAGATATCTTTACCTAGCTCAACATTTGTTCCTTCTAGGCGGACAATTATTGGAATCTTAATACCCACTTCCTTGATTGCAGAAATAATTCCTTCTGCAATAATATTACATCGCATTATGCCACCAAAAATATTTACAAGCACCACTTTAACTTTCTGGTCCGATAGTAATATTTTAAAAGCTTTGCTAACAGTTTCTGATGTGGCACTCCCTCCCACATCAAGGAAATTAGCAGGCATACCTCCAGATATTTTAATTAAATCCATGGTGGCCATAGCTAATCCTGCACCATTTACCATGCAACCAATATTGCCTTCTAAGGCAATGTAATTTAGTCCGGCGTGATACGCCTCAGACTCTCTACTCTCTATTTGTGTCCAATCAAATTCATTCTTTAATTCTTGATGACGAAAGCACGCATTTTCATCTAAGCTAATCTTGCAATCAAGTGCAATAATTTTATCTTCATCTGAAAGAACCAAGGGGTTTATTTCAAGAAGAGATAAGTCTGTGTTGATAAAAATCTCAAAGACTGACTCAGCAAATATTTTAAATTTAGGAAATATTTTTTTATCTAGATCAAGTCCAGCAGCCAAATTATTAATTTGATCTATTGTAAGACGTTCATTTATTTGACAATATTCTTTGGTTAATAGACTGGGGTCATTTTTAGTTATTTCCTCAATCTCCATTCCACCTGATGCCGAAGCAATAATTACAATACTTTCCAGTTGTCTGTCCACTAAAATTGAAAAATACATTTCTTTTTTTATTGTGATGGTTTCTTCAATTAATAATTTATTAACTGGTTGGCCATAAGGTTTATTTTGATATGTAATTAAATTCTTACCTAGAATTGATAGTGCAAAGTTTTTCGCGGCTTCTGGAGTCTTAACGATTTTAATTCCACCTGATTTACCTCTCCCGCCGGCATGAATCTGAGCCTTTATAGCAACTGAGCTTCCTAGAAGCTCTTCTGAAAATATTTTTGTTTCATTTGTTGTACTTGAAACTCTACCATTAGGAATATTTATTCCATTGATTTTAAGTAATTCTTTTGCTTGGTATTCGTGTAGATTCATTTGAATGATTTAGCTTAATTAATTCCAACATAATATCAGAATGATTAGAAATATTTGCTTACTGTTTTTTAATATTACAATGAACTATGTTTTAGATTTATTGAAAGAGAAGTTTAATTTCATTTAAATAGTTTCTTATTTGATTGGTAATAACGTAATAGTTCCGGCTTTCATATCGGGGACTATTAAATTTTTACCATCTTTATCCAATGCAATATCTGCCGGAGCTATAAAATGATCTGCAATAACTTTAATTTCTCCATTTTTATATTCATAAATCTTGCCTTCTTTCCAGCTGCTGATATAAATAGTTTTCTTTTTTTTAACAATTCCATCACCACCAGGAAATCCTTGGATAATTTTTTTTAGTTTTTTAGTTTTTGCATTTCCTTCGAATAATTCACCTGTTTCAAAGTCTACCATTAAAAATTTTGATTTTCCTAAAACTAAAAAACCATTGGGTGCTTTAATTAAAGGATTGGTATCATCAAAAAGAGTGGTAATTTTACCCTTTTGATCCATCATGAAGATGGCACCTCCTGATTTTAAATTTCCACTATCCGTGATGTAAAAGATACCATCTTTATTCACATCAATATCATTTAAGAATATTGGTGTTTTAGGGAAGGTCATGGTAGCGGCAAATACCCTCCATGAGCCATCGAGATTTACTTCGATTATGACGTTATTATCAGTAACGTATAATTTATTTTTATAAAAAATAATACCCTTAGGGTCATTTAGCCCGATTGCAATATCTGTAACTTTTCCATCATTACTAATTTTACTAATTTTACCATCTCCATCTTTTTTAAATTCACCTATTTCTGATACATAGATATTTCCACCTGGCCCAATAGCCACTGATTCTGGATTAATAAAATTTTCATATTTTTTGTTTGCAAAAACTTGAGTTGATGTTAGTAAAACTATAATTAAAATTATTAAATTATTTTTCATCTTTTATTTTTTTGTTTCTCCTGTGTATGAAAGATTATAAATATAGCCTGAGCGATCATCCGAAATAAATAAACCTCCATTCGGTCTTTGAATTATTCCGGTAGGGCGACCCCAGGCACTTTTATCTGTTAACCATCCTGTTACAAAATCTTCAACACTAGAGGGTTTATTATTCTTAAATTTAACTCTAACTAATTTATATCCAGTAGGATTTTTTCTATTCCAAGAACCATGAAGTGCAATAATTGCATCTGATTTGTATTTGGCTGGAAAATTGGTTTTATTTAAAAAGGTTATGCCAATGGGGGTGGAGTGCGCTCTAAAAGTTATAGAAGGAGATGTGGATTTTTTACAAAATCCTTGTGGTTGTTCAAAATTTGGATCGGGTACTTTGTTCCCCCAGCAGTATGGCCAGCCATAGTGCTTTCCTGGATTGATAATATTTAAATGTTCAGGAGGAAGTTCGTCATCAATAGGACCATTCTTTATATTTGATCTCATATCAGAGCCATTATTAGTAGCATACATTTCTTGTGTGACAGGATGCCAATCAAATCCCTGACTATTCCTTAGTCCTCTAGCCCATGTTGCGATAGGTTTGTGTCTGCCAACAGTTTTAATTGATCCTGCAGATTTACCATTAAGTGTATATCTTTCAATAGTTGCTCTCGTTGGATCTTCTTCAATACAAACATTACATGTTGATCCTAAATTGATATATAAATGTTCATCAGGACCAACCTTAATATTTTTTGTTGTGTGATGTCCAGTGGCTAAATTTTTAACTAACGTAATTTTCTTTTTTGGATTTTTTATCGATATTTTTATAATTTCATCTTGGTTAGCTATATAAAGATAATCTTCAAAATAATCTATGCCATGAGGCATGTTTAAATTATTTAACCAAACTTCTTGATTATCTGAACTTCCGTCTTGATCATGATCGATTATTTTATAAATAGAATCATATCTACCAGTGGTGACATAAAGTTCTCCGGAAGGCCCAAGCGCCATCATGCGAGGTCCTGTAGCAAAGCCATTTTTACTCCCAGGAAGTTTGGCATATATAGAGATTTCAAATCCAGGGGGAACTTGAAGGTTTAATGGGCTAGTGGGTGGTGCGTATGACGCAGTATCGCCACACACGGCAAATGGAATACCGCATAAAGCCATTGATAACAGAGAGCTAATCTTTAAATATAATTCTTCCATTAATCATTTTTAAGACTTATTTTACAAAAATATTACAACTCTAAAAACAATATCTTTCTTCACAACCGTTATCAAGAACTCCGATTGATAGTAAATATTTTGCCATATCTTTCCTGCCTTCATCTCGAATCAATCGTATAATTGAAACGCCACCTTTAACTTTTTGTTGAATATCAATACCGGAATCAGCTAAAAATTTAACCATCTTTTTATTATTATTAAATACTGCATGATGGAATGTATTCCATTTAGTAATTGGATGTGTATAGCTAATGTCAGCACCCTTTTCAACTAAATATTTCAATACTTCCATTTGATTTTTTGCCGCCGCCATAAGAACTGGTGTCCAAGCAAAATAACTATCTTCTAAATTTACATTCATTGTTTCCACAAATCTTTTAACTACTTTAATATTCCCTTCATTGACAGCGCCAGTAAACTCAAGTTCCTCATCGTCATTTAAAGCGAATGCGTTGAATGATAGTGAAATCATAAGTATTGTAAAGCAAGTTGTTAAAGCTTTCATATATATCCTTATTGTGCATTAATTAAAATATTTTTTTGTATTGGTGAACATTCTATACCAAGGACCAAATTCATTCCAACTTTTTGGATGCCAAGAGTTTTGATCGGTTCGGAATACTCTTTCTGGGTGGGGCATCATTATAGTTACACGCCCATCTGCATTTGTTATCCCTGTAATTCCTAAAGGTGAGCCATTTGGGTTCATTGGATACATCAAGGCACCATTAGAATGATTTTTGGCATATTGCATCGTGATTAAATTTGATGATTCTATTTGTTTGAGTTGATTATCACTTGAAAATTCTGCTCTACCTTCACCGTGTGCAACAACAACTGGAAGGGTGCTACCTATCATTCCATTAAAAAACAGAGAATTATTTTTTTTAATTTCTACTGAAACAAAACGTGCCTCAAATTGTTCTGATTCATTTTTAACAAAATGAGGCCATAGCTCTGTCCCGGGAATAATTTCTTTTATATTACTCATCATTTGACAGCCGTTACATACTCCTAGAGCAATTGTGTCATTTCTGGTAAAAAATACTTCGAATTCATCACGTATTTTTTGATTAAATAAGATAGATTTTGCCCAACCTTCGCCAGCTCCTAAGACATCTCCAAAAGAAAAGCCTCCACATGCAGCTAAAGCCTGAAAATCTTTTAAACTTTTTACACCGCTACTGATGTCAGACATATGGACATCATAAGCTTCAAATCCAGCATAATTAAAAGCTGCGGCCATTTCATTATGGCCATTAATTCCTTGCTCTCTAAGAATGGCAATTTTTGGTTTTAGTTTAGATATATTAATTTTGGGGATATCAAAATTAATTTGAGGTTGAATGCCAGGATTGAGATCGTCTAAGATAAGGTCGTACTCTTCTTTTGCTGTTTTTGGATTATCTCTAAGCGATTGAATTTTATAGCTTGTTTCAGCCCAGCTTTGTTGTAGGCTTCCTCTTGTGTCTGTAAAAATTTCATCTGTGCCATTAAAGATTCTTATTGTGTGATCTTTTGTTGGGTAGCCAATTATTTCAATAGATAAACCTAACTTTTTATGTAAATAATTTTGAATATCCGTTAGATCATCATTAGCAATTTGAATAATTGCTCCAAGTTCTTCATTAAAAAGTGATTCCAAAATTGAATCAGTTTGTGTTAATTTTAACTTTAAGCCGCAATGCCCTGCAAATGCCATTTCAAGGGCGGCAACAATCAAACCTCCGTCAGATCGATCGTGATAAGCTAATATTTTATTCTGTTTGTTTAAAGATTGTATTCCTTTGAAAAAAGATTTAATTAAGGTAGGGTCATTTACATCTGGGATGTCTGGGCTGAAGGAGTTATTTATAAGGTCTAAACTAGATCCACCCATTCTATTTTTACCACATCCAAGATCTATCAATATTAATGATGTATTTTCATCGGCTATTAATTGTGGTGTTAAGGTTTTATTCACATCATAA
>JBBWVM010000073.1:0-37790 GCA_050256215.1 Methylophilaceae bacterium
AACCTGAATAAGGTTTTCATCAAGAACACCACATAAATTGGCAAGTTTGTTATTGTCATCGCTAGGAAGGCTTAACTCAACTTTCATGGATTTATTATTGTCCCAATAAGATTTTTATTTAAAATTTCTGTAATTTTGACTTGAACAAATTGATTAATAAAAGCTTCTTCATTTTTGAATTCTACTATTCTATTGTTATCGGTTTTACCTAATAAAATGCCAGGCCTTTTTTTTGATTCATGATCTATAAGGGCTCTTTGAGTGCTGCCTATCATTTGATTGGTAAGAATTGTGCCTTGTTTCATGTTAAGTTTTTGGATTTCATGAAGCCTTTCTAGTTTAATGTCATGAGGTGTTTCATCTTTTAGATAAGAGGCAGGAGTTCCTGGTCGTGGACTATAAATAAAGCTAAATGAATAATCAAATTCAAGATCAGACATTAATTTTTTAGTTAAATTAAAATCTTCTAATGTTTCTGTTGGAAATCCAATAATAAAGTCAGAAGTTATTGAAATATCTGGAAGCTTTTGTCTAAGTTTACGAATAATTGATTTATATTCTAAGGTAGTATAATTTCTTTTCATAGCTGCTAAAACTCGATCTGACCCAGACTGAATAGGTAAGTGAATCATTTTTGCAAGTTTTTTAATATTACTAAAACAATCTATTAATTCATCACTCATTTCATTTGGATGGCTGGTGCTAAATCGTATGCGCTTTATTTCCTCTACTTCAGAGACATATTCAATAAGCATTGCAAAATCTGCAATAGTGCCATTTTTCATAATCCCTCTGTATGCATTCACATTTTGACCTAATAATGTAATTTCGCTTACCCCATTAAGAGTTAATTGAATTATTTCAACTAATATATCATCCAGTGGGCGAGAAACTTCCTCTCCTCTGGTATAGGGTACAACACAGAATGAGCAATATTTACTACATCCCTCCATTATTGAGACCATCCCAGAAGGACCAGTAATTTTAGGTATTGGTAAATGATCAAATTTCTCAATCTCAGGAAAAGAAATATCGACCTGAGGACCTTTTAAACTTTCTCTTGCATCAAGAAGTTTTGGAAGTTTATGTAGCGTTTGTGGACCAAATACTACATCCACATAAGGGGCTTTTTTAATTATTGTTTTACCTTCTTGGCTAGCAACACAACCACCTACGGCAATTCTTAGATTGGGGTTTTTCTCCTTTAATATTCTAAATCGACCGAGGTCACTAAAGACTTTGTCTTCTGCTTTTTCCCGAATTGAGCAAGTATTTAAAACAATTAAATCTGCTTCATCTGGATTATCTGTTTGTTCGTCGAAATTTGAATTACTTAAAATATCACCAATTTTTTCAGAATCATATTCATTCATTTGGCAACCAAAGGTTTTTATAAATACTTTTTTACTCATAAGTTTAAATTTAATTATTTTGAATATGTAAGTATAGCTTTTTATTGTGCATCATTTAACCATGTATATATATATGGTTTATTAGAGTAACATTTTGTTATGGAAAATTTCCCCATTTTTTTAAATCTTAAAGAAAAGCCAGTGGTTATTATTGGGGGAGGAGATATTGCCTTTAGAAAAGTAAAATTGCTTATTAAAGCAAATCCAAAAATAAAAATGATTGCAAAATATTTTTCACCTAAATTAAAAAGCTTGGCTAAAACTAATTCAATTGAAATGTTAAAAAAAAGTTTTCATGAGTCTGATTTGGGTTGTCCGGCAATTATTATCGCAGCCACTAATGATAATAAGTTAAATAAGGCTATTTCAGCATTGGCTCAACAAAGAAATATACCAGTAAATGTTGTTGATCAGCCTAATTTATGTACGTTTACAATGGGTTCTATTGTTGAAAGAGACTCATTGGTCATTGCAATTTCTAGCGGTGGAAAAGCGCCTGTTTTAGCAAGAAAGATTAGAGAGAAAATAGAAATATTAATTCCTCAAATGTACTCAAAATTAATTGAATGTGCGGGTAATTTAAGAGCAATTGTTCAAAAAAATATTTTACCTGGAAATAAAAGAAGAATTTTTTGGGAATATTTTTTTGAGCATGAAAGTCTTCATAATTTTTTGCTGAAACAAAAAACAATAGACGAAGACTTATTTAATCAATTGTTGAAGAAGTCGAAACAAAAGGACAAGGGCGAAGTTTATCTAGTTGGGGCTGGCCCTGGCGAGAGGGATTTGTTAACCATTCGAGCACTTCATTTGATGCAGAAGTGTGATGTTTGTATTTATGATAACTTAGTTTCTAAAGAAGTGCTTGAGTTAGTTCGCAGGGATGCGGACATGATATATGCGGGAAAGAAAATGGATCAACATACTTTAAGTCAGGAAAAAATAAATGCATTATTAGTTAAGCATGCAGATGTAGGGAAAAGGGTATTAAGATTAAAAGGCGGTGACCCATTTATTTTTGGCAGAGGAGGGGAGGAAATTGAGTCACTCATGGCTCACAAAATAGATTTTCAGGTTGTGCCTGGTATTACAGCGGCAAATGGTGTTTCTGCCTATGCGGGCATACCTTTAACTCATAGGAATTATGCGCAAAGTTGTTTGTTTTTAACAGGACACTTTAAAGAGGGAAAAATAGATTTTGATTGGCCCAAACTAATTACTAAAAACCAAACCTTGGTTATATATATGGGTTTATTGAGTCTTTCAGAATTGACATCAAATCTTATAAAGCATGGTATGGATAAATCAATGTCAATTGCTATTGTAGAGAGTGGAACTACCATAAAACAAAAAGTAATTACTGGGAAACTAAGTAATATAAATTCCAAGGTGACTAGAGCTAAGCTTAAATCTCCGACTTTGATTATTATTGGATTGGTGGTTGATCTTAGAAAGAAACTTAATTGGTTTGGGTAAATTTACGCTGTAATAATTGGAATGGTTATTTTAGCCTCAAGCCCACCTTTTTTTAAATTGATTAATTCCAGCTTGCCGTCATGTGCCTTGGCTATACGATCTGCTATTGTTAGCCCTAAGCCACACCCCCCCATATTACCTCTAGCTTCATCGACTCTTTCAAAAGGCTGTAATAATTTAACTTTTTGTTTTTCTGGGATACCAGGACCATTATCAATTACGCTTATGGTAAAAGATTCTTCATTAAAGTTTACTTCAACTATCACCTTGCCTTTTGAGTAATAAAAAGCATTATTAATGAGATTATCTATGCATCTTTGAAAGGCGAGTGGGCGCAAATCTACATATAATTTTTTCGAAGTATTTAATTTATTATTTTTCTTTTTTATGGTGAATTTTTGTCCCATATGCAGATGTTTTGTTTGTATTTCTTTTAATATTTTATTTAAATTTATCGGGCTCTTTGGCTCATCATCGAATCCCCTAACAAAGTCAAGAAATTGATTTAAAATTTCATTAATCTCTATTATGTCTTCTTCCATACTTTTTTTTAATTCATTTGATTCGCTTGAAACCATTTCCGAGGCTATTCTAAGTCTTGTTAATGGAGTTCTTATATCGTGAGAAACGCTTGCAAGCAAAAATTTTCTTTCATCATTGATTTTTGATAAGTTATCTATCATTTCATTAAATGCGATACTAAGCTCTTTAAACTCATCAACATTACCAAGGGGTAATGGATCCACTTCTTGACCTTGCCTTACTTTTCTTGCGGCAGTAATTAACTGATTAATAGTTCGAATAATTCTTCTGGTGGTTGCGTAAGCGGCACCAATGGTAAGTATGGCAATAATAGCGCCCCAACCCATCCAGTGCCAAGGAAAGGGACGGTCAACAATTGACCTGAGGATAACTGCCCAAAATAGATCGCCATTAATTTCAAAGCTAACCCAAATGCCTGGTACCCCATAATGATTAACAGCAACTTGAGTGCCTGGAGGTAATTTTTGCTGTATTTTTTTAACAACTAATTCCAAAAAAGGATCATCTGGGATAGGCTTTGTTGCTTCTTCAAATAAAGTAGCGGGATAAATTCTTACGTCACTCATGCTTGAGAGTTCATTTAATAATTTAATTCTTTTATGGCTGGCCGCAGCAGCAATAGAAGCTTTTGTAAAATTTACAATAGTTGTAATTTCTTCAGCTAATGCCTTTGCTCTAGGCTCCCTTTCAAATAAATCAAAAATTTTTAGAGAAACTAATTGACTAATGACAAGTAACGTGGCGATAAGAAGAACAAGGCGCGTAAGTAATGTTTTAGGAAGTAATTTCAATTATTTTGTTTCACCATCTGGGTTGAAAACATACCCATAACCCCATTTGGTTTGAAGATATTTAGGTTGATTTGGATTGTCTTCAATAATTCTTCTTAATCTTGATATTTGAACGTCTATACTTCTATCGAATATATCAAGTTCCTTTCCTTTGATTAATTGCATTATTTTATCTCTTGTTAATGGTTGTTTTGCATGATCAGTAAATACCTTTAATAAATTAAATTCCCCAGTGGTAATAGGAATATTTATTTCGTCCTTAGAGAGACTTCTTTTTGTAATATCAAATACGAATGTTCCAAATACGAATAATTTTTTCTTAGAGCTCGGAGTTAGTATGTTATGTCTCCTGAGTATTGCATTTATTCTAGCGAGAAGTTCTCTGGGATTAAATGGTTTGGGCAGGTAATCATCCGCACCCATTTCTAGTCCAACTATTCTATCTACCTCATCATCTTTTGCAGTGAGCATGATAATGGGTATATTAATATTATGAACTCTTAGACGTTGGCAAATGCTTAATCCTGATTCATTTGGCATCATTAAATCAAGAATAATAATATCTATTTCATTTTTTCCAAGGATTTCATCAAGCCTTTTACCGTCTTCAGCTGTTATTACATTCAATCCTTGATCGCTTAAATATTTTGATGTTAACTCACGAATCTTTGGGTCATCATCAACTAAAGCAACAAGATATTTTTTTTCTGACATAATTTACTTTCTTCTAATTTTTAATTAAATATATATTAACTTGTATAAAGTTACTTTAATAGTTACAATTTTGTTACAAAAATATGATATTTTGGCATAATCAAGTAACATCAAAGTAGCAAAATCTAAGGTTCCTAAAAAAAGATAGCTACTTGTGACTAAAAATTTTACATATAAACTCTTGTTTTTATTTACTTTGTTTAATTATAACAATGCATTATCTGAAGTAAATTTAAATGATGCAATTACTGAAAATCAGGATAGTGTCCTCAGAATTAACGATTTAAGGGATATTCATACGGCATTATCTGTCTATTCTCTTATTAAAGATAAAAATAATTTGATATATAATCAAAAGATTCGAGAAATGCTTAACAGCGTTGAGAAACGATTTACAGCATGCGATTCGGATAATAATCATGCTTTAGATGTTTATGAAACAACACAATGCTTACCTCAGGTAGCGAGGCAATTTAGAAAGGTAGATATTAATAATGATAATTTAATTGCTTTGGATGAAATATCAATTTTAGCTAACGATTATCAAGAAAAAAATAAAGCAGCATTAGGGGAAAGTAAGCAGATTACTTTGCCCAAAATTATCTTAAAAGTAAAATCTTCCCAACAAATCAAATAATAATCTATGCTGATTTATCTATGATAAAGCTGACTACAGCGAATAGTAGAATGCTTAAAATCAAGGTAATAATAAAACCAACTATCAAAAAATATTTGAACCCATTTTTTTCAATAAAACCACCATCTTTTTTAAGATTTTTATTTGATTGAACACCAAAAAAAGCTGCTAGAACGCTTTGGATTATAGAAAAAATTTTCATTTTTTTGTATTGTAGTTTTTTTCTTGAATAGATTACAATATATTTTCATCTAAGAATACTTGATTATAAAAAGTGGTAGTGATGGAGAGACTTGAACTCTCGACCTCAGCATTATGAATGCTGCGCTCTAACCAACTGAGCTACATCACCATATTATTAAATCAACGTGGAATTATATTTTTTTCGCCTTATAAAGTCAAAGACATATCAAACATTAAATCTAAAATGCATTATATCTCCGTCTTTAACAATGTAATCCTTTCCTTCTAGTCTCATTTTCCCAGCTTCTTTGGATTTTTGTTCTCCGCTGAATTTAATAAAATCTTCGTAAGAAATTACCTCTGCTCGAATAAAACCTTTTTCAAAATCAGTATGAATTACTCCTGCAGATTCAGGAGCAGTCGCTCCTATTTTCACAGTCCACGCTCTAACTTCTTTTACTCCTGCAGTGAAATAGGTTTGTAAACCAAGTAATTGGTATGCAGAACGAATAACGCGATTTAGCCCAGGCTCTTTTAAGTCCATATCAGACAGGAATAGTTTTTTTTCAGAATCTTCAAGGTCGGCAATATCAGATTCAATTTTCGCACATGCAGTAACTACTGGTATACCAACTTTTGAGGCATGTGTTATTAATTCTTCAAGGCTAGTATTATCATTAAAGCCATTTTCATCAACATTTGCTACTAACATAGTTGGTTTGATTGTAATTAAACACAGGGGTTTTATAAGAAGTAATTCATCCTTATTTAAGTCTAAATTGATTGCTAATTTTCCTTTATTGAAGCCAGCTTCAATTTTTTGATAAAGTTCTAGTAATGCTTTTGATTCTTTATCACCTGATTTTGCTTTTTTTAATTCTTTTTGGATTGCCTTTTCCACCGTTTCCATATCTGCGAGTATTAGTTCTGTGTTGATTGTTTCAACATCGGACAGTGGATTAATATTTCCTGTAACGTGAACGATATTGTCATCACTAAAGCATCTAACAACATGCAGAATTGCATCAGTTTCTCTGATATTTGCTAAAAACTTATTTCCTAGCCCTTCTCCCTTTGAGGCACCAGCAACTAACCCAGCTATATCTACAAATTCAACCGTTGCGGGTAGTACCCTTTCAGGATTTACAATTTTTTGTAGCACTTTAATTCTAGGGTCAGGAACCTCAACAATACCGATATTGGGTTCGATAGTGCAAAAAGGGTAATTTTCAGCGTCAATACCAGCTTTTGTTATAGCATTAAATAAAGTTGATTTTCCAACATTTGGAAGGCCTACAATTCCACATTTCATAAAAAAATCCTGATATATTAGTTAGAGTGAAGGTTTAATAGTGATTTATCAAATTGACCAGTTACTAGCAAAGAAAATATTTTATAACTATTGAATATAGCTTCTTGTATTTTATCATCGTCTAATTTTTGAGGTTTTTTAAGTACGTAATTGCTCACTAGGTTTTTATCGCCTGGATGTCCAATGCCAATCCTAAGGCGCCAATAATTATTACTTTGTAGTGCAGATGAAATACTTTTTAATCCATTGTGCCCACCGTGACCTCCACCAAGCTTTAACTTTATTTTTCCAGGTTTAAGATCGAGTTCATCATGAATGATAAGTATTTCTTCAGGTTTTAATTTATAAAAATTTGCAAAAGCAGCAACTGATTTTCCACTTTCATTCATAAAGGTTGTGGGTTTTAATAAGTAATACTCACCATTTTCAGAATTTTTACTAAAAAATCCAAAGAACTTAGAGTTGTTTTTGAATAATAAGCGATGATTTTTGGCCACAAAGTCTAGCCACCAAAAGCCAGCATTATGTCTGGTATTCTGGTGAGTCTCTCCAGGATTTCCAAGACCAACAAATAATTTTATACCAGCCATTAGTGAAACATGTACTCATTAAATGAGTACATGTTAATTAAATTAATCTTTTGACTCTGTTTTTGAATCACCAGCCGATTTAGCTTCACTAGCTGAGCTTTCCTTTTCACCTTCTTCCCCTTCTTCACCTTCTTCTCCTTCTTCACCTTCTTCAGTCGTGGCTTCTATAGTCTCTTCAACTATAACTTTTGGTTTGGCAATTGAGGTAATGACTGAGTCATTTCCATGCGTTAAAGGTGTTAACTCTACACCATCTGGTATTGATACTTCGGATAGATGTATTGAATCACCTATATCTAAATTACTAAGATCTACTTCGATAAAGGTAGGCAAATCTTTTGGTAAGCATGCGATATCAACTTCAGTCATAATATGAGCTACGATACCTCCTTCAAGCTTAACGCCAGGGCAAATTTCACTATTAATAAAGTGGAAAGGTACTTTTACATGAATCTTTTCATTCACATTCACTCTTTGCAGGTCGATATGTTGAATGGTATTTTTAACTGGATGCATTTGATAATCTCTTAGTAAAACAGATTCTTTTTTCCCATCCAGAATTAGTGTAAGGATGGATGCATGAAATTCTTCTTGTTTAAATTGTAAAGACAATTTTTGCCCATCAAATACTATGCTTTTTGATCCAGTAGTCCCCCCATACAAAATTCCAGGGATTTTCCCAGCGTGACGAAGACGGCGGCTCGCACCCGTTCCTTTTGCATCACGTGTATTTGCATTAATTTCTATTTTCATTTTTACTACTCCTAAAAAAATAGACCCGCGACCAGGCCTACTTGTTTATTGATCACTATCGACCAATAAATTTTAATTTATTAGTCCATGAATAAAGAACTAACCGAATCTTCATGGCTAATGCGTTTGATAGTTTCAGCTAAAATTTTTGCAACAGATAATTGTCTGATTTTTTTACAATTTTTAGCATTTTTCTCAAGCGTAATTGTATCAGTAATTACAATTTCATCAAGCTCAGAGTCGCTTATTAATTTAATGGCATTACCGGAAAAAATAGGGTGGGTTGCATATGCAATTATTTTTTTTGCACCTTGTTTCTTAAGCTCTAAAGCTCCCTTGCATAGGGTATTTGATGTGTCAACTATATCATCAATAATGATACAAGTTCTATTGTTAACATCCCCGATTATGTTCATTACTTCTGATTCATTTGATTTTGGACGCCTTTTATCAATAATTGCTAGATCTGAGCCTAAAATTTTAGCTGCAGCACGTGCTCTTACAACCCCTCCTACATCAGGGGATACAATCACTATATCCTCATAATTTTGTTTGATTAGATCTTCAAGTAACACTGGGGTAGCATAAATATTATCTACAGGTATATCAAAAAATCCTTGTATTTGGTCAGAATGAAGATCCATGGTTAGTAAACGATTGACACCAATACTGGTAAGCATGTTTGCGACAACCTTGGCGGTTATCGCGACCCTTGCGGAGCGTGGTCTTCTATCTTGTCTGGAATAACCGAAATAGGGGATTGCGGCTGTGATTCTTGCTGCTGATGATCTTCTTAATGCATCAACCATAACCATAATTTCCATAAGGTTGTCATTGGTAGGTTGACTGGTTGATTGAAGAATAAAAACATCTTTTCCACGTACATTTTCAAGAAGTTCAACCATTGTTTCGCCATCACTAAAACAACCAACTGTTGCTTTACCTAGCTTAATCCCTAAATTTTCAGTTACTTTTTTTGCAAGATCTTTATTTGCATTTCCAGTAAAAACCATCAAGCTATGATTGTCCATGTCTTATCCTTATTAAAATAATGGCTGGGGAGGAAGGATTCGAACCTTCGCATGCATGGATCAAAACCATGTGCCTTAACCAGCTTGGCGACTCCCCAATAGTTAAACTAATTCAAAAGGGTGTATTTTTAGCCCTTTTACAATAAAGCTCCTAATATTAACAGGCTTTTCTTTTTCGATTAATTCAGCTTCTTCAAGGTCTTTAATTTTAAGAAATACACTTGAACCGGACCCTGACATTCTCGCATAACCAAAGCTTTTCAACCACCTTAATAAATTAGACATTTGTATATTTTTTTTGCTTGCTATTATTTCTAGATCGTTTTGAATTGAATTGTACTTAATAGCATCAAAATAGGTCGCCATTTTCAACGGAATTGATGGTTTTGTCAATTTAAATGCATTAAAAATAGATTGAGTAGAGAGCGAGACTTGTGGAATACAAAGATAATAAATTGATTGGGGAATGGTGATCGAGCTAATTTTGTCTCCAATACCTTCTACCCATGCATTTTTTCCATAAATGAAAAAAGGTACGTCTGCACCAAGTTTTATTCCAAATTGCATTAATTTTTTTTTGTTAAAATTGATAGCACCCAGAGCATTGATTGCCATTAGGATGGTAGCTGCATCTGAACTTCCTCCACCAAGACCGGCTCCAATAGGTATATTTTTTTTTATGAAAAGATAAAATCCAATAGATTTGTCTTTAAGTAAAAGCTTTGCTGCCTTAAAGCCAAGATCTAATTCTTTTTTTATATTTTGTATATTATTTTTAAAGTTAATTTTGTTGTCATTTCTTATTTTTATATAAATTTCATCATATAGGTCAATCAATTGAAAAACACTTTGAAGGTTATGATAACCATCAGACCTTTTGTTAAGCACCTTTAGAAATAAATTTAATTTTGCTGGGGCAAGAAACCTGGTGTATCCAGACTGTATTAAATTGGTATTAGGGATCATATAACCCATTGATTAATATATATTTTAAATGAAATAGATTCATTCTCAAATTCAATAATGTGTGGCATTCTATTTTCTTTGATCTGTTTTATTCCCTCAAAATGGACATTCCAATCTTGGTACTTTACTGATACTCTATTTTCAATAGAAAGTTGATTTGGGGGTCGGGTTAACATCTTTCTTAATGCAAAAATATTTTGTTTGCTTCCAAATAAATGAAATATCATTTTTTCTATATCATTTCTTTTGTCTAACTTAGGTTCAAAATTAATTGATTTTTTTGATGAATTAAGTGTAACTTTTGCTATAAGGGTATTGAATGGGTTATAAATATGAATAATGCTTTTGTCGTCATTAAATTTCCAATTAATACGTCCGGAAAATCCTTTTTTATCAACAAAAATCGAAATCTTCCCTAATAAATAAAACTTAGAAATACTTTTTTCTTGTGAAGAATCTAGATATTCTTTATATGAAAGTACTTCATAATCTTTTATTGTGAGTGGGGAACAGCCTATAATTAATATAGGTATAAAAATAAATAAAAATTTCATTACCAAGCCTTATCGTCTGTTCTAACGATACTTGTTGATGGTGTTTAATAGTATCCTATTGCTAGGATTATTTCTTAGCGAGGCCTGCCATAATTCAGAGGCTTCTTTTGTCATTTTTTGTTGCCATAACACTTCTCCTAGGTGTGCAGCAATTTCTGGATCTTTTTGGATCGCGTAAGCTTTTTTTAAAAATTTACTAGCAATTTCGATATTGCCTAATCTGTAATGTACCCAACCCATGCTATCTAAAATATAGTGATTGTTAGGTTGCATTGATAGTGCGATTTCTATATTTCGCTTTGCTTCGTAAAGTTTTATATTACGATCTGCATATGAATATCCTAAGGCATTATATGCAATTGCATAGTCAGGTTTAAGTTTTATTGCTTCTTTAAGCAGTTGTTCCATTATGATGATATTTCCCATTTTTTCAGCGAGTATTGCATAATCAAATTTAAATTCAGCAGAGCCTATAAAATTTTCTTCTTCTTCTCTCATTAAATCATATGCTTCGTTCGCCCGTTGGTTGTTGTATAGAAATGATACTTTTGTTTGTAGGAGTATTAGTTGATCCGAAGCGCTTAAATATTTGTAGTGGTTTAATTGTTCTATTGCCTCATCTACTGATTGACGTCTTGCGATCATTTGGGCAGTAATGATTTTTGCCTGTAAAAAGAATTCACCCGAAGTAATTTTATCTAACCACGAAAGTGCTCCTTGATGATTATTTCTTAAATCATAAATTCTAGCTAAATAGATATAAATTTGATCTGGCTGTGGGTATCCACGTTTTAAACTTTGTGTTAAGTATTTTTCGGCCAAAACATTGTCTTCAAGTTCCATTGCAAGAAGAGCAACTGTTAAGCTTAATTCTGATGATGCAATAGAGCTATTAACAATGGTTAGAAACTCTTTCTTTGCAGCATTATATTGTTTTAAGCTGGTAAGAACCTTTGCATACTCTAATCTAGTTTCATTTGAATTTGGATAGCGAGTTAGATATTCTTGATAATATGCTATAGCTTTTTCAGGCCATTCTTTCCCAATAATATAGCCTCTGAATAATATCGCTGATTCCCACATAGGATCAAGGCGTTCTATTGTATCTAATTCCTTAATTGCTAGATCTTTTTTATCTGCAAAGTATGCTGCATGAGCGATAGCGAAATGAGCTTCTTTAGAATTAGGGTATGGCTCCGCAATTTCTTTGATAAAGCGCAGAGCATTTTGCTTATTTATTACTTTTGCAAGGATATTATTTAGATATAAAAATCCTTCACTCCTGACCTTATCTTGCTCAAGTATTTTTTTAATAATTGGACGTGCACTACTTAAATTACCACTAGCAATAAATAATTCAGCAAGAATTTGTTGTGCGTTTATTGATTGAGGGGCAAGTATATTCCATACTTTGGCTGAGTCTAGAGCAAGTCGTCCGTTTCTAGCATCACTTGCAAGTTTAGTTGCACGTTCTGCTAAAGTAACATTTAGAGTGCGCTTTGCTAAATCTAAAAATAAGTGACCGGCGGAGTTGAGTTCGCCTCTTTGTGCTGCAATTTCTGCAAGAAGAAATTTATAAACAAATTCTGAATTTGCTTGTGTTATTCTTGGGGGTAGTGATTTATTAATCAGGTCTACATCTTTGGTGTATAAACTAGGACCAAAGAAAGTTAAACTAGTGGCAAGTAATAATTGAATTACTTTTTTTATTTTAATTCTCATATTTTAAGTTTGTTAATAATCCACGCTATTTAATATTTTGTGTTGCAGTGCTTAGTTTAAACGCAAAACCTCTCAGCATTAAAATTTTTAGAAAAATTTTAATTTAAATTATGATGTATTTACTATTTTTTGTGCTTCTTTAAACTTTTTTTTTAATATAAACTCTACTTTTCAAAAATTAACTAAATGTTTTAGGAAGAATATGAGTGACATCACTTTAAAGGCTATTAATTTATCAAGATTATTTGGTGAAAACCAAGCAGTAGCTAATGTATCGTTTAACCTTAAGAGGGGTGAAGTGCTTGGTTTCTTGGGCCCAAACGGTGCAGGGAAGTCAACTACAATGAGGATGTTGACTGGAAATTTAGCTCCTTCAGCAGGTGAGATTAAGATTTGCGGTATTGATATTATAGAAAACCCAAAAAATGCAAAAGCACTTTTAGGTTACCTTCCTGAAATTAGACCGTTATATAAAGAGTTTACTGTTGATGAATTTCTGACAATTGCCGCTCGTTTTCATAAGGTTCCATCTTCAAAAATTAAAAAATCAGTTGAGATTGTAAAAGACCGCTGCGGATTGGCACATATGAGCAAAAGGTTGATAGAAAATTTATCAAATGGTTTTCAACAAAGAGTAGGTATTGCTCAAGCTATTATCCATAATCCTGAGATTGTTATTTTAGACGAACCTACAGTTGGCTTGGATCCAAATCAAATTAGAGGGATAAGAAAATTAATTAAAGAAATTGGAAGTAAATATAGCGTTATTATTTCGACACACATTTTATCCGAAGTAGAAATGATTTGTGATAGGGTTCAGTTTATTAAACAAGGCAAGCTTGTTTATCAAGGCACAATCAAGGAGCTTAAAGAACAAAGATCTGAGAAGCTTCTGGTTGGTTTTTCAAAAGCCCCAACATTAGCAAACTTAAAGAAAATAAAAGGTGTTGATAAAGTTGGGAAGGATGAAAATGGTATGTTTGTTTTTCAGTTTAAAGAAAAATATTTGCCTGCCGAGGAGATTGTAGATTTATCTGCAAAAGAAGGATGGGGTCTTTATCATATCGCTCGTTTTACTTCTAGCTTGGAAGAATTTTTTCTGGAGCTCACAGAGTCTAATGATTAAAGAAGGAATGATTAAATTATGATTATTAATGTTGCTAGAAAAGAATTAAAAAGCTTCTTTGCTACGCCTATGGGCTGGATTATCCTTTCGTTACTAATGGCGTCGTTAGGTTTTTTATACCTCGAGGGAGTGAATAATTACTTTGCTGTTATGTCAGGTGCAATAAGACCAGCTGAAAGAGTTGGCGTTACGATACATGTAGGCGAAATAGTTTATAGAGACGCTTCTTTCTTGATGTTAATTGCGGTCCCTATGCTTACTATGAGATTAATAAGTGAAGAAAGAAGGGCTCAAACGCTTCCATTTTTATTTAGCGCACCTATTTCTTTAACTGAAATAGTGCTCGGTAAATTTTTAGGCTTAGTTATTTATCTTGGGATTTTAGTTTTTTATATTTTTATTATGTTATCAACACTTAATTTTTGGGCGGATATTGATTTTGGGTATTTAATTGGCAATTCGTTAGGTTTATTTTTGCTTATAGCTAGTTTTTCAGCATTAGGAATTTATTTTTCTAGTCTTACTAATCAGCCTATTATTGCAGCCATTTTATGTTTTATTACGTTGTTTGCATTGATGAAGCTTGGACAATATTATGCAAGTGATCCAAATCATTGGTTTGGATATATTTCTTTTACCAAGCATTTTCAATCATTCAGTCGTGGTGTTTTAGATAGCTCCGATATTATTTATTTTGTTTTGTTTATTGTTACATTTTTAACTTTAACAATTAGACGTTTAGATTCCGATAGATTAAGAGGTTAGGTGCATGAAAATTAATAAAAAATTAAGACTTCAATATTTTATTCAAAATGGTTTTTTTGTAGTGTTGTTTGTCACACTCGTATTCTTAATTGGTTTTTTGGCTAATCAATTTATCTACGTAAAGGATATAACACAAGCGAAGCGTAGTGTTTTAACGCAGGGTAGCATCGAAGTTTTAGATCAAATGGAAGGCCCAATTAACCTAACTGTATTTGCGACTAGGGACGATGTAACTAAAGGTGACACCTTTCGTCGTGGCATTATAAATTTTGTTGCGCGCTACCAAAGAGCAAAATCTGATATTAGTCTTAAATTTATAAATCCAGTTGAAGAGCCAAAATTAGCCCAAGAGATGGGTATTAGAAGCGATGGTGAGATCATTGTTGAATATAATAAGCGATCAGAGCATATTAACCCTCCTTTTGCAGAGCAAGAGTTAACAAATTTATTAGTACGCTTATCTCGCTCTAATGAAAAACCTATCATGTATTTAGATGGCCATGGTGAGAAGAATCTTATAGGAACAAAAAATAATGACTTGGGAGAGTTTGGACGGCAATTAGAAAATAAAGGCCTTAGGTTTTCAAATCCAGACCTAACTATTTTGAATGCCGTTCCTAAAGAAGGGGCAATGCTTGTAGTGGCAAGCCCGCAAGTCAATGTTAACAAAGTGGAAGCCATTAAAATACTCAGATATTTAGAGTCTGGAGGAAATTTTCTTTGGTTACTTGACGATAATAATTTTAAAGGACTTGATGATGTTGCTAAGTATTTAGGGTTGAGTGTTTCTGAGGGTAAGGTTATTGATCCATCGTCAATACAATTTGGTGCGGATGAAAATATATCATTTGCAAATGTTTATGGAGACCATCCAATAACAAGAAATTTTATGCTAAGGACACTTTATTCTAGTGCCTATGAGGTTAGGGCTAAGGGTACTTATGAAAATGGTTGGGAAGTCAGTAATCTTATTGAGGTTGCAGCGGGGGGCTGGCTGGCATCGGCTGATAAAGATAAAAAAGATAAATTAAATTTTATAAAGGGGGTTGATAAGGCAGGCCCCATTAATATTGCTGTGGCCCTTAAAAGAAAATTTGGAGAAAAAGGTCAAAGAGTAGTTGTGATCGGAAATGCGGCATTCTTATCTAATCTTTTTATTGTTTCAGGGGGCAATCTAGATCTTGGAATTAATATCGTGAACTGGTTAGTAGGGGATGATCAGTTAATCACAATTCAGCCAATGCCTTTAAAGGATGTGAATGTGACGATACCTAGCGATAGTAAGTCAGTTTTTATAGCATGGACTATTTTTCATTCATTTAAATATTTTATACCTATAGGATTGTTTGTTATGGGTTTTGTTATCTGGTTCAGAAGAAGGAAGGCTTAAATTAAAATGAAAGGTCGTTGGCTAGTTAATTTAATATTATTGTTTGTTGTCCTGTTTGCTTCATTTTTTGTTTGGAATATTCTTCAAAAAGAGCCTGAAAAAACACAGCGTTTTGAGGTAAGCAGTCTTAGACTGGCTGATTTTGATGAAATTCAGATAGACTTTCCTTCGAGAGTCAGGACTCATTTTAAGGTCGAGGGTAATCATTGGCGAATGATATCTCCTCATAATGCAAGAGCAGATGAACTCTACGTTTATCGAATACTATCTTTGCTTGCAACATCAAGCTCAGAAAAATTAAGTAGTTCTGATTTGTCTAAATACTGACTTGATAAGCCTAGACTAAAAATAACTTTTTTAAATAAAGACCAAAAAGAAGTTTTTTTATTTGGTACTTATAATCCCATCAATGAAGAACAATACATAAAGTATAAAGAGGACGTGTATTTGGTTAGTGGAGGATTTTCAGAAACAGCATCATTTGTTGCAGTTGAATTAATTGATAAAAAACCAATTGCCTCATTTGAAAAAATTAATGGTTTTGATTTTTCAAGGTTAGAACAATGGCAGACTAACCAATTGAAATTAGTTATTAAAAATAATAAGTGGCTTGCTCAAGGCAAGGGTGTGGATTTAGATCAAGTAGAAATATTGGACTGGTTTGATATTGCTTGGGGAAATCTTGTAGGAATATCAGTTGAGCCATACGAAATTGATGCAAAAGTCGGGTATAAAAGTTTTGATATAATCTTAGATAGCAATAAAAAGCTTACTTTTTATAGAATTCAAGAGTCACCAGAATTGACATTATTTAGGAAGGACGAAGGTTTGCTTTATCACTTCAAAGGTGATTTAGGTTTTACTATGCTTAACCCACACGTTAGAGTGAAAGATAAAGAGTAATGCCAGAATTACCTGAGGTGGAAGTCACTTGCATAGGATTAAAGCCTCTTCTGAGTTATAAAGTTAGCCAGGTTAATATAAGAAATTTCTCTCTTCGGTGGCCTATCAACCCCAACCTTTCAAAAATACTAAAGGATCAAGTATTAATAAATTTAAGTCGAAGAGGGAAATATATTCTAGCTCGATTTTCCAAAGGTACTCTTATCCTTCATTTGGGCATGTCTGGGCGTTTATGTGTCGTCCCTACGGGAGAGATTGCTCAAAAGCATGATCATGTAGATATTATTTTTGATTCTAATTGTAACAAGACGCTAAGGTATAGGGACCCAAGAAGATTCGGATGTATTTTATGGACAGAGGAAGATCCTTTAAATCACAAGCTTATTCATTGTTTAGGACCTGAACCATTAACAAATACATTTAATAATGTATATCTCTTTAAGAAGCTTAGGAAAAAAACTCAAGCGATAAAGAATTCTATAATGGATGGTCACTTAGTTGTTGGAGTCGGTAATATTTATTCAAGTGAATCATTATTTCAAGCGGGAATTAGACCTGATCGCCCATCTTATAAAGTAACAAAAAAGGAAGCGCTTATTTTAGTGGCATCAATAAAAAATGTTATCAAGGATGCAATTGCAAAAGGCGGAAGTACTTTGAATGATTTTTATGATGTTGATGGAAAAAATGGTTACTTCCAAAATGAACATCAAGTATATGGTAGAGCGGGTGATTCATGTATTCAATGTGGCGAAATGATACATCAAATCAGAATAGGTCAGAGATCAAGTTTTTATTGCAGAAAATGCCAGAAATAAATTTTGTTCTACTTTATGAAAATAATTATTCCTAGAATAGCGAGAACAATTATTGTCAAAATAAATACAGTTTTAATTAACGATTGATTTTTTTTAATTTGATCAATGTTATTTTTTATTTCTTGATTATATAAAGATGCTACAAAGTAATTCTCATTTTTAAGGTATTGATGTATCAATTTAGGTAATTGCGGTGCAATAGTTATCCAATCTGGAAATTCTTTTTTTATAGATTTAATGAAACTTTTGGGCCCAGCTTGTTCAGATAACCAATTTTCTAAAAATGGTTTTGCTGTCTTCCACAAATCCAGATTAGGATCTAACTCTCTACCTAGACCTTCTACATTAAGTAGAGTTTTCTGAAGCATTGTAAGCTGTGGTTGGATTTCCATATTAAATTTTCTTGAGGTTTGGAATAGTCTGATTAAAAGCTTTCCAAATGATATTTCTTTAAGAGGTTTATTAAATATAGGCTCACAAACGGATCGTATCGCATTTTCAAAGTCATCCACGGAGGTATTGGGAGGAACCCAGCCTGATTCAACGTGAACTTCTGCTACCTCACGATAATCTCTTCTAAAAAAAGCGACAAAATTTCTGGCAAGATATTGCTTATCTTGATTACTTAACGTTCCCATAATACCAAAATCCATGGCTATGTATCTTCCATCATTAGCAACCTGTATATTTCCGGGGTGCATGTCAGCATGAAAAAAACCATCACGAAATACTTGAGTAAAAAATATCTCTACACCTTCACGAGCTAATTTAGGTATATCTATTTTCTTGTTTTTAAGTTTTTGAATATTGCTTATCGGAATTCCATACATTCTTTCCATAACCATTATTTTTTCGTTGCAGTAGTCCCAATAAACCTCTGGAACGAGCAGTAATTTTTTATCTTTAAAATTCTCTCCTAAATGACTACAATGTCCTGCCTCCAGAAGAAGGTTGAGTTCAGATTTAGTATGCTTTGAGAATTCTTCAACAACTTCTTGTGGCTTTAATCTTTTGGCATCCTCCCATATTATTTCGAGGATATAAGCTAGCCAACTTAATAGTTTTATGTCCTTTTTAATTTCTTTATTGATATTAGGTCGTAGTATTTTGACCGCAACTTCTGTTCCGTCCAATAATTCAGCAAAGTGGACTTGGGCTACCGAAGCGCTTGCCTCAGGCTCTTTTTTGAAATTATTAAAAATACTTTTTAATTTTTTCCCATAGACTTTTTCTATTATTTTTTCTACTTCATTAAATTTAAATGGTGGAACTTGGTCTTGTAGTTTTGCAAGCTCATCAGCTAAATCAGTTGGAAGTAAATCTTTTCTGGTAGATAATATTTGTCCAAATTTTACAAAAATTGGCCCAAGATTTTCGAGTGCAAGGCGAAGTCTAATTGCACGATTTATTTTTTTAGATTGAAAAAATCTTATTGGGGAGATTAAACATCTAATAAATATAATTAAATTAGAACTAAAAAATTCATCTAGTCTAAATTTAAGTGCGATATATAAGATATAAATAAATCTAATAATATTCATTTTATTAAATGCCTTTGTAGGATCTCTATTTTCGCTTCAACTCGGTCAACATCTTCAGCTATGAGATCTACTTCACTAAGGAATTTTTCTATATGTCTTTTTTTTGCGAGGATAGGATTTTCTTCTTGCCAGTATTCTTTGAACGTGTCTCCTATTGAAATTAAATTAGTTTTTGTTTCTTTTAATATTTTTCGTCCAATCTTTGCTAGCTCTGTCGCTGGCACATCACCGATAACTTGACTCAGGTCTTCCTCAATATCCCATTTAATTTTTTTTAGTACATCAGTTACCTCTTTGGCAAGTTCGATGTCTCCCTTGATTGAGATGTCAGCTATTTTTTTATTTGTTATTTGACTTATAAGTGTTTCGAATGACATTTCTATTATTGAATCTGGTTTATCACAATTGTCTATTAAGAAAATTTGCCCCCCATCTTTTATAATAAAATTAACTATGACATTTGATATATTGATTGCAATGCTTTTGCCTTCAAAGCCCTTAAGTTTTGTTTTCATCCAATCATTTTGAGATAGCACATGATTGACTATTGTTTTCTTAAGCAATTTCATTAAAATTTGAACCCCTTATGAATAGCAACTATTCCTGCAGATAGGTTCATATAGCTTATTTTTTCATATCCTTGTTTTTTCATCAATATTTTTAATTCTTTTTGATTGGGGTGCATACGAATAGATTCGACTAGATATTTATAGCTACCTTCGTCATTTGCAAATAACTTACCAATTTTTGGAACAATATTAAAAGAGAATAAATCATATAGCCTACTTAAAGGTCTCCAAATCTTAGAGAACTCGAGGATTAAGATTTTTCCTCCCGGCGCTAAAACTCGATAAATCTCTTTAAGTGCCTTATCTTTATTAGTCATATTCCTAAGCCCGAAGCCAATAGTGACGCAGTCAAAATAATTATTAGGAAATGGTAATGCTTCGGCATCGCAGGCGATTGATGGAATAATTTTTCCATAGTTAATTATTTTTTTTTGCCCTTCTTTGAGCATCGATAAATTAATGTCAGTATGAAAAATTTTAAAGTTTTTATTTTTTTTTGAAAATGCGATGGTAAGGTCGGCTGTACCTGCCGCAACATCTAGTATTCTTGCATTTTTTTTAAGAGGGGTTGTTTCAACCAAAATTTTTTTCCATACATTATGAAGTCCTATCGACATTAAATTGTTCATTAAGTCGTATTTGTTTGCTATCGAATGAAAAACAGCACTTACTTTTATCGCCTTTTCTTTTTCATTGATTATCTCGTAGCCAAAGTGGGTGTTTTTATTTTCTTTCAATAGGATTCCTTTTTATGCCAGCGATATCTAGTTTGCCTATATATTCTAACCATAATTGTTCGTAATTTTTAGCTAAATTATAGAGATATGACCAGGTGTATAAGCCTGTATCATGACCATCAGAAAAATGTATTTTTATTGCATATCTTCCTACTGGGGTTAGCTTATTAATACTAACATTTTCTTTTCCGGTCTGAAGTACAGCCTGAGTTGGATTATGACCCTGAACTTCTGCAGATGGTGAGTAAACTCTGAGAAATTCATAAGAAAGCATGCACTTCATTTCATTATCAAATTTTATTTCTAAGAGTTTAGATTCTTTGTGTAATGTAATTTCTTCTGGTATTGGTGTATTGTTCATTAAATTTTAGATACTAAAGTCCAGCATTTTAGCATCTAAAATTTAATTTGAGCGTGATTATGAGTTAGGAGCTATAAGTGCCTTTATTTTTTTCATGGCATTTTGTTCAATCTGTCTGATGCGTTCTGCGGAAACATTATATTTAGAGGCTAAGTTATGTAAAGTTTCACCTTTGCCTTCTTGTAACCACCGTGCGCGAACTATCTCTTGACTTCTATGATCTAATTTCCCGAGAGCATTACTCAATGCTTGTGAACTATTAGATTTAGCCTCATCAGCTTCTATTTTTTCTAAAGGATTTGGCGCGGAATCTTGTAGGTAGGATATTGGGCGATAAACATCATCTTCTGATTCATCTTCTGAGTAATCAAATGATAGTTCTTGGCCAGTAAGGCGGTATTCCATTTCCCTTACTTCTTCTTCTTTAACATTCAGCTTATTTGCTATAGATTTTATTTCCTCTAGCCCCAAAGGTTGTAATGTTTTTCTAAGGCTCCTTAGATTGAAAAATAATTTTCTTTGAGCTTTGGTTGTTGCTGTTTTTACTAAACGCCAATTTTTGACAACATATTCTTGTATTTCTGCTTTAATCCAGTACATTGCAAAAGAGACCAATCTAACGCCTCGATCAACATCAAACCTTTTTACGGCCTTCATTAATCCAATATTTCCTTCTTGAACAAGATCTGAAACTGGAAGCCCATATCCGCTATAAGATCTTGCAATTTTTATAACAAGCTTGAGGTGCGACAAGATTAATTTTTTAGCCGCCTCAAGATCATTATCATTTTTCAGACGTGTTCCTAGCTCTAATTCTTCTTTAGCTGTGAGCGAAGGAATAGCTCTCACCGATCTTTGATATAGGTCAAAGCTGTCTGTAATGTTGTATGTTGATAATGAAAATGTTTTATTCATACTGTGCATTTTAGCACTCTTTCTATATGAGTGCTAGTTATTATAAAAAGTGTTATTAAATTCAATAAGTTATCAATAAATTTCAAATTTCTTTATAGAGCTTTTTGCCGCTATATATGAAGAGACCCAACCAATAAACATAGCAATTAAAATAATGGATAGATTATGCTTAAAAGGTAGGTTTTCAAGTGTAATTACAGTGCCAAGGATATTTTCCAGTTTACCACCAACTTTATTAAAAATTATTGTAATTAATATTAAAATTTGAACCGTAATAAGTCCTCCACCTAACCCATAGATTAAACCTGTATATATAAAAGGCCTTTGAATAAAATTATTGGTTGCTCCAATCAGCTTGCTTACTTCTATTTCTTCTTTATGAGCAAGTGTTTGAAGGCGAATAGTATTTCCAATCACCACCATTAGAACAATAATTAAAAGAATGGCAAGAAAGATAATTCCTAGCTTTATAAGATATAAGATTGATCTTAACTTTTTTATCCAGATACCATCAATAACAATATTATCGATACCTTCAATAATTTTTAAATCTACTATCATTTTTTGAATTTGGTTTTCATCTAATGTATTTAATGATACAAAAAATGCATCTGGTAAGGGATTTTCTGAGACTCCGGATCCAATTGATTTAAAGTCTAATTTAGTTTGTAATTTTTCCCAAGCAGCAAGTTTTGGTTCAAAGTGAATTTTTTTAATCAATGAACTTTTATTAAGTGATGAATTGATAAAATTAATTTGATCTTGTTTTATCTTCTTGTTAAGGAAGATACTGATTTCAGCCTCATGTTCAATGTTATGAGAAATTTGTCCGGCATTTTCAATAATAAGGAGGCCTGTTCCAGGCAAACATAAAGTAATTCCAATAACAATAAACATCATTAATGATGCACTAATATTTGAAAAAATTCTTAGCGTACCCCTTTGTAAGGCTTTATAGTGATTATGAAAGTAATTGAACATTATTAATTGAGTCTTGAAGTTTCCCTTCGTTTAAATGAAATTGTTTAAATTTTATTGGGCTGCTAGGGGGTTCATGGGTAGATATTATAACGGTCACTCCAGCCTGATAAAAGCTATAGAAGATATGCATAATTTCATCAGCATATTCACGATCTAGATTTCCTGTAGGCTCATCTGCTATAAGTATTGATGGTCTAGAAACTATGGCTCTTGCAATAGCTAAACGTTGTTGTTCACCTCCAGATAGGCTTATTGGCATTATTCTTTCTTTATTTAAAAGACCAACTTTGTCTAATGCTGCACGAACACGACGGTTGTTATCTGTTTGAAGCATGTCATTTATAGCCAAAGGCAGGAAGACATTTTCAAAACAATTTCTATCATAAAGGAGCTTATGATCTTGAAAGATCATTCCAAACTTTCTTCTTAAATTGGGTATGTTTTTATTGTTAATTTGAGATAAATTTTGATTTTCAAAAATTATAGATCCTGATGTTGGTTTTTCTACTGAAGATATGAGCTTTAATAGCGTGGATTTTCCAGCTCCAGATGAGCCGGTAACAAAAATTAATTCACCTGCGAGGATTTTTAAATTTATATTTTGTAAAGCATCTACGTTACCTGGATATCTTTTGTAAACTTGATCAAAGTTAATCATTCAAACATAGCCTTTACGTAATCCTTTGCATTAAAAACACGCAAGTCATCAATATTTTCTCCTACGCCAATGTAACGAAGGGGTGTTGGAATATCCTTAGCTATAGCTGCAATAATACCTCCTTTAGCTGTACCATCAAGCTTGGTCATTATTAGGCCTGTAACGCCCAATGCTTCATTGAAAACATTTAATTGAGTAATGGCATTTTGTCCTGTGTTTGCATCAAGTACCAGAAGAATTTCTTGAGGTCCAGTAGCGTGGCATTTGGTAATCACTTTTTTTATCTTTGTAATTTCATCAATAAGATTTTTTTGAGTTGGGAGTCTTCCAGCAGTATCGGCAATGACAACATCAATATTTTTAGCTTTTGCTGAATTAACAGCATCAAATATAACCGCGCTAGGATCACCTTTTTTTTGTGTAATTACTTGTACATTATTTCTTTTTCCCCATACGATAAGCTGTTCTACTGCTGCCGCCCTATATGTATCACCAGCTGCGATTAAAACTGTTTTATTTTTAGCTTGAAATAATTTAGTTAATTTACCAATAGATGTTGTTTTTCCTGTTCCATTTACACCCACAACCATAATTATAAAAGGGGGCGTGTGATTAACATTTAAAGGCTCTTCGATTGTTTTAAGAAGTTTAATGAGATGAGACATTAGTAGTTTCTTTAGTTCTGCAGGTTTTTTTATTTTTTTTTCTTTAACTGATTCACGAGTTTTTTCAATTAGCATTGTGGTTGCAGAAATGCCAACATCAGCTGTTAGAAGAATCATTTCAAGCTCATTATAAAATTCTTCATCAATTTTGTAACTTGAAAATAATTCAGTTAGTTGAGTATTTAATTGTGCTCGAGTTTTGCTGAGACCTTTTTTAATTTTTTCAGCAAAAGAAAAAATTTCTGTTTTTTTAGGCTTTGGTTTAGTTTCAACTAGTTTTTTAGGTGTTTTAGTTTTTGATGCTGAAGGTTTAGAACGTTTATTTGCAACTATATTTGATTTAGTTTTGGTCTTAGAAGGTTTTTTTATTAATTTTTTTAGAAAATTGAACATTTAATTTTTTGTATTGGTTAGAACTTTAATATAATAACTGTTGAAAATAAATTTATTTTAATCGTTTATTATACAAGCATTAATTAAAAGGATTGAATGTGAATTTCTTGAAAGGCATATATTTTTTATTGTTGCTTCCATTTGTTGTGAATGCCGAAGTTCATCAAGCAATTCTTTCAAATGGAATGAAAATTTTTGTAAAAGAAGATCATAGGTCGCCTGTTGTTGTTTCACAAGTTTGGTATCGAGCAGGTAGTATTGATGAGGTTAATGGCAAAACTGGTGTTGCACATGTTTTAGAGCACATGATGTTTAAAGGAACAAAGACCACTAAGCCTGGAGAATTTTCTGAGATTATTGCAGCAGCTGGTGGAAGGGATAATGCATTTACCGGTACTGATTACACTTGTTATTTTCAACAGATGGAAAAATCTAAATTACCTATATCCTTTAAAATGGAGGCTGATAGGATGCAAAATTTAATTATCAGTGAAGTGGAATTTAATAAAGAAATTAAGGTGGTAATGGAGGAAAGGCTTTGGCGTACTGAGGATAATCCAAAAGCTCAAGTAAATGAATTATTTAACTCCATGATGTTTAGGGCGCATCCTTATGGCAGGCCGATTGTTGGCTGGATGAATGATCTAGAAAATATGACTTATGATGATGCTGTTGAGTGGTATAAGACATGGTATAGTCCAAATAATGCTATTTTAGTGATAGTTGGTGATATTAATAAACAAGAAGTGTTTAGTTTGGCGGAAGAGTATTTTGGAAATATTCCAGCCTATCAAATCTCTCAAAGAAAGCCCCAATTAGAACCACAACAAAATGGATTGCGAAGAGCGGTGTTAAAAGCTCCAAGTCAATTACCTTTTATTCAAATGGGTTACCGTGTGCCTGTTTTAAGTAAAGATTTAACAGATACAGGAATAAATGCTTTTGCATTTGAAGTATTGGTTGGTATTTTATCAAATTCAAGCACATCTAGATTAAATCAACAGCTAGTGCGTGATAGTCATTTAGCGATCAGTTCAGGTGCAAGTTATAGCATGGTAAGTCGAGGAGGATTAGGCTCATTTGAATTATATGCGACACCTAGTGAAGGCATATCTGTTAAGAAAATCGAACTAGCTTTGAAAGCTGAATTAAAAAAAATAATTGATGAAGGGGTTACTAATGTCGAACTAAATAGGGTTAAGATAAGTGTCATTGCGAATGACGTTTACCAAAAAGATTCTATTTTTTATCAGGCGATGCAAATAGGACAGTTAGAAACAATGGGATATTCCCATAAAATAATGGATAGTTATATTGAGAATATAAAAAAAGTAACATCTAAACAAATTCAGAAAGTCGCTAAAGAATATTTTAAGGATGATTATTTAACTATTGTGACATTGGATCCACAACCATTAAAATCGAATAATTATCTAAAAGGTAAGCCTTATGCTCATTAAAGGACCTCTTGTTTTCTTACTCTTTTTCTTTTGTTCATTTTTGAATGCTGAGTTAAAAATACAGCATTGGGCTACGGAAAATGGTGCGCGTGTTTATTTTGTAGAAAACCATGATTTACCAATGTTAGATATTGAAGTCTCATTCCAGGCTGGAAGCTCAAGAGATAGTGTTGACAAGAATGGTCTTGCTTCCATAACTAATCATTTAATGATTTCGGGGTCGGGAGGAATTAATGAAAGAGACTTGTCTAATCGTTTTACAGATATTGGAGCTCAATTAAATAGTCTGTTTGACAGAGACAAAAGCAGTTTTTCTTTAAGGACATTGTCTGAGAAAAGCAAGCAAGCAATTGAATTATTTAAGCTTGTGCTACAAAAACCAGATTTTAAAGAAAATATCTTAGAAAGAGAGAAGAAGCGATATATTGCCAACATATCTCAGGCACAAACCATGCCAGAATCTATTGCATACAAGGCATTTATGTATGCTTTGTATGGGGATCATCCTTACGGACTTCCAGAGTCTGGGAAAATAGAAACTCTAATTAAAATTAATTCTGGTGATTTAATAAAGTTTTACAAACAACATTATTTGGCTAATCAGGCCACAATAGTGATTGTAGGAGATTTAACTAGGACAGAGGCTGAGAAAGTGTCAAAAGAATTAATTGACGAATTGCCTGTAGATTTCAGGGTTAATAAAATACCTTTGGTAGAAGATAGTAAAAAATCTGAGACTAAAATTAGTCATCCAGCAAAGCAGGCACATTTATATTTTGGTTCTCCAGTGTTGAAAAGAGGAGACCCAGATTTTTTTCCACTTTATGTTGGAAATCATATACTGGGAGGAAGTGGTTTTGGTTCAAGGTTGACTAATGAAATTAGAGAGGGAAAAGGTTTGGTTTATAGCGTATACAGTTATTTTGTGCCATTAGCTCAAGCTGGGCCTTTCCAAATTGGCTTGCAAACTAAAAAAGAACAAATAGACGAGGCTCTAAAGTTAGTGAAATCAATTATTGTTAAGTTTATTCAGAAAGGTCCTAGCAGAAAAGAATTACAGGCTGCAAAAGATAATATTATTGGTGGTTTTCCACTTAGGCTGGATAGTAATAAAAAAATATTAAGCTATATTAGTATGATGGCATTTTATAATTACCCTCTCGACTATTTAAAGACATTTTCTGAAAAAATTAATGCGGTTACAATCGAAGAGATTAAATCAGCTTTTCAAAGACGTGTGGATATGAATAAATTTTCTATTGTTATTGTTGGGGTAGATTAAATATAAAAAAAAATACTGTTAAGATTATTGGAGGAGCTTGGAAAAGAAAGAAAATTTTTTTCCACGATGCAGAAGGACTAAGGCCCACTCTCGGAAGAATTAGAGAAACTCTTTTTAATTGGCTGGGTCAGGATTTGAGTAATAAAAAATGTCTTGATCTTTTTTCAGGAAGTGGTTCCTTAGGATTTGAGGCTTTATCAAGAAATGCATCTTCTTGCACCTTTATTGAAAGGAATTATGAGGTATATCTCAACCTTATAGATAATAAAAGAAAATTAAATGTCGAGCATGCTTTTATTAAAAATATGAATGCTGAGCTTTTTATTAAAAATAACTCCGAATCTTTTGACATTATTTTTTGTGATCCCCCTTTCAAGATGAATGAAACTTTATTGCTAATTAATCGGCTTCGGCAATTACTTAATCCCGAAGGTATTATTTATTTTGAGTCTGACCAAGAGATACCTGAGCAAATGTTTGAAATACATAAAACATCTAGAGTAGGGAAGGTATACTTCTATCTAATAAGATAATTAATATATTGTTATGATTGCAATTTATCCTGGTACATTTGACCCAATTACATTAGGCCATGAAGAAATAATTTTTAGAGCGTCAAAGTTATTTGATTATCTTATTATTGGTGTTGCTCAAAACAATACAAAACATTCTAATCTACATTTAAACCATCGATTAGCGTTAGTGAATTTGGCATCCAAGGATCTTCCTAATGTATCTTGTGAAAGCTATCAGGGACTCACTATTAATTTTGCTAAAAAGAAAAAAGCACAAGTTATAGTAAGAGGAGTAAGAAATACTAGTGATTTTAATTATGAATCTCAGATGGCTGGAATGAATAAAATTATGGATAAAGAGGTAGAGACTTTATTATTGGCCTCATCTGATTCAGTTAAAAGTATATCTTCTACAATTGTGCGACAAATACTAAGTTTAGATGGCGATACTTCTAAATTTTTATCTTCTGAAGTTAACAATTACTTAAAAAATATAAAATAAATATGGCTTTAATGATTACAGACGAATGCATTAATTGTGATGTATGTGAGCCAGAGTGCCCTAATGATGCAATCTTTCAAGGTATTGAGATATATGAAATACATTCACATCTATGTACTGAATGTATAGGTCATTTTGATAATCCTCAATGCAGAGAGGTATGTCCTGTTGATTGCATTCCATTAAATCCTGATATTGTCGAAAGCAAGGATGAGCTTTTAGTAAAATTTAAAAATATTCAGAAAGAAATATCTTAAAAATTTACTCAAAGAAATCTTTAACTTTATTCAACCAGGTTTTCGTTCTTGGGCTATGTTTATCCCTGTCTTTTTGGTTCATTACTTCAAGCTCTTCTAGCATTTTTTTTTGTTTATCAGTAAGCTTAACTGGTGTTTCTACAACTACCTGACAATGAAGATTGCCATATTGGCTATCTCGTACAGGTTTTATACCTTTCCCTCGTAGTCTAAATACAGCCCCTGTTTGGGTTTCGGCAGGTATTTTTATTTTTGCATGACCATTTAGTGTGGGTATTTCAATTTGGCCACCTAGGGCAGCAGTTGAAAAACTGATGGGCATTTCGCAATGGATATCACCTCCATCTCGTTTAAAAATTCTATGTTGCTTTAGACTAATAACAATATAAAGATCGCCTGTTGGACCACCATTAATTCCAGCTTCACCTTCACCGCTTAATCTAATTCGATCTCCATCGTCAACACCTTCTGGGATTTTTACGGATAGTGTTTTATTTTCTTCTAGTCGACCTGTGCCACTACAGTTATGGCATGGATTATTAATAACTTTTCCAGAGCCATGACATTTGTTACACGTTTGTTGAACTGAGAAAAAACCTTGTTGCATTCTAACTTGACCATGCCCTTGGCAGGTTGTACAAGTTGAAGGTGACGTACCTTTTTTTGCGCCAGAGCTACCACATGATTTACATCCTACTAAAACTGGAATTTTTATTTTTGTTTCAGTTCCTTTTGCAGCTTTTTCTAAAGAAATTTCCATGTTATATCTGAGGTCAGCACCGCGATATACATCGGAGCGTTGATTTTGCCGCCCACCGAAAATATCACCGAAAATATCTCCAAAAGCATCCCCAAAATCATTAAACCCACCAGCGCCTGCACCACCCATGCTTTGGTCTACACCTGCATGACCATACTGATCGTAGGCTGATCGCTTTTGAGGGTCAGACAGAATTTCATATGCTTCTTTAGCTTCTTTAAAGTTTTCTTCTGATTTTGGATTATCTGGATTTCGATCTGGATGATGTTTCATCGCAAGCTTTTTAAAAGCTTTTTTGATTTCATCGTTAGATGATTGGCGACTTAAGCCCAGTACTTCATAGTAATCTTTTTTTTCGGCCATAGAATGTAGTGAGTAAAGTCAATTAATTAACTTTACTCAAATTGATTATTTATCTGATTTTTCTTCTTTTTGGACTTCTTCAAACTCTGCATCAACCACTTCAGCATCTACTGTTTTTTCATCCTGTTTACCAGAAGGGGATTCTTTTTGAGGTTGGGCTTGTTGCTCAGCATATACTTTTTCTCCAAGTTTTTGAGATGCTTCAGATAGTATCTTATTCTTTGCCTCAATTTTTTCTTTGTCATCACCTTTTAATACTTCCTCTAGATCTTTTATTGCAGCCTCTATTTTTGTTTTTTCTTCAGCTTCAACTTTATCTTTATGATCACTCATTGTTTTGTTTACTGAATGTATCATTGCCTCTGCAGTATTTTTTGTATCTACAAGTTCACGAAGTTTTTTATCTTCCTCGGCATGTTTTTCTGCATCTTCTTCCATTTTTTTAATTTCTTCTTCACTTAAGCCGCCATTGGCTTTGATTTTAATTTTATTTTCTTTACCAGTGGCTTTATCTTTTGCATGTACATGCAATATTCCATTGGCATCAATATCAAAGGTAACGTCGATTTGAGGTGTTCCTCTTGGTGCTGAAGGAATTTCAGTAAGATTAAATTGACCTAGACTTTTATTGTCAGAAGCCATTTCTCTTTCGCCTTGCATGACATGAATTGTTACTGCGCTTTGATTATCTTCTGCGGTAGAGAAAACCTGTGATGCTTTAGTTGGAATCGTAGTATTTTTCTTGATTAATTTTGTCATGACGCCACCAAGTGTTTCAATTCCTAGACTTAAAGGTGAAACATCAAGTAGGAGTACATCCTTAACGTCACCTTGTAGTACGCCAGCTTGAATAGCTGCGCCTACAGCAACTGCTTCATCTGGATTAACATCTTTTCTTGGTTCTACCCCAAATATTTTTTTAACTTTTTCTTGGACTTTAGGCATCCGAGTTTGACCACCTACAAGAATAACATCAGAAATATCGTTTGTACTTAGCCCTGAGTCTTTAATCGCAGTTTGACAAGGGGCAATAGTTCTTTCAATTAATTCGTCAACTAGAGATTCAAGTTTGGCTCGAGTTATTTTAACAACCAAATGTTTCGGTCCTGAAGCATCAGCAGTAATATATGGAAGATTTACCTCAGTTTGTGTGCTACTCGATAATTCAATTTTAGCTTTTTCTGCAGCTTCTTTTAATCTTTGTTTAGCAAGTATATCCTTTGTGAGATCTACGCCATTCTCTTTTTTAAATTCTTCTGCTAGAAAGTCAATAATTCTATTATCAAAATCTTCTCCACCTAAAAAAGTATCGCCGTTAGTAGATAATACTTCAAATTGATGCTCTCCATCTACATTCGATATTTCAATAATTGATATATCAAATGTACCTCCACCTAGATCGTAGACAGCAATCTTCTTATCTCCCTCTTTTTTATCTAAACCAAAAGCAAGCGCTGCTGCTGTTGGTTCATTAATAATTCTCTTAACCTCAAGCCCGGCAATTTTCCCAGCATCTTTTGTTGCCTGTCTTTGGCTATCATTAAAGTAGGCTGGAACTGTCACTACTGCCTCAGTTACCTTTTCACCAAGGTAATCTTCAGCTGTTTTTTTCATTTTTCTTAGAATTTCAGCCGAAATTTGAGGGGGCGCTATTGACTTTCCTTCAACCTCAACCCACGCATCCCCATTATCAGCCTTGGTTATTGTGTAGGGCATGAGCTTGATATCTTTTTGAACTTCGTCTTCTTTAAATTTCCTACCAATTAGTCGTTTAACGGCATATATAGTATTTTTTGGGTTTGTAACTGCCTGACGTTTAGCAGGTACACCTACTAAAGATTCGCCCTTATCTTGATAAGCTACAATAGAAGGAGTTGTTCTTGCGCCTTCAGAATTTTCAATAACCTTTGGCTTTCCATTTTCCATTACTGCAACACAGGAGTTTGTAGTTCCTAAATCAATCCCAATAATTTTTCCCATTGCTTGTCTTTCCTTTATTTATTTAATTTTATTTTTCTTATATTTCTAATAGATGGGGTCATCTAAGTAAATTTCAACCTAATTTATTTTTCTTTTGAAACTGTTACTAGAGCGGGGCGTAAAACTCTGTCATTTAATTTATAACCCTTTTGTATCACTGATAACACTTTATTAGGCTCTTTATCTGATTCAATCATAGTCATTGCCTGGTGAAAGTTTGGATCAAATTTTTCTCCATGCGGATCTAATTCTTCTATATTGAATTTCTCAAAAATACTATTTAGTTGTTTAAGTGTGAGTTCGACTCCATCCTTATAGCTTTGTAAAGAGGCTTTTTCTATTGATAGAGCTGCATCAAGACTATCTTTCACTAATAATATTTCTAAGCTTAATTTTTCTATTGCATATTTTCTAGCTTTATCCATTTCGTCTAAAGCTCTTTTTCTGGCATTTTCTGTTTCGGCTTTTGCATAAAGAATTTGAGCTTCTAATTCTTCTATTTTTTCAGCTTGTGCATTACCTCTTTTTTCGTCAGTCTGAATATTTTCTGTACTTTTTTTTGCAGTTTTTGTTAAACCTACTTTTTTCTTATCGGATGTTTTTGTATCTTTTTTTACCATAATTAAATTAATTTTAAATGTTAACGTGACCTATACATGGAGGCTAATTCATATATTTCAAGTAATAATATAATTTTTTATACTTTATTTTTTCTATCTTTATCAAATTAGATTCATAGCAAAGTTGACTTACTTACATTTTATCTATGATAATAGAGAGCTATTTCTAACAAAATTAAAAGTATGAAACAATCAATAATTGAAATAACAGAACGAATTCAGGAAAAAAGTCGTCCCACTAGAGCTGCTTACCTACAAAGACTAGGCGTTATGAAGAAGCGAGATAGAGGTGCTGACAGAATGGGGTGTGCTAATGTTGCCCATGCTATTGCGGCACTTCCCGCCAATGATAAGTTAAAGTTAGTTGAGGAAAAAAAACCTAACCTCGCAATCATTACTTCCTATAATGACATATTGTCTGCCCATAAGCCTTACGAGGGGTATCCTGAAATAATTAGACAATCTGCCGCAAAATTTGGTGCAACAGTACAGGTTGCTGGAGGTGTCCCTGCCATGTGTGACGGGGTTACTCAAGGTGAGCCGGGAATGGAATTAAGTCTTTTCTCAAGAGATACTATTGCCATGGCTACGTCAATTGGATTATCACATGATGTCTTTGATGGAATGTTGCTGCTTGGTATTTGTGACAAGATTGTTCCTGGTTTGCTTATTGGAGCATTGCATTTTGGACATCTTCCAGCTATTTTTATTCCTGCCGGACCTATGTCAACTGGCATTGACAATTCAACTAAATCAAAAGTGAGAGAGCAGTATGCTCAGGGCAAAATTGGTCGAAAAGAGTTATTAAGTTCGGAATCAGCCGCTTATCATGGAGAGGGCACTTGCACATTTTATGGTACAGCTAATAGCAATCAAATGTTAATGGAAGCAATGGGCTTACATGTGCCCGGGGCTGCCTTTGTTCATCCTTATGATGGTATGCGTCGCTCATTTACTGAGGAAGCTGTTAAATTAATTATTGAAAATATATTAAAAAAGAATACAAATGCTATTGGTGAGCTTGTGGATGAGAAGGTTATTATTAATGCAATGGCAGCCCTCTTAGCTACTGGAGGATCTACTAATCATTTAATTCATTGGGTCGCAATTGCTCGAGCTGCAGGAATTGTAATTGATTGGACTGATTTTCATGATTTAGCGAAATCTGTCCCGCTTTTAGCGAGCATTTATCCAAATGGCGAGGCTGATGTAAATGAATTTCAAAAATCTGGGGGACCTGCTTTTATAATTAGAGAGCTAATTGACGTCGGTTGTATGTACCCAGAAGTCATTACAGTTAGTCATGGTGGGCTAGTTAATTATGGTAAACAACCTGAATTAAAAGATGGGAAGCTTACTTGGGTTAATTTACCTAAAGAGAGTGGGGATGAAACTATTATTAGAAAAGCTGATAATCCTTTTAGTCAGTCGGGTGGCATTATGTTGCTGAAAGGAAATATTGGTCGATCTGTTATTAAAACTTCAGCTGTTCCTAAAGAAAAGCATATTATTGAAGCTCCCGCACTTATTTTTAATAGTCAAGAAGAGTTATTGGCTGCTTTTGATGAAGATAAACTAAATCAAGATTTTATTGCGGTTATTCGTTTTCAAGGACCTAAAGCAAATGGCATGCCAGAGCTTCATAAACTCACCCCACCATTATCAATCATACAAGATAAGGGATTTAAAGTTGCGATTGTAACAGATGGTAGAATGAGTGGTGCTTCAGGAAAAATTCCTGCTGCTATTCATATGAGTCCAGAAGCCGCAGCAGGGGGTGCTATTGCCAAAATAAAAGAGGGCGATATGATCAGAATAAATGCAATTGTAGGTTCTATGGATGTGCTTATTGATGAAAATGAATGGGCAGAGAGAAAGCCAGATCAAATGACAGAAGACCAAAAAATTAAAAATAACAACGGAATTGGAAGAGATCTTTTTGCCAGCATGAGAAATAATGTTTTGTCAGCCGAAGAGGGTGCCATTACTTGGATAACCTAAACTAAAGAGAATAATATAATATGAAGACGATTGAGTTGGCTGATTACGGTCCAGTAATTCCTGTGATTGTAATAGACCATGTTGATGATGCTGTACCATTGGCTGAGGCTTTATTGGCAGGGGGTATTAAGGTGCTTGAAGTAACTTTGAGATCATCCTGCGCATTGCAAGCAATTGAAGAGATTGCCAAAAAAGTACCTGATGCTATTGTTGGAGCAGGTACGGTTCGAACAGAAGCTGATGCAACCAATGCAAAATTAGCTGGATCCCAGTTTGTTGTAAGTCCTGGATATACTTCAGAGATGGGAGCAATTTGTGTTGATATTGATTTACCATTACTCCCTGGAGTTTCTACAGGGAGTGAAATTATGATGGCAAATAATGAAGGATATAATTTCTTAAAATTATTTCCAGCAGTTGCTGTTGGAGGCATACAATTACTTAAAGGATTTGCAGGTCCTTTTGCTGACATTAAGTTTTGCCCAACAGGGGGAGTCACGATAGATACAGCATCGGATTTCCTGGCTTTGCCTAATGTCCCAGTATGTGGTGGCACATGGCTTACGCCTAAAAATTTAGTTCAAAATAAGCAATGGTCTGAGATTACAAAGCTTGCTCTTCAGGCAAGCAGTATTTAATATTTTATGGTTGATTTGAGTAAATATCAGACGATCATTTTTGATTGTGATGGTGTAATACTAAATTCAAATTTTCAAAAAATTGAAGCATATAGAAATACAGCTTTAGCTTATGGCGCTAATCAACATCAGGCTGATTTATTAGTTGATCATCATGTAAAATTAACTGGCATTTCTCGATATGTAAAATTTCAATATTTTTTAAAAGAAATTATGCTTGAGGAAGTTACAGATATTGCAATGGATCAACTGGTAAATCGATTAAATGAAGAAGTAATACAGCTTTTAAGCGAATGTGAAATTGCATCAGATATAGAAAATCTGAAATTAAAGACTTCTAGTGCATCATGGATGGTGGCATCGGGCGGAGATCAAGATGAATTAAGATTTTTATTTCATAAAAATAAAATACAGTCTTTTTTTGATGGAGGCATTTACGGAAGCCCAAATTCAAAACATGAAATTATTGAGACAAAATTAAAAAATAAAAAGTTCTTGCCTGCATTGTTTTTAGGTGACTCAATGTATGACATTCAAGTAGCTGAAAAATATAATCTAGATTTTATTTTTGTTTATGGATGGACAGATTTAAAAAATTGGGAGCAGGTTTGCAAAAAGTTTAATTTAATTTTTATTGAAAAAATAGGAGATTTAGTTAGTTAAGTTTCTCGATAATTTTTGTTGTACTTTTCCCCTGAACCACAGGCACAAGCATTACCTTGCCTCCCCATTGTTTAATTTCTTTTGACCCTACAACATCTTTAATTGTGTAGTCATTACCTTTAATTAAAACATCAGGTTTAATAAGTTTTATCAAATTTAATGGGGTAAGTTCATCAAAAAGCACAACAGCATCTACTGATTCAAGCGCACAAAGAACTCGTGCACGATCAACTTCGTTAATTACTGGTCTTTTTGAGCCTTTAATTTTCTTTACCGAGGAGTCAGTATTGAGGGCAAGAATTAAAAAATCAACCCTGCTTTTGGCCTGCTCAAGATAAATAACATGGCCTGTATGTAAAATATCAAAACATCCATTTGTAAATCCAATTTTTAATTTTTCTAGTTTTAGATTATTTACTTTTTGTAATAATTCATTTTTAGAAAATATTTTATTTTTCTGACCATAGTTTTGTTGCTTAAGCACATTAAGTAGTTCATTTCTTTTGATTGGCATAGTGCCAATCTTCTCAATAACAATCCCTGCTGCGATATTTGCTAATTTTAGTGCGTCAGGTATATTCATATTAGAAATTATGCCCGCTGCCAAGGTGGCAATAACCGTATCTCCAGCCCCTGAAACATCAAACACTTGTTTAGATGCGGAGGTCGGAATGACGACCGTTTTTGTATTTGTAATGTATTTTATGCCTAACTCGCCTTGAGTCATTGCAATAAAATCGAAATCAAATTGTTTTCTCGCTTTTTTAAGATTATTTTCAAGTGATGATTCGCTTACATTATTTGAGTTAGTCAATAATGCAGCTTCCTTCTTGTTAGGTGTGATAGCCGTTACTCCACGATATTTTTCTAAATCTTTACCTTTAGGATCAACTAGCACAGGAATTTTTTTCTTTTTGGCAGTTTGAATTATTTTTTTTAAAATGTTTAAATTTAATAATCCTTTTTCGTAATCAGAGATAATTATTGCATTTGGGTTCTGATTAATAAGGGCCATGATTTTATCAAAATCTTTTTTTGTAGGTTCAATTGTAGCTTCATCATCAATCCTCATTATTTGCTGATGACCGCTCATCACTCTTGTTTTGGTTGTTGTAATACCTTTCTTCTTAAATATGTATTTTGTAGAAATTGTATTCTCTTTTAATAGCTCAGTTAATTTTGCACCATATTCGTCATTACCGATTTGCCCTATTAGAATTGGCTTTATGCCAAGACCTAAAAGATTGAGTGCCACATTACCAGCCCCACCAATTCTGTTTATTTGTTTATTTTTTTTTAAAACAGGAACAGGAGCTTCCGGAGAAATCCTGTCAACTTGCCCAATAATGTATTGGTCTAACATTAAGTCACCAATAACCATGCACCATTTATTTTTCGCATGAAAATTGTTATTCACAATATCGATTAGATTATTTTTCAGCATTATGCGTACCTATCTTGTTGAAGCAAGTAATTTTGTACATAGTCAGTAACGCCTTCGTTTAAACTTTTAAATTTTAAATTTAATCCAATAGCTCTTATCTTATCAAGATTAGCTTGGGTATAGTATTGGTATTTACCCTGTAAATCATTTGGCATATTTATATACCTAATAGATGACAGGTCGCCTTTGGAATTTAGGATAACTGATTCAGCAAGTTCTTTAAATGATTGGGCATGACCTGTACCGATATTAAATAAACCTGAAATATTATTATTTTTTAAGAAAAACATTACACAAGCAACCGCATCTTTTACATAGATAAAATCCCTTAATTGCAAACCGTCTTTGTAATCAGGATGCTCACTTTTAAATAATCTAATTTCTCCTTCATTGCGAAATTGATTAAAAGCATGGAAAACTACACTGGCCATTCTGTTTTTATGGTATTCGTTCGGTCCATACACATTAAAAAATTTGAGCCCACACCATTGAGGAGGGGTTGGTTGATTAGAATTGATTTGGTTTTGTACCCACCGATCAAAGAAATGTTTGGAGTAGCCATAAGCATTTAATGGGCACAGTTGATCAAGTTTTTTTTCGTCATCAAAGTAATCAAATTCACCCCCACCGTAGGTGGCAGCGGAGCTTGCATAAATATAAGGAATTGTATTTTTAACGCACCAATGCCATAACATTTGACTATATCTAATGTTGCATTCGAGTAAGTTATTAAAGTTCGATTCGGTGGTGGCACTTATTGCCCCCATGTGCAGTATTGAGGAAATATTTTTTTTATCTT
>JBBWVM010000074.1:0-1572 GCA_050256215.1 Methylophilaceae bacterium
TCCCTCCTTACATAATCAAATGCATGCAAAGGATTTTCCGTAATTTGTTCAATCTCCTCATGGGCTTCAATCCCTTCAAAATGAGTAAGTAAATTTTTAGCAACTGGCATTTCAAATTCAGGGGCTTCCGTAAGTGAGACTCGAATGGTATCCCCTAATCCATCTGCTAAAAGCGTACCTATTCCTACAGCTGATTTTATCCGCCCATCTTCTCCTTCTCCCGCTTCTGTAACGCCCAAATGAAGCGGGTAATTCATGCCCTCTTTTATCATTTCAGCAACTAAAAGTCGGTAGGCCTGCACCATTACTCTGGTGTTAGATGCCTTCATGGAAAGGATAATTTCATGATAATCTTCATCCCTACAAATACGTAAAAATTCCATTGCCGATTCCACCATTCCTTTTGGCGTATCGCCATAACGAGATAAAATCCTATCGGAAAGGGAACCATGATTGGTGCCAATTCGCATTGCCGTTCCATGCTCTTTACAAATATGCACCAAAGGCGTAAACTTTTCTCTTATTCTGTCTAATTCTGCATTGTAGCTTTCATCCGTATATTCTAATGTTTCAAATCTTTTTTTATCGGCATAATTTCCAGGATTTACCCTAACTTTTTCTACAATTCTGGCAGCAATTTCAGCTGCATTTGGGGTGTAATGAATATCGGCAACAATGGGAGTATCGTATCCTCTTTTTCGTAATTCGTCTTTTATATTTTGTAAATTTTCAGCTTCCTTTTTACTTGGTGCAGTAATTCTGACTAGTTCACAACCACTTTCAATCATCCTAATGGATTCCTCCACAGTGGCCATGGTATCCATGGTATCGGTGATGGTCATAGACTGCACCCGGATGGGGTTCTCTCCCCCAAAACCGATATCCCCAACCATTACTTCTCTTGTTTTAAAACGAGAAAATTTTGTTAAACTATTGCAATACTGCATTATAACTTCACTACTTTTTTGATGATTTTTTCAGTGGAATTCTTGATATGGATAAAATAAATGCCTTTTGGCAAATCACTTATATCTATCTGTTTTGAAATTACTCCTTGGAAATTAATATTGCTTGTCATTACTACTTTCCCTAAATTATTAAGCAGTTGAATATTTGTTTCTCCCTCAATGTACCCTTCAATAAAAATACTTTCCCTTGTAGGATTAGGAAATATTTTCCAATTATACTTTTCTTTTTCATCCACAGAAGTTGCATTAATCACTCTAAACTCATGAATAATATATTTTCCAAAATCAGGCTCAAAATAATTTACCTCTGGGGCATTACAATTTATTGGCGTAGTAATAAAACGCACAACTCCTGAACCATCATTATTTGCCCAAAAATCTAAACCGTCATCATCTGTATCCATTACTTCAAATCGATAACAGCCAGGACTCAGCAGAATAGTATCTCTATATTGTGTGCCCCAAGAAAGCGGGCCGCTTGTATATATCGTACTGCCCCCATCATCATAAATATCCCAAGTAGTTTCAGAAATAAATGGCATTGAGGTTCCAGAGTTGGTTTGAATACAAAGCCCGAAAAAGCTTGGATAAACAGGAGTTGGTG
>JBBWVM010000075.1:0-7465 GCA_050256215.1 Methylophilaceae bacterium
TAATTTTAAGCCGCAATGTCCTGCAAATGCCATTTCAAGGGCAGCAACAATTAAACCTCCATCAGATCGATCGTGATAAGCTAATATTTTGTTCTGTTTGTTTAAAGACTGTATTCCTTTGAAAAACGATTTAATTAAGGCAGGGTCATTTACATCTGGGATGTCTGGGCTGAAGGAATTATTTATAAGGTCTAAACTAGATCCACCCATTCTATTTTTACCACATCCAAGATCTATCAATATTAATGACGTATTTTCATCGGTTATTAATTGTGGTGTTAAGGTTTTATTCACATCATAACATTCAGAAAATGCAGTAATGATAAGTGATAGTGGCGATGTCACTGTTTTATTTTGACCGTCATTCCATTTCGTTTGCATTGACATTGAGTCTTTGCCTACTGGAATACTAATTCCTAACTCTGGACATAAATACATGCCGACTGTTTTAACCGCTTCAAAAAGTGATTGATCCTCTGCCTCATTTCCTGATGCTGACATCCAGTTAGCGGACAATTTAATTAAGCTGATATCTTCAATTGCACTAGCCGTGATATTTGTTATAGCTTCACAAACTGCCATTCTGGCTGATGCCGCTCCATTGACTATTGCAATTGGAGCTTTTTCACCAATAGCAAATGCTTCGCCACTTGATGAATCAAATGTATCTTTCGTGACAGCTACATTTGATACGGGCACCTGCCACGGACCAACCATTTGATCTCTAGCGATTAATCCGGTTACTGAACGATCGCCTATGGTAATTAAGAAGTTTTTGCTTGCAACTGCTGGATATTTTAATATTTGATGAATTGTGGTACCTAAATTTAAAATTGGATACTTATTTTTTTTGTGATTAACTAAAACAGTTCGTATTTCTTTTGTCATTTTTGGGGGCTTGCCCAAAAGTACATCAAGGTCCATATTTACAACATCATCTTTAAGTAAAGTATCTTTAACTATTAGAGTTTTTTTATTATGTGTTTCTCCTACAATAGAAAAAGGACACCTTTCTCTTTTACAGATTTGAGAAAAAATCTCTAAGTCTTTTTGGTCGATAGACAATACATAGCGCTCTTGAGCTTCGTTACACCATATTTCTTTTGGCGACATTCCAGGTTCTTCATTATTTATAGATCGTAGATTTAATGTTGCCCCCACCCCTCCATCATGGATGAGCTCAGGAAAAGCATTTGAGAGCCCTCCAGCCCCAACATCATGGATACTTAAAATTGGATTTTTTTCGCCAAGCTGCCAGCAACGATCTATAACTTCTTGAGATCGTCTTTGAATTTCAGGATTACCGCGTTGCACTGAGGCATAGTCGAGACTTGCTTCATTTGATCCAGTTTTCATGCTTGATGCCGCACCTCCACCAAGTCCAATTAACATAGCTGGTCCGCCTAATTGAATTAGTAGATTACCTTCTGTTAATTTTTTTTTATGTGTGTGCGAAGCATTAATGTTACCTATACCACCTGCGAGCATGATAGGTTTATGGTAACCCAGATACTGGTTATTAACATAAGTCTCAAGCGTTCTAAAATATCCGAGTATGTTGGGGCGACCAAATTCATTGTTATAAGCTGCCGCCCCTATAGGACCATCAATCATAATTTGTAATGGCGACGCTATTCGTTTAGGCCTTCCTATTTGATTGCTTTCCCAGGGTTGGATAAAGTCCGGGATTTCTAAATTAGATACAGAGAATCCAGTTAGTCCTGCTTTTGGTTTTGATCCTCTTCCTGTCGCCCCCTCATCCCTAATTTCTCCACCAGCTCCTGTAGCGGCTCCTGCAAAGGGTGATATTGCTGTAGGGTGATTATGAGTCTCAACTTTTATTAGGTAGTGCGTAAGTTCCGAATGTGTAGCATAAAGACCATCAGCATCTGGATAAAATCTATTAATAATAGATCCTTCAATTACTGAGGAATTATCAGAATAAGCCACTACTGTTTTATGCGGAGTTATTTTATGAGTATTACGAATCATTGAAAATAATGATTCTGATTGTTCTTTGTTATCTATAATCCAATTTGCATTAAATATTTTATGACGGCAATGTTCTGAATTGGCTTGTGCAAACATCATTAATTCTGCGTCGGTGGGATTTCTATTTTGCGATTTGAAATATTCGAACAAATAATCAATTTCATTATTTGATAACGCTAATCCATGTCTATTGTTAAATTTTTCAATGGCAGAAGCCCCCTGTTTTTTAATATTTATTAAACTTAGTGGTTTTGGAGTGTGATGGGCAAAGAGTATTCCTATACTTTCCTGATCTAGAAATATTTCCTCAGTCATTCGATCATAAATTAAGCTGCCTAGTTTTTGTTTTTCTTGATCTGATAATTTAGTATTGGATTGCATTGAAAATTTTATTGTATTGCAACGTTCAATGCGCAATATATCGATACCACAATGTTGGATTATATCAGTAGCTCTAGAGCTCCATGGTGATATTGTACCTACTCTAGGCCCTATGAAAATAGTATTTGATAAATCAATTTTATTTTTTAACTTGGGACCGTAGGTTAGTATTTCTTGTAGTTTTTCTTGATTCTCATGTGATATTTTTTCTTTACTTTCAATAACATGTAAGTAGGCTGATTGAATATTGATAATCTCAGAACTAATACCATTTAATTTTTTTAGTAAGGAAGATTTTCTAAAGTCAGAATAAATACTGCTACCAAAAAAGGATGTAATAAAGTTATTTTGCATAGTAAGGTTAGTGTTTATTAAGTGACTTTCTTTATAGCGTTAATAATAAATCATTTCGTAAGATCACACCAATAAACATCAATTATAAAAAAAGTATTGATAACTTTGATAAAAAATAAAGCTAGCTATCCAAGCAAGCAATAATGACCAAGTAATGGAGTATATTGTTAATTTTATATCTTTGGATTCATTGTGTAAGGTAGCAATTGTCGATACACAGGGTGTATAAATGAGTGTAAAAATCATAAAGCTAATTGCCTGTCCATTGGTAAATATTTCACTAAGATATGAAGCAAGCGCTTGACCTTCAAGGCCAAATATTATCGCAAGGGCACCAATTAAGATTTCTTTAGCAATAAATCCAAAAATAAGTGCAATTACTAACATCTGATCTATTCCAATTGGTTTAAAAATTGGTTCAAAAAAGAGCCCAATTTGACCTGCGTATGTTTGTTGACTGGCAATTGGATATTCGCTGGGAAAATAGGTGAGTACCCATACAGCAACTACACCAATTACAATAAATTTAGTAGCTCTATTTAAAAAATGCTTAACTTCTTGCCAGCCACGAATAACCATTTGTTTTAATGTTGGAAATCGATAAGGTGGGAGTTCTAAAACTAATGGCTCAATATCGCTATATTGTTGTTTAAAAATAATTGCTGTAATAAATATTGAACAGAAACTAAGCAGATAAAGACAAAATAAGATCAATGCTCCATAAAGACCACTAAAAAAAGCAAAGATAATGAATAAGAAAACCTGAAGTCTTGCAGAGCATAAAGAGAAAGGGATAACTAACATTGTTAAAAACCTTAAATTTTTGCTTCTCATTATTTTAGTCCCCATCAATGCTGGCACATTACACCCATAACCCATTAACATCATTACAAAACCTCTTCCATCAAGACCAATTTTTTCCATCATTTTGTCCATAAGAAAAGCAGCTCTAGAGAAATACCCGCTATCTTCAACGACGGTCATCACAAAAAAGAAAATAATAATAATGGGTACGAATGCGGCAACAGTAGTAATTCCTGAATACAGGCCATCAAGTAAAAAACTTTTTAGTATTGGAGGGCTGTTAAAAAAAATATTTTCGAGATAATTTATTTGTAAATAGCTAAAAAGATTTCCCATAGACTCTTGAATTGGTGCGCCTAAAGTAAAAATAATCTGAAAAAGAGTGAGAATTATTAACAGAAAGAGAGGAATGCCTAGCCACGGATGAAGAAAAATATTATCTAGAATTTGAGTTTTTTGGTCATTTAGTATTGCTGGCATCTCTACTGTTTTGTGGTAAATTTTTTGTGCAATATCTTGGTCATTTAGTCCATCTATGTTTTTTTTTGGCATAGCCTGAGTTTGATTTAATTTTTGGTTTAAATGTTCCATACCTTGCCCATATTTAGCGCTAATGGGAAGTACTGGACAGTTAAGCATCTTTTCCATTTCAGCGAAGTTGTATGAAATACCTAATGATTTAGCTTCATCAATCATATTTACTAGAATTAATATTGGTATTCCTAACTTTTGAATTTTAATTGCTAATTCAAGTTGTCTATCAATTTGAGTACTATTGAGAATGAAAAATATCTGATCAATTTTGTTATTGTTTATGAAATTTTTTACAATTTTTTCATCTTCAGAATAACCATTGAGGTCATAAATTCCAGGAAGGTCGATTAATTCTGTTAGATTTCCATTGATTAATGTTTTAACGCTATACAGATCAACTGTAATACCGGGCCAATTACCAACACGCACTGATGACCCACTTAGCCTATTAAAAAAGGTGGATTTACCTGTATTGGGCATCCCAATCAGTACTGTTTTTTTCATTGCTTAGTTTTTATATAGGTGAAATGATGATTTCTTTGGCAATTAATTGTCTCACCATTAATTCTGTAGTTCCAATTTGGAGATGTAATGGTCCACCGAAAGTAGCTTTTCTTATAATTTTGATGATTTTATTTTTTTTAATACCGAGCGCTGATAAGCGATCATTAAAATGATTATTTTGTGTGAGTGATTGAATTAAACCGGATTGACCGGCTAGTAATTGTGATAACGTCATTTTAAGTTGATTGTAGTTCTATGTGTAATCATTAAGTTATGTATTGTAAATGAGAATCATTCTCATTACAAGCAGAAAGATTATCTTTCTTCCGGTGATAATGTTTTGATGCTAAGAGCGTGAATGGATTCGGGCATGAGATCACTGAGTGCATCATAAATTAAGCGATGTCTTTCCATTCTTGTTCGATTCTTAAATTGATTGCTGATTATTAAAAGATGAAAATGCCCTCCTCCTGTGTTCCCAGCATGATGTTTATGTTGCTCACTGTCATTAGTTAACACCAATTTTGTGGCATTTAAAAATAATAATCTTTTCTTTATTTCATCTTCAATCATTTATGGCAAGCTTTTTTTAAATGGTCTAACATCGATATGGTCATAGATTCCTTCAGTAAAAAATGGATCATTATGTGCCCACTTTGTAGCTTCTTCCAAGGAACTGAATTCAGCAATAATCAGACTTCCAGTAAAGCCATTAATGCCTGGGTCATTACAATCAATTGCCGGGAATGGACCGGCCAGTAGTAATCGTCCTTTGTTTTGAAGTAATGTTAATCTTTTTAAATGTTGTGACCTAATTGCTAATCTTTTTTTTAAACTGTTAGGGGTATCTGTTGCGTGTATCGCGTACCACATAGATTTAATCCTTGCTTATTTTTGTTAAGTAAAAAGTGATGAAGATTATATAAATAAATAGGAGTCCTGTTATACCAAATAACTTAAAGTTCACCCAGGTATTTTCATCAAAGTTAAAAGCACCATAGAGATTGATAAAGCCTAGACTTGTAAAAAAAAATGTTGTTGCCCAATTCAATTTATTCCAATAAATATCTTTGAGTTGGACTTGATGACCAATAGCCAATTTTATTAAATTTTTATTAAAAAATGAATCGGAGATCAATAAGGACAGTGACAAAGCCCAATAAATTACGGATGGTTTCCACATGATAAATGTTTTATCTTTTAATAGGATAGTTAATCCTCCTAGCAGGGTGATGATGATGCCATTAAAAAGCAACATCTTATCTACTTTTTTATTTCGCATGTAAGCAAAGATGATTTGAATTAGGGTAGCTATTATTGCTACTGCAGTAGCAATAAAAATGTCATACATTTTATAACTGATAAAAAAAAGTATGACTGGAAGTAAATCGTATAGAAATTTCATATGTGTAAAAGTTTAACTATCCTCGGTAGGGAATTACTAATATAATCTACGGGTAAAATATGAATATACCAAGCATAGACCTTCATTGTCATTCTACTATATCTGATGGGATTTTAACTCCTAGTTCTCTTCTTTCTCATGCAGCAGAAAGTAAGGTAAAAATTTTGGCTTTAACAGATCACGATGACATTGCTGGACTTGATGAGGCAAGGGTGGCTGCAGAAAAACTAAATATAATTTTTATTAATGGTGTAGAAATTTCAGTCACATGGAATAAAAGAACTCTTCATATCATAGGCCTTAACTTTAACCCCTCAAGTCAAGAATTAATTAATGGACTTAGAGAAATCCGTGTGGGAAGACTAAAGCGGGCTGAATTAATGGCTCATGGATTAGGGATGGTGGGAATTTTAGATGCTTTTGAAGGAGCTAAATCTTATGCACAGAATAGTACTATTGGTAGAATTCATTTTGCTCAATTTATTGTTTCTAAAGGTTACGCAAAGGATGTCAAGTCTGTATTTAAAAAATATCTTATTCAAGGTAAGCCTGGGTATGTCTCACATGTATGGGCAACGCTAGAAGAAGCGGTAAGCTGGATAAAGAATGCGGGAGGCGATGCTGTTATAGCACATCCTGGAAGATATGCTATGGGAAAGAAGTTATATAGTCGACTAATGGAAGATTTTAAGTCGTTTGGAGGTGTAGGTGTTGAGGTTATGTCTGGTAGTCAAGACCCCACACAGTCAAATTATTTTGCTCAATTGGCTAATCAATATGGCTTATTAGCGTCATGTGGATCGGATTTTCATGGTATGGGAATTTCTCATAGGGTGCTTGGTGCTATAAAAACACTTCCAGATGAATGTGTGCCTATCTGGACAAAATGGCCCCAGATTATGGAAGCTATCCATTAGGCTATAAATTTTTTAATTTTTTTTAATATTTTAAAGTGGGGTTATATGGAATTAACTATTATTCAAAAAATTGCTGCTTATGCACTACCTATTATTTTTGCAATTACAGTGCATGAGGCTGCGCATGGTTATGTTGCAAAATATTTTGGAGATATGACTGCGCAATACTTAGGGCGAATCAGCTTAAACCCAATTAAACATATCGACCTAGTTGGGACAATTATATTGCCAGCAGCAACATTAATGTTGGGTGGTATTTTATTTGGTTGGGCAAAACCTGTGCCAATAAATTTTTCTAATTTAAGGAACCCAAAAAAAAATATGATTTGGGTTGCATTAGCTGGACCTTTTTCTAATTTATTGATGGCTATTTTTTGGGCATTTTTATTTGCAAGGGTACAATATTTTCCAGATAGTTCTGTATTGTTTTTATCAGAGATGTTTAAGATAGGAGTTAATATTAACCTCATTTTGATGGTATTGAATTTACTTCCTATCCCACCATTAGATGGCGGAAGGGTGGCGGTGGGTTTATTGCCTTACCCGTGGTCGAGTCATTTAGCAAATTTGGAAA
>JBBWVM010000076.1:0-8170 GCA_050256215.1 Methylophilaceae bacterium
CTGATGATGGATCCCCTCTGAAATCTTGACCCATTTTATCTACTTCATCCAGTAAAAATAATGGATTTATGACCCCCACCTTAGTCATATTTTGTAAAATCTTACCTGGCATAGAACCAATATAAGTTCTTCGGTGCCCTCTAATCTCTGCCTCATCTCTAACGCCACCTAGCGCCATTCTTACAAACTTTCTATTCACCGCCTTTGCAATACTTTGCCCCAAAGATGTTTTTCCTACGCCCGGAGGACCAACTAAACATAATATTGGAGATTTTGGTTTGTCTACTCTGTACTGAACAGCCGGGTACTCGACAATACGTTCTTTGATTTTTTCTAAGCCATAATGATCTCCATCAAGAGATAATTCTGCATCACTTAAATCTTGATTAATTTTTGTAACCTGCGTCCAAGGTAAATTTAAAATCGTTTCAATAAATGTTCTGATAACAGAAGCTTCGGCAGACATAGATGACATCAATTTTAATTTCTTAAATTCAGACATACATTTTTGTTTTGCCTCTGTTGACATATCTGTTTTTTTTATTTTTTCTTCGAGTTCATCTAATTCAGCACCTTCTTCAGAATCACCCAATTCTTTCTGTATGGCTTTAACTTGTTCATTTAAATAATATTCTCGTTGAGATTTTTCCATCTGATTCCTAACTCTTCCACGAATTTTCTTTTCAACTTGTAGGATATCTATTTCAGATTCCATTGTTTCAAGTAAAAGATTCAGACGATTTTGAATATTAAAAGCCTCAAGAAGATTTTGTTTTTCAACAAGCTTTAAAGTAAGATTTGCTGCAATTGAATCAGCAAGTCTTCCTGGCTCAGTAATAGAAGATAGTGAAGATAAAATCTCCGGAGGAATCTTCTTATTGAGTTTTACATATCGATCAAACTGAGAAAAAACAGACCGCATAAAAGCTAATGTTTTTTTATCTTTTGGCTCTTTAATTTTTTCTAATTCAATGTCAGCAACCCAATACTCACCCGCATTATCAAAAGTTTTAATAGTTGCTCGGTCTGTACCTTCAACAAGAACTTTAACTGTTCCGTCAGGTAATTTAAGCATTTGAATAATATTTGCAACCGTTCCTACGGTATAAAGATCCTTTATTTTTGGCTCGTCTTTTACAGCTGATTTTTGTGCTACTAATAATATTTTTTTATCACTATTATTAGCTTTTTCAATTGCATTAATTGACTTATCTCGACCAACAAAAAGGGGGATGACTAGGTGAGGATACACAACCACATCTCTTAAAGGTAGCATTGGTATACTTATATTTTTATTTTGTTTTGTCATTATTTATCTTCTGTTAATTAAGTTAAAATTTAACTATGGTGATGATTAATATTATGGTGATGATTAGAAAAATTTCAAGAGCTAAATAAACTTTCTATTTATTAGCTTGCTTTTCACTCATTGAATACATTAAGTATGGTTTTGTTTTTTCTTTAATGACAGACCGATCAATAATTACTTTCTTGAGGTTTTTTATTGATGGTAATTCGAACATAACGTCCTTTAATGCTACTTCCATAATCGATCTCAAGCCTCTGGCACCGGTTTTTCTTTCAATAGCCTGAAGCGCTATCTCTTCAAGAGAGCTATCACGAAATTCTAAGTCAATATTTTCCATCTTAAATAGTTTTTTATATTGCTTTGTAAGTGCATTTTTTGGTTCAATCAAAATTTTAATTAAAGCTGATTCACTCAATGTTTCTAATGTTGTTATTACGGGAAGTCTACCTAAAAATTCTGGAATTAATCCGAACTTAATTAAATCTTCAGTCTCAACATTTTTTATAATCTCCCCTATTGCCTTAACATCATCTTTACCTTGAACTTCTGCTCCAAAACCAATACTATTTTTTTCGGTCCTTTGTTTAATAATTTTTTCTAAACCATCAAATGCCCCACCACATATAAATAAAATATTTGTTGTATCTAATTGAACAAACTCCTGATTCGGATGTTTCCTCCCTCCTTGCGGCGGAATGGATGCAACAGTTCCCTCAATAAGCTTCAATAAAGCTTGCTGAACCCCTTCTCCAGAAACATCTCTTGTAATTGATGGGTTTTCGCTCTTTCTAGAAATTTTATCTACCTCATCGATGTAAACAATTCCTCTTTGAGCTTTTTCTATATCATAATCACATTTCTGTAGTAATTTTTGAATAATGTTTTCAACATCCTCACCGACATAACCAGCCTCGGTAAGCGTTGTTGCATCTGCCATAACAAAAGGCACCTCTAAAAGTTCTGCTAACGTTTGAGCAAGAAGTGTTTTTCCTGAACCCGTTGGTCCAATAAACAAAATATTACTTTTTGCAATAATCACATCGTCATCAGTATTATTAGATACAGTTTTATTTAGACGTTTATAATGATTATAAACTGCAACTGAAAGACTTTTTTTAGCTTCAACTTGTCCGATTACATGCTCACCTAGTTTTTCGAACAATTCTTCAGGAGTAAGTAATTTTGATTTTTCTTGAGTTTGTGTATCTTTGATATATTTATTTTCTTTTGCGTCATCAGCGATAATATCGTTACACAAATCAACACACTCGTCACATATAAAAACAGATGGACCAGCAATTAGTTTTTTTACATCTTGTTGATTTTTCCCACAAAATGAACAAAACAATGCTTTTTCTTTATCATTTTCAGCCATAAAAACCCTTATTTAGACCTCAGAACGATTATGAATAACCTGGTCAACGAGACCATAATCTTTCGAATCTTCAGCGCTCATGAAATTATCTCGGTCTGTATCTTTTGAAATTTTTTCAATAGTTTGATTAGTATGATTCGCCAGTATCTGATTAAGCTTATCTTTTAAAAATAAAATTTCCTTTGCATGTATTTCAATATCTGATGCTTGACCTTGGAATCCACCTAGTGGTTGATGAATCATCACTCTAGAATTTGGAAGGCAAAACCGCTTACCTTTTGTTCCCGATGTAAGTAAAAGTGCTCCCAAACTTGCTGCTTGACCTATACATAACGTGCTAACATCGGGCTTAATAAATTGAATCGTATCATATATAGCCATTCCTGCCGTTACTGAACCACCAGGTGAGTTTATATATAGAGATATGTCTTTATCAGGATTGTCAGCCTCCAAAAATAATAACTGAGCAACAATAACATTGGCAGTAATATCATCCACTGGACCAACGAGAAAGATTATTCTTTCTTTAAGAAGGCGTGAATAAATGTCGTAAGCACGCTCACCTCTCCCACTTTGTTCGACAACCATGGGAATATAACCTAAATTATTTGCAGAAAAACGACTGATGGACTCCAAATTATTCTTAGCCATTTGGCTGAAGCTCCATCAGTTCATCAACGCTAATTTTTTTTATTGCTTTTTTACAGTGCTTTAAAATCCACCCAACGACATTATCTTCCGTTGCTAATGAAGCAGGCTCTCCTAGTCGCTTAGAGTCTTCATAAAACCACTTAACCGCTTTATCGGGATCATCATAATTCAATGCAAATTCCTGAACTTTAGATTTAATTTGCTCATCAGTGGCTTCAAGTTTATTAGCTTCAACAACCTTAGCTAAAATCATCCTCAATTTACATGTTTCTTTTGCTCGCTCTTCAAACATTGCTGGTTCAATAGTAAGGTCCTTAACGTCAGAACCTTGTTGCTTAAGGTTTTGATACATCATTTGCATGATACGATTAGCTTCCATAGATACAAGAGATTTTGGTAAATCTGCATTATTAGATTTAACTAACTCGGCAAAAACTTGTTTTTTTAAAGAGGATTTAATTCTTTTATCAACCTCTTGCAATAAAGAGGCTTTAATTTCTTCATGCATAGTCTTAACGTTCCCATCCTTAACCCCTAGACTTTTAGCAAATTCCGTATCAACTTTGGGTAAAATAACCTCATTCACCTCAAGCATTTTAATTTGATACTTTACTGTTTTTCCAGCTAACTGTTCAGGTTCGTGATCTTTCGGATACTTCACTTCGAATTCCTTAGAATCCCCTGTTTTTATGCCTACTAACTGATCATCAATAGCTTTAATTCTTTTTGTATCGCCAAGAGTAAAATCAATTGTTTGATCACCTGTGGCCTCTATTTTTTCGTCACCAATAAATGACTCCATTTTGATACTAATCTTATCCCCCAACTTAGATAAGCGATCAACCTTCTTAAAACTGGCTTTTTGAGCCGAGATGACTCCAATTGTTTTTATAATATCTGATTCTTTTACCTCAGAAACATATTCTGTAATTTTTATTTTTTTAGCATCAATATCTTTAATTTCAGGAAAAATTTCAAAAGTTGCGGTGAACTCAAAATCTTTATTAACTTTAGCCAAAGGCTCATGCTCAATATCTGGCATGCCCGCAACTTTAAGATTATTTTTTTGTACAAACTCACCAAACTTAGCCTCAATCGCTTTTGAATACACCTCAGATTTAATATCAGGACCATATTGCTGCTCAATAATTCTTATTGGCACTTTACCCGGACGAAATCCTTGAACTCTTGCTGTTTTAGTAAGTTGTTGAAATCTTTGAGTAATTTCATTTTGAAGTGGCGCGACTGACACCACCACCTTTACTCTTCTTTCTATATTGTTAATTTTTTCTACTGCTTCAACCATAGTTTTTTCCTAGTAAAAAATGGTGCGAAAGGAGAGACTCGAACTCTCACGCCTTACGGCGCTGGTACCTAAAACCAGTGCGTCTACCAATTCCGCCACTCTCGCATAATAGATGATAAATTTTATAATCCGTTATTATATCAGCTTAGACAGTAACAGAAAGTAATAATTCATTGTAATTTTATTACAACATTCATCTATATTCCCTTAAAATAATTTAAACCTCTTTTATTTTAAATACAACTTTAAATAACATATAAATGAAAACTAAATCTAAATTTTCTAAATCATTTTTAATGATTTTTTTTCTAATAATCTATTTTCTTCATGGGTGTAGCAATATAAAATATAAAGAGAAGAAAATACAAATAAAAGAAATTACAAACCACCTCAAACAAATAAATTACCAAGATTCAAATTTGATACAATACATTTAATCAAAAATGGTTATTCAGAAACATAATTGCCATTTTCCAGCTGGGGGCTTAATGAACTCATTCATGCGCAACAATTCTTATTAAATTATGGTCAATTTAAAAAAAGTAATTTTAATTAATTTTTGTTATTTTTAATATAACGATACTCTAAGCTAGACGGAGTGCCGTCCAAAACCTCAAATTCTTCTTTAGGATTCCACCCAATTAACTCATCAATCTTCGTAGCCAATGCAATATCTTTCCTCGTTACACCTTCTTCATCATGAGAATATAATGTAACTTGGATGCCTGAAAAAGTTACAAGCATATCAGGATGATGCCATGCCACTTCAGCTAAATGTGCAATCGCATTGGCTAACATCATAGTTCCTTTCCAATTATGCATTGATACAAATTTTGTAATTCCTGTATCAGTTAATGACCAACCACCCATCTCTCTTAACGCCTGCCTTATCTCATCATCATTAAGCCTCATAATTAATCCTTAAAAAAATTTATTGTTTTTTTTATATTCTCAACTTTATCTTCAATTTCTTGATATTCATCTTCTAAATTAGATTGAATCGTTAATCCACCTCCAGAATAAAAATGTAAAGTATGGTCATAATGGATCATGCTTCTGATGGCAACATTACTGTCCATTACATTGTGATATCCAAAATAAGCTATGCCACCACAATAAAGATCTCGACTATGTTCCTCAAGCTCGTCTATAACCTCCATCGCTCTAATCTTAGGGGCTCCAGTAACAGAACCTCCAGGAAAGGCATCTTTAAAAACTTTAAATAAACTGGTCTTGTTGTTTAATTTTGCCGTAATCGTACTCACCAAGTGATGAACATTTGGGTAAGATTCAATAGAGAATAATTCTTTCACAGCTACGCTTCCCACTTCAGCATTCACACTAAGATCGTTTCTTAACAAGTCGACTATCATTAAATTTTCAGCCTTATCTTTTGCGCTATTTAAAAGATCATCAATATTCTTTTTATCACCTCTCTCGTCTAAGCCTCTTGCCCTAGTACCTTTAATGGGTCTAGTTTCTAAGCAATAATCTCTTGACTTAATAAAACGTTCTGGGGAGCCTGACAGTATTTCAAAATTATCATATTGCATATAAGCCATAAATGGAGACTTATTAATTTCGCGAAATTTCTTATAAAAATACCAGCTGTCTCCTGAAGTTTTAACCTGATATTTTTTTGAAATATTAACTTGATAACAATCTCCTTTTTTAAAATAGGAGGTTATTTTGTTGAATTTTTTCTTATATTTATCAAAACTAGTGTTATCACTAATATCTGACGTTATTTTAAAAGAACCTATCTTAGATACTGCTTGCTGATTAAATAATTGAATAATATCTAGCCAGTTAGATTTAGTTTGTGAATTAAACATTGGAGATACAAGAAATGCTTTTGTTTTAAAATGGTCAACAACTAGAGCCCAATCGTAAACACCTACCATCATAGTAGGAATTAAACTTTTCTTTTTAGAATTGCTATTAAGTTCATATGAAAAATAACCAATAGCACCGCCAACAAATGGTAATTCATGATCAGAATAATCAAATGAACTCATAAGTTCCTGAATGATATTTAAAGAATTCCCCAATACAATCTCATCTTTTCCATTTTTGGAAATTAAAACTTTATTTCCTTTTGTTTGACATTTAATAAATGGGTTCGCAACTATAATGTCATACCGAGCAATATCACTTTGGGGCTTATCTTTTTGGTAGCAGCTATCAAGATAGACAGGCCACTCAAGGTGTCGTACCTTTTCATAATAAAAGGTTGAGTCAGAAAAATATGAAATTTCCTCAATGTGCATAATAAATATTATCTATTAAACATATCGATTGTTCTAGATTAAATACAAAAAAAGGCACAATACGTGCCTTTTTTTAAATCATTTTTCTGTTTCTATTCTAAATTGGCATGAATTTCTCGCATACCTTCCTCAGTAAGGTTTTTATCGAAAATAATTTCCCCAATAACTGCCTCAAGAAAAACTAAAGTTGACAATTCAAAAGCAGTTCCCATCGGCAGACCTTTAGTTAACGCGAAGCTATTATCATTACCAATCTGCACAGTTAATTCAGCCATATCTGCCATCGCCGAAGAAGATTTCATTGAAACAACAACAATCTTAGCGCCTTTTGATTTAGCAGTTTCAAGAGTTGGAAGTAGTGTTTTAGTACCGCCTGAACCAGAAATTACTACAAATAAATCACCTGCTTTAATTGCTGGCGTAACAATCTCTCCAGGCATATTAACTTGATAACCACTATGTACTAATCTCATGGCAAAGAAACGAGCCACTAGTCCTGAACGACCAGCGCCACCTACAAAAATGCGACCAGATTCATCAAGTAATTGTTTTAATTTTTCTGCTTGTGTCTTATTAGTCACCTCAAGCACACTAGAGATTTTGTCCATTATTAATTTTTGCGTATCCATACTATCAAACTCCCTGAAAAATATTAATCATACCAAAAAAAACCCGACAATTAAGTCGGGTTTTTTAGATTTCGTTTACAAACGAGACTCTATTAGTGAGCAATAGCTGAAATTTCTGCAGCAGCAGCAGCAGGATCAGCAGCACCGTAAATCGCAGCACCCGCTACAATAATAGAAGCACCTGCGTCTTTAACTTGTTGTGCTGTATTAGCTTTAATACCACCAGCTACTGAAATCTTAGCACTAGAGCCAATTGCTTCAGAAACTGCAGCTAAATCAGCAAAGACTGTACCACCTGCAGCTTGAGCATCAAGACCAGTATGTACACCAATGATGTGTGCACCAGCAGCAACACATTCTTTAGCAAGAGCAACTTTATCATCAACATTAATCATATCAACTTGGCATTCTTTACCATATTTCTTAGCAGCAGCAATGACGCCTTTAATAGTAGCAATGCCTGATGCACCTAAAACTGTACAGATGTCACCACCTGCTTTATAAAAAGGTTCACTTTCATATTCACCAGCATCCATAGTTTTAAGATCAACTAAGATTTTGTTATTTGGAAACTTTGACTTAAGAGTTTCTACCATTTTAATACCGTTATGCTTAATGCATGGTGTACCA
>JBBWVM010000077.1:0-1745 GCA_050256215.1 Methylophilaceae bacterium
GGCTCTGACAAACCCTGTCGATCAATCCTATCAATTACCATTTCGTCTATCCATTCAGCTTTTTTGGTACCTTCCTTCAATGATTTAATTAAATCATCGCCATCTTTAATTAATAATTTTTGCGCGTCACGTAATGTTAAGAAATCATTTATCTCATCTTTAACAGCTTCAATAGGCTTTGCTGAAGAAGGTTTGAAATCAATGACACGTGCTGAAATTAAATTATTTGGTGATACCTCAATAGCAGCAATATTCCTTTTATCTGCTATTGCAGACCGATCAAATATAGCTTGAGCAAATGATTCATTATTAAAAAATTTCTTAGCAGCATCAGGAGTAAGCCACTGACTTTCTTGTATTTCAAGTCCAAATTTATTAGCCGTAGCTTTTAAAGATTCAGATTGTTCATACACTACGTTACTAAAATCTTCGGCCCCAGATAAGTAAATATTTTGAGCTTTAGTAAACAGTAATTCGCCCTTAAGTTGAGATTTCAGAGAATCAAAAGTAACTTCCTTACCCTTAATTTCAGTAAGTTTGATAATATGATAACCAAATTGAGTTTCAACAATACCTGATAAATCATTAACCTTCATTGTAAATACGACATTATCAAACTCTTTGACCATCATTCCTCGTGTGAATAATCCTAAATCGCCCCCTTTTTTGGCTGATTCAGAATCTTGGGAATGCTTTTTAGCAAAATCATCAAACTTTTTAGGGTTATTTCTTAACTGTATCAATATACTTTCAGCCAGCTCTTTAACTTTTTGTTTCTTATCAAAAGGCATATCCGAATTAATTCCAAACAAAATATGCTTAGCTCGTCTTTGTTGGTCAGCTTGAAATTTATCAATATTTTGATCAAAATATGCTTTAATTTCATCATCAATAACTGATATTTCAGGAATTATTCCAGAAACTGAATAAACTAAAAAATTTACCTTAACCTGATCAGGCATATTAAAAGAAGATATATTTTCCTTATAAAATTTACTAATAGCTTCATCTGTGATGTTAATTTTATTTTTATAATCATCAAGCTTCATTTCTAATAAGCTCACATCTCTTTTTTGGTAAGCCAAATTAACTAAGGGTTTAATGTTATTTTGTGAAACGTAAATAAGCTTACTTAAGCTATCCTTAACCTGTTGCTTAGCCAAGTCCTTTCTAATTTTTTCATCAAGTTTTCTAGGTGTCAAATTTGCATTTTTAGCTATTTGATCGTATGAATCTTGATCAAATTTTCCATTCTTTTGAAATGCAGGCATACCTAAAATATATGTATTTAACTGAGCTGGACTAATAATAAAATTAGATTTTTTAATTTCTTGATTCACTAGCCTTGATGTAATAAGACCATCTAAAACAGCCTTTTTAAATTCAGGAGTTTCAAAAGCAGATGAGTCTGGTGGTGAACTTTGGTTTGCCATTTGATTACGAACGCCAATCAAAGCATCTTGGAAATTCTTAACACTAATTGATTCACTATTAACTTTGGCTGCATATACATTTGATCCTACAGAGCTTAAATAAGAATCTATTCCAAACAATGCGAATGGAACAATTATTATTCCTAAAATTACCTTAGCAAATGTAGATTGCGTATTGTTACGAATTTTTTCTAGCATATCGTTCTTATCATCTTAATAATTATTTACATTTAAATAGCTCAAATTGAGCAAGTGGCTCTTAAAATAATTTTAGGGCAAATCGTTATGTAATTCACCCTAAAATTAATGGCG
>JBBWVM010000078.1:0-30920 GCA_050256215.1 Methylophilaceae bacterium
ATGCTCAGGTGATAGCTCTTTTATTTTTTTGTTTTTGAATAATACTCTGAAGTTATTACAATGCTCTCGGTACTTAACGCTTGGTATAATTCTTTCTAATGCACCGCACTCATCTAGTATATCAAGCATTCCTATAGGGTCTTCTTCAACCAACCCCTTTAATATTTCAATTAAAATTCGCTCTGCAGATAAAGATTCTATCTCATCATTTTTGACAATATGGGCTAATAATTTTTTAGTACTTGAATCAACTTTGAAAGTTTTATATCTAGCTTTAAACCGAGCAACCCGTAGAACTCTTAATGGGTCTTCTGAAAAGGCATCACTCACATGACGAATACAATTATTTTTGATATCTTCAATACCATTGAAAGGGTCATATAAATTTCCATCGTCATCCATGGCTATAGCATTGATTGTAATATCCCTTCTCTTCAGATCTTCTTCAAGAGTCACATCTGGTGATGTATAGAACTCAAATCCGTGATACCCTTTGCCAACTTTACGTTCAGTTCTTGCAAGTGCATATTCCTCTTTTGTCGTTGGATGAAGAAATACAGGAAAATCCTTCCCAATGGGTTTGTATCCGAGCTTAATCATCTCTTCTGGCGTACTACCCACTACTAAATAATCATTATCCTTAACTGGGATTCCCATTAACTTATCCCTTACAGCACCCCCTACTAAAAATATATCCATAATTTTTAAGAATTATTTTTACCCGAATAAGTTGATAATTGAATCAATATCAATTTGAAATCCACCTTGCACAGAATTGATATTGCTTTCATTAACTTAGATGTGAATTATTCTAAGTAAAAAGAATACTAAGATAATTACTATACCTATGTAAATTGAATAATTAATTATCTTCCGAATCAAATATAAATATTTTTTATTTTTACTAATGAGAAAACATAAAGCAAGAATAATAAGAGTAATTAGCAATAAGAAAAGTATAAGGCGGAGAAAAATCATTGAAGAACATCCGTACTTTTATGAATAAATTCATTCTTTGACGCTAAATAATCTTTTGCCAATGCAGAAGTCTCTTGCTTCTCAAGATCTAAATACGTGATATCCCATGCTTCTTTTTTTTCCATGACCTTTTTAATTAATTTATTATTCAAATCATGTCCAGACTTATAAGCGGTAAATTTTCCTAAAATTGGCTTACCTAACATATATAAATCCCCAATGGCATCTAAAATTTTATGCCTTACAAATTCATCTTTATATCTAAGTCCATCTTTATTGATAATCTTATATTCGTCTACTACTATTGCATTGTCCAAAGACCCACCTTTTGCTAATCCATTAGAGCGCAAATATTCTACTTCTTGCATAAATCCAAATGTTCTTGCTCTGCTTATATCTTGTATATAAGAACTTTTAAAAAAGTCTATACAAACCTGGCTATCAGCTGCCTTAAATACTGGATGCGAAAAATCTATTGTAAAATCAATCATAAAACCTGGATAAGGTTCAAATCGAGCAAATCTATCATGCTCCCTCACTTCAATCATTTCTTTGATCTCAATAAATTTTTTTGGAGATGATTGATTCTGAAGACCAGATGATTTTATTAAATGAATAAATGAAATAGCGCTACCATCCATTATTGGAATTTCTGATCCAGTAACCTCTACAAGAATATTATCAATTCCTGATGCGGACAACGCAGACATTAAATGCTCAACAGTTGAAATTTTAAATAACTCATTGCCGATTGTTGAAGATAGTCGAGTATCTATAACAACGAAAGGGTTAATCTGGATCTGAGGGGAATTTTTTTGATCTACTCTTTTAAAAACAATGCCATGATTATTCGGGGCTGGCTTTAAGGCAATTGTTACTTTTTCTCCAGAATGAAGACCAACACCAACAGCACACACCTCATTTTTGATTGTTTTCTGAAAAATCATTTATTTTTTCTTAAAAAAGAAGGAATATCATACTCATCATCACTAACAACCTTGGCTATCCCAGAATTATTTTCTCCAAGATAATCATTATCACTAAATACATTAGGCTCATTCCCAACAAAAGAAGACTCACTGTCATGCTCTTCAACATGCTTATCAGAATAATCAATCGAAGTCATCACGTCATCCGATTGTGTCTTGTCACTTCTTGAGTGAGATAGCCCAGCTGCAACCATCGTGACCCTTAAGCTATTTGTCATAGTGTCGTCAATCACACTTCCTACAATAATTGTGGCATTTTCAGCAGCATATTTTTTAATATTATCCATTACCTCAAAATATTCTCTCATCTTGAAATCACTACTAGCAGAAATATTGACAAGAATACCTTTGGCATTATTTAAGTTTACATCCTCAAGCAATGGACAAGCCACGGCCTCTTTTGATGCAATCATCGCACGCTCAGGACCTTCTGCAAAACCAGAGCCAATCATAGCCATACCCATTTCACTCATTACTGTTTTAACATCTCCAAAATCAACATTCACTAATCCTGGGTTATTAATTATTTCTGAAATACCAGAAACTGCGCTATATAAAACGTTATTAACTGCGCCAAATGCATCTACAAAACTAATATCATCCCCCAAAACACCCATTAATTTTTCATTTGGTATTGTAATTAAAGAATCAACATGATTTACAAGCTCATTAATACCATCAGCTGCAATTTGAGTTCTTCTCCCTTCAAAGTCAAAAGGTTTAGTTACCACAGCAACAGTTAAAATTCCAAGCTCTTTAGCTAGTTGAGCAATGATTGGCGTTGCTCCGGTTCCGGTGCCCCCACCCATACCCGCAGTAATAAATAACATATCAGCACCACTAATCGCTTCTATTACTTTTTCTTTATCATCAATTGCAGCTTGTTTTCCAGTATCTGGACGTGAGCCAGCACCTAATCCTTTTGTTAAATCTTCACCTATTTGAACAATAGTGCTTGCCTGACTTTTTTTGAGCGCTTGTAAATCAGTATTTACGCAAATAAAATCGACTCCCATAACATTTTTTTCAATCATGTAGTCGACCGCATTACCTCCGCAACCCCCTACGCCAATAACTTTAATAATGGCTCCTTGTTTTTTATTATCTACAATTTCAAACATAACCCACCTTCTGTTCCTTTAAAAGTTTCGCTGAAACCATTTTTTCATTTTATACAGCAATTGACTAACTGAGTTACTACCTGACTCATTATTGTCCATTTCCTCTTTAGCCATTTTCAAAAGCCCAACACCAGTAGCGTACCTTGGATTTTCAATAACTTGAAGTAATCCATCAATATCTCTAGGCACTCCCATTCTCATTGGCATATCAAAGATCTGCTCACCTAATTTCACGATACCATTAAGCATAGATGAACCTCCCGTAATTACAATACCTGAAGCAATAATACCCCCCGTTCGACCTTGATGTAATTCATTGCTAATTAACTCAAAAAGCTCCGTTACTCTCGGCTCAATGACTTGTGCTAACTCTTGTGTTGTAATTATTTTGGGTTTTAAGCCATCCACAAGAGATATTTCAATTTTTTCATTCGCTGATGCCATGCTCGCAATAGCAGTACCATAATTAATTTTGATATCTTCAGCTGATTGTATCGGAGTTCTAAAAGCAACAGCAATGTCATTTGTAATTTGATCTCCAGCAATTGGCAACACAGCAGTATGTTGAATAGACCCATCTTTAATAACTACGATATCCGTTGTGCCCCCTCCAACATCAATCAAGCAAACTCCCAATTCTCTCTCATCTTTAGTAAGCACTGCTTCACTTGAGGCTAATGGTTGCAAAACCAATTCAACAACATCAAGGCCACATCTCTTAATACACTTGATAATATTTTGCGCAGCAGCAATCGCCCCAGAAACAATATGCACTTTAACCTCAAGACGCATGCCACTCATCCCCAAAGGCTCTTTAATGTCATGTTGATTATCAAGTACGTATTCTTGAATTAAAACATGAAGTACTTGTTGGTCAGGCGGTAATGATATCGCTTGAGCTGTTTCAATAACGCGATCAATATCCATTTTAGAAACTTCTAAATCTTTTACTTTCACCATTCCATGTGAATTCACGCTTTTGATATGACTACCAGCAATACCAGTATAAACATCCTTGATCTTACAATCTGACATTAACTCTGCCTCTTCAACGGCTCTTTGAATAGCCTGCATGGTGCTTTCTATATTAACTACAACGCCTTTTTTGAGCCCTTTTGAGATATGTTGCCCTAACCCTATAATCTTTAGGATACCATCTGGTTGAAGCTCTGAAACAATCACAACTATTTTTGATGTGCCTACATCCAACGCAACTATTAATTGATTATCATCTTTACCGTTTATCATAAAATTATTTTTTTATTAAAATTTTTAATATTATTTTTGTCCCTTACTGAGAACCCATTTTTATATCTTAAATCCACATACTCTATTGTGCTTTTTAATTCAGCAAGCACAAATTGGTAATTCTTTATAAATTGCTCTAATTTATTAAGAATATCTTTTTTCCCCAGAGCAATTTTAATATGATTATCTGTGGTAATTTCCCAAGAAAGTCGTTTTGATAGCCTAATTATACTGACTTGCATCAATTCTTTTTCTAAAATCTTGTTAATTTGATTATATTTTTCTGTTATTTCCTTTGCAAACTCATTATTGCCAAAAAATGAAGGTAAATTATCTTCTGAGGCAGCATTAAATATTTCACCTCTATCGTTTATTAAACCAATTCCTCCCCATCTTGCAATCACTTTATGCTCATCAATTGTAATTATTAACTTATCAGGCCATTTTCGACGTAAACTTGCCTCTCTAACCCAAGGTAATTTTATAAAAGCCTTTCTTATTTTCTTTAAATCAATTTTAAAAAAATTACCTTTTATATATCGACTAGTAATTAGATTAATCTGCTCTCTATCTATATGTTGGTATTCACCTTCTAATATAAAATTATTGATTGGTAAATCAATTCTCATAAGCTGCTCATGAATCAAAAAAGTAATGCACGCTGCTATCAAAACATAAATAATCAGAGTAACTCTCTTTAGTGAAGATAATGAGTCAGGCACTGGCTGCCTTAAGTATCTTTAAAACTAAATCATCAAATTCGATACCTGCTTGCTTTGCAGACATTGGTACAAGGCTATGATTAGTCATGCCTGGGATAGTATTAACCTCTATAAAAAAAATATTTGATTGCTTATCAATCATAAAATCCACCCTCCCCCAGCCACTGCATCCTAAAGAATTAAAAGCCTTAATGCTTTTAACATTTATCTCATCAATTAACTCAGAAGATAAATCTGCTGGACAAATAAATTCTGTGTCATCCCTAAGGTATTTTGACTCAAAATCATAAAGTTTGTTTTTTGGTTTAATCTCAATTATTGGGAATGGCTTATCATTTATAACAGGCAAGGTATACTCTTTTCCATCAATATATGATTCAGCAATAACAATTTTATCAACCACACAAGCCTCCTCGTAAGCATTCAAAAAATCTTTTTTATTGTTTACAATTGAAACGCCTAAACTTGAACCTGAATTAGAAGGCTTAAGAATAAAAGGTAATTTGCAAATCTTACACGCCTTATCAAAATCATTAACGCCTGTTACTTTTAAAAAATGTGGAGTTAATACTTTAGATATCTGCCATGCAAGTTTAGCTTTATATTTATCCATACATAAAGCTGAGGCTTCAACACCATTTCCAGTATAGGGCAGCCCAATATTTCCTAAAAATTTTTGAATTAAACCATCTTCCCCGTCTTTTCCATGAAGACAAATGAATGCTTTATCAAAGAATTTTAATTGCTCAAGATCATCAAACTTAGTGTCAACCCCTTTCACATCCACACCCTTTCTTTGTAAAGCCTCTAAAACTGCTTTACCACTTTTCAAAGAAATATCTCTTTCATTTGAAGTCCCGCCTAATAATACAGCTACCCTTCCAAAATTAACTCTACTCAACGCTTTCCCCAATAATTTTGATCTCTCGAATTAAATGAATACTTTTTTTTTCTTGAACAACTTTCTGAATATGATTAATCACAAACTCAATATCTGATGCCGTTGCATTACCAAGATTAACTATAAAATTAGCGTGCTTTTCTGAAACCTGCGCCATTCCTTTCTTAAAACCTTTTAAACCACACTCCTCAATAAGTCTTGCGGCATAATCATTATTTGGGTTTCTAAAAGTAGATCCTGCTGTTGGCTGATTCAAAGGCTGTGTGTCTCTTCGATGAATCAATAATTTCTTAATTGCTGCTTCTGAAGTAGCTATATTACCTTCTGGAAATTTAAACCATGCCGCTATAAAATTTTCTTCTTTATTACCATTACTTACCTCTCTGTAACTAACATCAAAATTATATTTTTGCTTTATTGTAATGTCACCACCAGAGTTAATCATCATTACTTTTTGAACATAATCCCATGTTTCAGCACCATAACATCCAGCATTCATTGCTAAAGCTCCACCAACGGTTCCAGGAATACCAGATAAAAATGCGGACTCTGAAAACCCTTCCCTAGCAGAAAATTTAGATAATTTTGAACAACTCACTCCTGCTTCAACAAATATCAAATCTTTATCTTTACGAATTTCATTCAAACCTCCATACAACCCAATAACAGTCCCCTGCACCCCCCCGTCTCGAATTAGCAAATTTGATCCAAGCCCAATAAAAGTAATAGGTAGCTTAATTTTTTCCAACTTTAATAATCTTGATAAAATTTTCACATCAGAACAAATTAAAAAATACTCAGCATTTCCCCCAACTTTCCAGCTATTAAATTTTTTTAATGAAATATTTTGATAAATCTTATTTTTATCCATTTTACGAAATAATATTCTGTGTTAATTTCCCAATAGAACCGGCGCCCATAATAATTAAAATTGAATCATCATTAATTTGTTGAAAAATTTTATCCTTTGCTGATTCAAAATCCTTTAGATAATATGCTTCAGATTTTTTTAATTTGTCAATAATAAGATTAGTAGAAATTTTCCCAATTGGATCTTCCCCTGCCGAATAAATATCAAACATAAAAATGTTATCAGGAATTTTTAATACCCTTAAGAATTCATCAAAACAATCCCTCATCCTAGTGTATCGATGAGGCTGAAATACTAAATTAATTTGTTTACCAGGAAATCCTTTTTTTGTTGCATTCAATACCGCTTCGATCTCTGTAGGATGATGACCATAGTCGTCAATAACCATTACATTTTTGTTTAAATATTTAATATTTTCATAAATTTGATATCTTCTAGCCACCCCCTTGAAGTCAAAAAGAGCTTTTTGAATTATCTTAATCGAGACATTATATTCAAGACCTATTGCTATCGAAGCAAGAGCATTTCTTACATAATGTTCACCAGGAAAATTAATTGTAATATTAAACTTACTTTTCTTATATTTCTTATCTAATACTTGAAAAGTCATTTGAGCCCCTTCATGCTTCAAATTTACAGCTTGTATTTCAGCAGATTCCGAAAGACCATATGTCACAATAGGTCTAGATATTAAGGAAACAATACTTTTTATATGATGATCATCTATACATAAAAAAACATGCTCATAAAATGGCACTTGATGGATAAAATCTACATATGTTTGTTTAAGTCGCTCAAAATCTCCCTGGTACGTATCAAGATGATCATTATCAATATTAGTGACAATGGTATTGATTGGATTGAGGTGAAGAAAAGAGGCGTCCGATTCGTCAGCCTCAACAACCATAATATTCCCGCTTCCAAGTTTGGCATTAATATTCATTGAATTTAGTCTTCCACCAATGACATAAGTTGGATCAAGGCCTCCTTCTGATAATATTGCAGCGATTAAGCTCGTGGTTGTGGTTTTTCCATGTGTCCCCGCAACTGCAATACCTTTTTTAAAACGCATCAATTCGGCAAGCATCTCTGCTCTAGGGATAATTGGTATTTTTCTTTCAAAAGCGGCCTTTATTTCAGGATTTTTTTTTGAAATTGCCGTCGAAACAACCACGACATCGACTAAATTAATATTTTTTGATGAATGTTTATTAAAAATGTTAATTCCAATGTCTTTTAAGGACCTAACAGTGGAAGAATTTGAAATATCTGAGCCACTCACAAGGAACCCCAGATTATGCATAACTTCTGCAATACCACTCATACCTGAGCCGCCTATTCCAATGAAAAAAATTCTTTTTATCTTATTTTTCATTTAGATAATTTGTTGGCAATATTCAAAAATAACACTACACGGTTTATGCTTTAATTTATTTTTAGCCTTTAATGCCATAGACAAACATAAGGCTCTATTGATTTTTATAAGGATATGAATTATTTCATCCTTTAATTTTGACTGTTCAATTATAATCGCACCCTTTTTTTCTTCTAAAATTTTTGCATTAAAGTATTGATGATTATCTACAGCAAATGAATATGGGATTAATATACTGGCTATTCCTGCCTGTGAGAACTCAGATACTGTTAACGCGCCGGCCCTAGCAATAACTATGTCAGCCCACTCGTATTGATCCTGTATATCATGAATAAATTTTTCAACTTTTACAGGAAAATTAACTTTCTCATAAGACTTCAACAGCTCGTCAAAATGATTTATACCAGACTGGTGGACAATAGAAATTTTTTTTCTTCTATTCAATGAATTAAATAACTCAGGAAAGACATCATTAAAGATCCTTGCGCCAAGGCTTCCCCCGATAACTAAAATTCGAAGGGGGCCTTTACGGTTCAAAAAGCGTACATTGGGTTTGCTAATATTATAAATCTTATTCCTTATGGGGTTCCCTATTACAGTTGCCTTATGTAGGCTATTTGGAAAAGCACAAAAAGCCTTATTAGCAATTTTTGATAAAATTTTATTGGTTAATCCTGGAATTGCATTTTGCTCATGAATGATAAATTTAATATTTAATAATTTTGCAGCCAACGCTGCAGGCATACAAACATACCCCCCCATTAAAATAATAATCACAGGATTAGAATATTTGATTGCTTTTGCTGCCTGATATAAAGCTATTATTACTAGAAATGGTGCATAGATCCAGCCAACAAGACCTCTCCCTCTAATACCTGAAATCGATAAAGGGAAAAATTGTATTTTTTTCTTATTAAGGAGAATATTTTCCATCCCCAAAGGTGTGCCTAACCAAGAAATCGAAAAACCTTGTGCTTGGAAAAAATCAGCAATAGCCATTCCCGGATAAATATGCCCTCCAGTTCCAGCAGCAGCAATCATGATGTTCTTAGCTTTGATAAAACTGACCTCTTATATTTCTTTTATTTTCATAATCAATTCTTAATATAATGGCAATGGCAATTATATTAATTACAATCCCTGACCCTCCGTAAGACAACAAAGGTAATGTAAGGCCTTTGGTAGGGAAAACCCCTAAATTTACGCCCATATTAATTATGCCTTGTATGCCAAACCATAAAGCTATACCTTGTGCCATCAATGCAGAAAAATGTTTTTTATTTTGAATTGATTCTTTGGCTATTCCAAATACCCTAATAACTAGATAAGTAAATAAAGTAATGATAATACCCACGCCTAACAAGCCAAACTCTTCGCCTATTACTGCTAAAATAAAATCAGTGTGTGGTTCTGGTAAATATTGAAGCTTTTCCACACTTGCGCCCAAACCTACCCCAAAATATTCACCACGACCAAATGCCATTAATGAATGAGTTAATTGATACCCCCCGCCCCATGGATCGGCCCAAGGATCCATAAAACCTATTATCCTTTTTTGCATATATGGAAAATTTTTAATAATAAAATAAATAATTGCTGGAGCAAAACCTAATAAACCAACAAATATTTTAAGAGTCAACCAACCCAGAAAAAGAATGCCCAAAGCAACTATTGTAATAACAACAAATGCTCCAAGATCGGTTTCTGCCAGAAGTAAACATCCCGTAAATACGATAACTGCCAAAATAGGCAAAAAACCTTTAACAACAGTACGCATTTGTTTTGATTTTCTCAAAACATAATCTGAGGCATACATCACTGTGAATAATTTTACAAATTCAGACGGCTGAAAATTAACTATTCCAAGTGACAACCATCTTTGACTCCCTTTCGCCTCTACTCCAATACCTGGAATAATTACCAATATTAATAATATTAGTCCCGCAATAAATAATAATGGGGCGACTTTTTGCCAAAAATAGATTGGTATCAAAAATGAAATATACCCCAAAAAACATCCAATTAAAATATAGACTGCCTGCCTGATTAAATAATGGTAATTATGATAATTTGAAACTTTACTTGCAGCCGCGATATCCACAGAAGATGAATAAACCATAACTAATCCTATACCTAATAGCACAAGCGTTGTCCATATAAGGTTATAGTCATAAATAGGGAGATTATAATTTGTTTGTGCTGTAAAAATTCTCATATTTTACAATTCTTCAATTAAATACTTAAAATCATTACCACGCTCAATATAATTATCATACATATCATAACTTGCACAAGCTGGGGATAATAAAACAACATCACCTGATTTAGCTTGTTTATATGACAAAAAAACAGCCTCTTTCATATCCTTACATTTTTCAATCTGCAATGATGAAATATTACTAAAACAATTCTCAAATATTGAAGCATCATGGCCAATTAAAAATAAGCCTTTAACTTTACTTTCTAGAATATTTTTCAGCGGTAATAAGGATTGTTTTTTACTATCCCCCCCTGCAATTAAAAATATATTTGAATTATCAAAACTCTCCAATGCGGCAATGGTTGATCCAACATTGGTTGCTTTAGAATCATTATAGAAATCTATTCCGTTAAGGTGTCTAATCCATTCAAGACGATGAGGAATGCCCTTTATATCAATCAAAACAGATTCAAAAGAATTAAAATTTGGATAAATAGCCCTAATTCCCGCTATTGCTGCCATAGCGTTTAATTGATTGTGTCTTCCAGGTAATTTTAAGTTACTAATATCCACTCTTAGGCCTGTGTCATTAACGATATATGTTGAGGAAGATTGTATATCCAAACTATAATCAAGTTTAGCTTTGGGCTGAGATAACCCAAAAGATACCGTGGCTTTATGCTGCAATGTATTTAGATAACTGTCATCACGATTAATAATTTTAATCTTAGATTGATCAAATAATTTAGCCTTTATTCTCAAGTACTCTTCTAATGAATCATACCTATCCATATGGTCCTCAGATATATTCAAAATAATCCCAACATCTATTTCTGAAAAATCCAACAATTCAATTTGAAAGCTTGATAATTCAAGAATTAAAATATCAAGAGCATGAGCGTCCTCAATATCTAAAACGGGATAACCAATATTTCCTGCCGCTTTAACTTTTATCCGAGATTTTTGAAGAATTCTTTCTAGAATGGAGCAGACGGTTGTTTTACCATTAGTTCCAGTAACTCCAATAACTTTAGTAGTTAATAAATTAGTTTCTTCCAAAAATAATGAAATATCATTACAAAATTTAACTCCATTTTCCTTTAATTTTTTAAATAAAGGATTTCTTAAATCTACTCCTGGACTAACTGCAATACAATCAATACCATTAAAAAAATGCTCTTTTAACTCTCCAGAAAAGGAAGAAACTATCTGGATATCTTGTATATTTTTAATCTTATCTATAATTAATTTATTTGTATCATAAAAAGAAGTTTTGACATGCTTTCTTTTCAAATATCGAGCAATAGATAATCCAGTCTTTCCACAACCCAAAATTAAAACATGAGTAAATTCTCTTACAAACATTAACGAATCTTCAAGCTTGCTAGCCCTATAAGTACAAGCATCATAGTAATAATCCAAAACCTAACAACTACTTGCGTTTCCTTCCAGCCTTTTTTTTCATAATGATGATGCAAAGGGGCCATTAAAAAAATTCTTTTACCCACACCAAATTTTTTCTTAGTGTGTCTGAAATACCCTACCTGGAGAACAACAGATATTGTTTCTACAACAAAAACTCCTGCCATAATAAATAGAACGATTTCCTGTCTAACAATTACTGCCAATGTCCCCATTGCCGCACCAATTGATAATGCCCCTAAATCCCCCATAAAAACCTCTGCGGGGTAGGCATTAAACCATAAAAATCCTAAGCCCGCTCCCGCCAGTGCTGCGCAAAATATAGTTACTTCTCCCGCTCCTTGAATATAAGGAATATCTAAATAAGATGAAAAGATTGTATTGCCACTTAAATAAGCAAATATACCCAGAGCGCTTACTATCATTACCGCAGGCATAATTGCGAGACCATCAAGACCATCAGTCAAATTTACAGCATTACTACTACCCACCACAACAATGTATGTTAATAAAATAAAACCTAAAGCGCCTAATGGAAGACTTAAATCTTTGAAAAAAGGGATTAATAAGGAAGTTTCTTGAGGAGTGGATGCATGCAAAAAAAGATAAGTGGCTACACTCAGTCCAACGGCTGATTGCAATAAAAACTTATTAATTGCACTTAATCCATCTGATTTCTTATTACTAATTTTGCTGTAATCATCTATTAATCCAATCAATCCAAAACCTGCAGAAACTATTATCATTAGCCAAATATAATGATTACCAAGGTCAGCCCAGAGTAAGGTTGAAATAAGGATTGAAACTAATATTAATCCTCCTCCCATGGTTGGGGTTCCTATTTTATCTAGGTGAGCTGTAGGGCCATCATCTCTAACATATTGACCAAAACTATACTCACCTAATTTTTTTATATACCAACTACCAAATGTAAAAGAGATTACCAAAGAAGTTATAACAGCTAACACAGCTCTAAGTGATATATATTTAAATACATTTAACGCGCTAAAATCAACTGCGAGCCAATTAAAAAATTCTAACAACATATGATCATTTCCTTACCATCAATTATTTGATAATTTTACTTATAATTTGTTCCATCTCCATTAGGCGAGAGCCTTTTACAAGTATAGTCGTTTTGCTATCAATAAGCTTTATAAGCTCTTCAATTAAATGAGTTTTTGATTGAAACCACATTCCTTTTTCTCCTAATTGCTTTATCGTTTCTTTAGAAAATTCACCAACCCCCAAAGTAAGATTTATTTGAGTTTTATTTATATATTTTCCAATCTCCTCATGAAACATTACCGAATCCCTTCCAAGCTCAGCCATATCTCCAAAAACAAATAATTTTTTTCCTTTCGTTGCTGTAAGTACATTAATTGCTTCTTCTGTCGAAGAAGGGTTGGCATTGTATGTATCATTAATCACCGTTGAGTTCTCAATACCTAACAACAATTCCAATCTTCCCGGAATTGGATCCATAATCTCAATACCTTTTTGAATACAATCTTTAGAAATATTTAAAGCGTAGCAACACGCAACTGCAGCTAAAATATTCAAAGTATTATTCTTACCAAGTAATTTTTTACTTATAATAAAATTCTCATTTGGTACAAATATTTTTAATATTCCTGAACTAATCTCCTCACCATAAATTAAAGCATTGGCTTTCCTGCCAAAGCTGATTATCTCTAATCTTTCTTGCCCTTGAGCTAAATAATTAAAATATTGATCATCTCTTGGCAATATTGCAATAGCTCCTGATGGCATGTCATTTAAAATTTCTTTTTTGGCTGTAGCAATGTCCTTTTTCGACTCAAAATTCTCAATATGCGCCTCTCCTATATTAGTAATAACTGCTAAATCTGGCGAGGCAATCTTCGTCAATTGATTGAGCTCCCCAGCATGGTTCATCCCCATCTCTAAAATAGCATGAGTATGAGTAAAATTAAGCTTCAATAAAGTCAAAGGCAGACCAATATCATTATTAAAATTTCCTTCAGAAAACACTAATTGATTAGCTGTTAAATAACACCTCATAATGGAAACAATTAATTCTTTAGTTGTAGTTTTTCCATTGCTACCAGTAATAGCAATAACAATAGGTTGAATTTTATTAACCAAATAAGAAGCAATATCTGATAAAGCTTTTTTACCACTGTTTACTAATATTGTTTTTGAGTCTTGATACTTAGAGTCAGAAATTATTGCGTAAATAGCTCCCTTCTCAAGCGCATCTTTTACAAATCTATTTCCATCAAACCGTTTACCTTTTATAGCAATATACAAATCACCTTTTTTTATCTTTCTTGAATCTATAGAAATTGAGGTAATAAACTCTTTTGACACCGCTTGATCACCGTAAAGACTTCCGTTGGTAATTTCTAAAATTTCTTCTAATAAAAATTTAATTTTTAACTCCCTGTTTTTTTGACAAGTATTTTTTGGCTATTTTTTTATCAGAAAAACTATTTCTTTTACCTTTAATTTCTTGATATTCCTCATGTCCTTTTCCAGCAATCAACACCAAATCATCCTCTCCTGATTTATTGATCGCATAATCAATTGCATCAGCCCTATCCTCTATATTCACATAATTTACTTCTAAATGCTGGGTAATATCTCTCATGATTTGAATTGGATCTTCATCTCTAGGGTTATCAGATGTCACAATGACAAAATCAGCAAAATTATTTACAACTCTCGCCATTTCTTCACGCTTCCCTCTGTCTCTATTGCCACCACACCCAAATACCAAAATTATTCTTTTGGGTTTTAATATTTTCAAGCTTAATAAAATGTTCTTTAATGCGTCTGGAGTATGCGCATAATCAATAACCACAGAAGGCATATTTTTTGATTTGTTTGTTATGAATTCGACCCTTCCTGGAACAGAACTTAAATTTTTTATACTTTTAATGATTTCAGGTATTTTATACCCCATAGAAATCAAACAGCCGATAACGCCAAGTATATTATAAATATTAAATTTTCCTATAACAGGGGCTTTAATATGATAAGTTTCGTTACAAAATAGAAGATCAAACTCACTAAATTGATTCATATAATTAATGTTAATAGCCTTAATATCTGCGTCACGATCAATTGCATAAGATATCTTTCGAGTAAGTGCTAATTTTGACTCCTTATAAATCAATCGTCCAAGGTTATCATCAATATTTATCACCACCCTACCTTTTGATGAGCTGAGCATAAAACTTGCTTTTACTTTTGCATAACTTTCAATTGACCCGTGATAATCTAAGTGATCTCTAGTTAAATTGGTAAATAATTTTACATCAAAATTAATTGCGGCCACCCTGCCTTGAGCCACTCCATGAGAAGAAACTTCCATTGCAACATTCTCAATTTCTGCTTTATAAAATTCATGAAGTATTAATTGAGTTATTAAGGCATTGGGTGTTGTATTTAATGATTTTGAAAAATTCCTTAATTTCCCATACCCTATTGTTCCAATAAATGCGGTATTACTTTTAAAGAAACTTAAACACTGAGTTAACCAAAATACACAAGAAGTCTTACCATTTGTACCCGTGACGCCTGTGATATGTATTTTTTTTGACGGATACTTATAAAACTGATCCGCGATGTATGAAAGATTATTTTTAAGATTGTTAACAGCAAAATGAGGAAGATCACAATCTTCGTTCCATTCATAATTTATTGGGTCATACAGAATAGCCTCAGCCCCATTCTGGGCTGCCTGAAAAATAAAATTCCTTCCGTCATTCTTTTCTCCAGGATAAGCCACAAAAATTGAACTTTTATTAAGGTCTTTACTACTTGTAGTTAAATTATCAAATTGATCTAAAAACTTTTGAAGTTCATTATTCATATAGTGATATCAATATTAACCCCAATTTGCCTCTCTATCGCTTCGTTATTTAATCCATCCTGAGGAATAGAATATAATTTAAGCGCTTCACTCATAACCTCTTTAAACACAGGTCCCGCCAATGGACCACCATAGTATCCACCCTTTGAAGGCGCATCAATCATGATGGCCATAATGAACTTAGGTTTTGAAACTGGTGCTATGCCCACAAATGATGCAGTATATTTTTTACTGTACTTCTTTTTTTCATTTAACCATTGTTTTGCTGTGCCTGTTTTTCCTGCAATACGATAACCCGGCACCTGAGCATGAGGGGCTGTGCCACCATCTGACACAACTGATTCTAGTATATTTAACATTTGATTACTTACTTTAGTAGACAAAACTCTTCTTCCAATAACTGGCTCATTTTTTTTAATCAATGTTAGTGGCTTCAACTCGCCACTATTTGCAAAAGGTGTGTAAGCCCTTGCTATTTGAGCCAAACTGCCATTCAAACTATAACCATAACTTATAGCGGCATGGTCTATTTCTTTCCATGATTCATAATTTCTGAGTTTTCCTCTTGGCTCACCAGGAAATTCTATTTCGGTCTTCCTGCCAAAACCAAAATTATTATAAATAGACCACAGGCTTTTTGAGGTTATCATCTCAGCAATCTTTACAGCGCCAATATTAGAAGATACCTGAACCACTTCTCTCACGGTCAAAATACCATATGCATGTGTATCAGAAATAGTCTTCTTACCCACTCTATAACGACCTTTACGTGTATTAATTTTTGTTCTAACATTAACAACATTTTTCTCTAATGCCACTGCTACGCTAATAGGCTTTACAGTTGATCCAGGTTCAAATACGTCGGTAATTGCTCTATTTTTTAGATTTTTACGCTCTGTTTTTGTTAAAGATTTATTAGGATTGTACGAGGGAAAATTTGACATCGCCAAAACCTCACCACTTTTAGCATCAATCAAAATTGCCGAGCCCGATTTTGCTTCATGTTTATCTACAGCTTTTTTTAGAGCCTCGTAAGTTTTTTCTTGAAGACGTCCGTCAATTGATAAGTGAATATCTTGACCATCCTTTGGAACTTTTACTTCACTTAACTCATCCACAATTTTTCTTTTGGCATCTATCAAAACCTTCTTAAATCCGTCCTCCCCAGATAGTGCTTCATTCATGGACATTTCAAGCCCTTCTAAGCCATTCCCATCCCGTCCTAAATAACCTACCACATGTGCAGAGGATGCATTGCCTGGATAATATCTTCGATATTCCTTGTCTAAAGTTATTCCTGGAATTTTTAATGCCATAATTTGTGCCGCCACTTTAGGTTTAATTCTTTTTTTTAAAAAAACATATGGTTTATTCTTATTTCTTAATTTTTGATCTAAATGCTTGGGATTAAGCTTTAATAGTTTTGCCAATTTATTTTTTTGGCCTTCTTTAAATTTTACAGAAACAGGATTTGCTTTAATAGTTTTAACTGGAGCACTGCCAGCCAAAACTTTTCCATTTCGATCAAATATTTTTCCTCTATATGCATGTAAAATTATTTTTCTATTACTTCTATTAAAACCTTCTTCTTGAAGCCATTCATTTTGCATACCCTGCAAATAAAAAGCTTGAGAAAATAACGCGAAAAATGACAATATGAGTATCGTTAAGACAAAGCGACTTCTTATTTTTGATAATACAAAAAACTCATGCCTATTTTTAATAATCTGTCTCATTTATTAATAATTATCTTTTTTTGATTTTTCTTTGGAACTCGCATTCCTAATCGATTTTTGGCAATTTCTTGTATACGACCATTGGCAGATTTATTTGATTCTTCTATTTGTAATTTAATCTTTTCATCTCTAAGCTCTAATGTAATTTGATTTTCAATCTCTAATTTTGAATGAAGTGTTCGATACTGATGCTGAAAGTTAACTTTAGCCAATGCAAAAAATATCAATAAAATAAATAAAATAAAATTTAAGTTCATGACAGCTCCGCAATTTTTTCTATCACTCTTAATTTTGCACTTCTAGATCTGGGGTTTTCTCTAATCTCATTCTGAGAAGGAGTTATCATCTTTTGAACTATTTTTAATGGAGATGCCTTTATTTCTGAAGCTTTAACAGGGATATACTTAGGTATGCTATCTGTCTTTAATTGTAATTTTGCATAATTTTTTACTGCTCTATCTTCCAAAGAATGAAAGCTAATAACAACCAACCTTCCGAAACATTTCAAGTATTTAAATGCCAACGGAAGTGCCCTTTCAACCTCAATAATCTCTTGATTAACTATGATTCTTAGTGCTTGAAATGTTCTCGTGGCTGGATTTTTTCCAGGCTCACGATTAGGAATCGAAATTCTAATTAACTCAGCAAGCTCCTTAGTTCTTTTTATTGGACCTTTTTCATTTCGATGTTTAATGATTGCCCTCACAATACGCTTTGCAAATCTCTCCTCACCATACGTCTTTATTGCTTTAACTAAATCTTTCTCTTCATAGTTATTCACAATATCCGCAGCGTTAATTTCTTGTAATTGATTCATTCTCATATCCAAAGGTGCATCTAATCTAAAACTAAATCCCCTTTCAGCTTCATCTATTTGAGGAGAAGAAATTCCCAAATCCATTAAGATTCCATCCAGTTGTTTAATTTTTTTTTTTTCTAATACAGTTGCTAAATCAACAAATGAGCAATGTTCAATTTCAAACCTGCCATCCCGAATCTTTTTTGCTTCATTTATTGCATCTAAATCTTTGTCAAGCGCTATTAAACGACCTTGGTCACCAAGGCGCTTTAAAATCTCTCTGGCATGACCGCCCCTCCCAAATGTACAATCTAAATAAATACCATTCGGCTTAATAGATAACCCTTCAATAGCCTCTTTTAGCATTACGGGGATGTGTGTTGTCATAATGAAAAACCACCTAATTCAGAAGGTAATTCTCCCTTAGCATTAATATCAATTTGGTTAATTTGTTGAGTCCAAAATTCTTGGCTCCATAATTCAAAATGACTCCCCTGACCTACAAACATTAAAGTTTTTTGAATTGAGGCATATTCTCTAAGCTCTGAAGAGATAAGGAGCCTCCCAGCACTGTCGACGGAAAGGTCCTCAGCATAACCCACTAATAGTCGTTGTAATCCGCTTGATTTTTTATCAAAACTAGAAAGTTGCATTACCTTCTCTTGAATCGGTATCCATGCATTGCTTGGATAAAGCAGAAGGCATCCATGAGGGTGAGCAGTTAATACTATGGCGCCCATAGACTCTGATAACAACTCCTCTCGATATTTTGTTGGAATTGCTAGTCGGTTCTTCCCATCAAGATTTAGAAGTGTTACCCCTTTATACATAATGTGCGCCTAAAAAGATGGGAAATCACTAAACGCCCTTAGCTTCGTTAAATAATTTCCCACAAATAACCACTTTTTCCCTTACAAGCACACTATATGTAAAAAAAAAGCGCTTTGCAAGCGCTTTTTTTAAAACTTTCTCTTTATCCATCAGTAAGTTACAAATTAATTTTAAGTTGACCGATAAGCCGGGTTCTGTCTTGGACAGTCATTCATCTAGGCATGCAATTGCTTACACACTCAAGCAGCCTACCCGGTAACAACATGAGCAATGTTTATAGTTACCCTATTTGGCCTTGCTCCAGGTGGAGGTTACCGCGTTTCACCGTAACTAAATACGCTCGTCTCTGTGGCCCTATTCCTCGTCTCACGACGTATGGCTGTTAGCCATCACCCTGCTCTACGGAGCCCGGACTTTCCTCTGCACATATAAAATATATGTACAGCGACTGTCTAGTCAACTTAAGTTTTTATTTTATCATCTATTTTTAAAGTGTAGAAAAATACCAATCAATAGATTCTCCTGCAAACAAAGGAATGATTTCCTCATTTCCAATTTTAATTGACTCAGGAATTTCTGTTATCTGTTTGGTTAACTTTATTTTTGACGAATTATAAGGAAGATTATAAAAATCCGCTCCATATTTACTGCTAAAATTTTCCAGCAAATTTATTGCATTATTTTTTTCAAAGATATTCGCATAAAGTTCAATCGCTGTTAAAGCTGAATAAATTCCTGCGCAGCCACATGCGGTTTCTTTTTGTTTTTTAAAATGAGGCGCGCTATCAGTACCTAAAAAGAATTTAGGATTGCCAGACAAAGCAGCCTTAAGTACGGCATTGCGATGCTCTTCTCTTTTTAAGACTGGCAAGCAATAATGATGTGGGCTAATGCCCCCAGAGAATAAATCGTTTCGATTAAATAAGAGATGTTGTAAAGTAATCGTTGCTGCAACAGTCCTTCCTGAGCTTACAACGAAATCAATCGCTTCCTTTGTAGAGACGTGCTCGAGTACTATTCGAAGGTTTGGAAAGGTTTGATGTAAAAGAATTAGATACCTATCAATAAAAAATTTTTCTCTATCAAATATATCTACATTTGGATCATTTACCTCACCATGTATTAATAAGGGTATATCCAATTTTTCCATTAATTCAAAAATAGGAAAACATGCATCAATGTCCGATACCCCATTTTTTGAATTAGTAGTTACCCCAGCAGGATAAAGCTTAACCCCAATTACATTCGGAGAATCTTTAATTTTTTTTAGTTCATCAGCACATAAAGTATCACTAAAATAAATAGCCATCAAAGGTTCGAAGTCTGCATGACTAGTATACTTTTTTATTTCTTGGTAATAGTTATTAGCCATATCAACAGTCTTAATAGGGTCATCAAGATTTGGCATTACAACTGCCCTTGCGAATTGCTTTGCAGTATCTTGAGATACATACTTTAAAATCTCCCCGTCACGAAGATGAAGATGCATATCGTCAGGCTTTGTAATAATTATTTCTTCTGTCATTTTTTAAGTTCCAATGCTAGATTATAAACATCCTTTTTACTTTTTTTGAAAATAGTAGTTGCAAGCTTTACAGATTGATTCAATGTAAGCTCTTTCATCATTACTTTTAAAGCTTCTTTTAAAGGCAATCCCTCAAAATCTTTATCGGACATGAGCATTGGTTCCACTATAACTACAAACTCTCCTTTGAGATTATCCTTGTCTTGCCTAAATTGCTTTAAAATATTTTGTAATTCGTCTTTATAAAGAGTTTCATAGATTTTAGTTAACTCGCGAGCAATAAATACCTCATGTGATGAGCCATAAATTACTTCTAATATTTCTATCGTTTTTAAGATACGATGAGGAGAAACAAAAAAAATAGCAGGGATTCTTTTTAAACTCATTTCATTTAAAAGTTTTTTACTTTTTGATTCACTGTTCGGTAAAAATCCATGAAATTCAAATTGTGTTGATTCAACTCCAGATACAGAAAAAGCCGAAATGACTGATGATGCTCCTGGAACTGGAATTACTTTGAATCCTTGCTTCAAGGCCTTATTGACTAAATGCGCACCAGGATCACTAATTGCAGGTGTTCCCGCATCAGAAACATAAGCAATAGATACACCCCCTTCTAACTCTTTAAGCAATTTATCAGTTTTATATTTTTCGTTATGTTGATGTAATGAAGTAAGTTTCTTTTTAATGCCAAAATGAGATAATAAATGACTTGTGTGTCTAGTATCTTCGCAGGCAATTAAATCCACATTTTTTAAAACACCAATAGCTCTATAAGTTATATCCTCAAGATTGCCAATTGGTGTTGCTACTAGATAAAGAGCTGGTATCATTTTTTTAATATCTTTTTTCTAAAAAAATTTTATTCACTATATAATCAAAATTATATGATCAATCTTACTAAAATTTCTATTCTCTTTCTTTTACTTTTAAGTATTTTTCAAACAGCTTGTGCTCCTTTGATTATAACAGGACCCGTTGCCACTGGAGACAGAAGAGATTTTGAAGCCCAATATATGGATGAAAAAATAGAATGGATAGCCATTACAGATACTCAAGAATTTGAAGGTAATTTTAGGGCTAATTTTGTGAGTTACAATCAAAAACTCTTAGTCACAGGACAAGCTTCCAATCAGGAACTTATAAATAAAATTATTTCAACAGTAAAAAAAATAAAAAATGTAAAAAAAGTCTATAATAAAATGACTATAGGAGAGAGAAATACATACAAAATTATTGCAAATGATACTATCATTACAGCAAATGTTATTTCTAGAGTGTTTTCGAAAGAAGGAAAAGGTCGAGTAACGGCTCTCAATATCAAAGTGTATACTGAGTCGAATATCGTTTATTTATTAGGGTTGGTTACTCAAAAAGAAGCTGATCAAGCTATTAAAATAGCCAGAACATCAAGAGGGGTTAAAATAGTAGTACCTTTATTTGAAATAACAAAATAATCATTGATTATAAAATTAAATTCGATTAACATGTGCGTGTAGGCAGATAAACAATTCTGTAATTCACATCAATTTAAAAAAATTCAAACACTTTAATAAAAACTAATTCTATATTTATATAATATGAGCAATACAATAATTCATCTTACCGACAGCGCATTTGAACCAGAAGTTCTTCAGTCAAAAATTCCAGTACTGGTAGATTACTGGGCAGAATGGTGCGGACCATGCAAAATGATTGCTCCAATCCTTGAATCTCTTGCCAATGAATACGAAGGTAAAATAAAAATAGCTAAATTAAACATCGATGAAAATCAACAAACTCCACAAAAATTTGGTATTCGAGGTATTCCAACACTTATGATCTTTAAGAATGGGAATGTCGAAGCAACCAAGGTAGGGGCGTTATCCAAGTCACAATTAATGGCTTTTATTGATAGTACAATTTAAATAAAGAAAACATATGCACATAGCTGACCTAAAACATCTTCCCGTAACCGAGCTAATTGAATTAGCAAATTCAGACAAAATTGAAAATGCAGGGAGACTGCGAAAGCAAGATTTAATTTTTGCAATTTTAAAAAATAAAGCTAAAAATGGAGATACACTTGTTGGCGATGGTACTCTTGAGGTGCTACAAGATGGCTTTGGTTTTTTACGATCTCCAGATTCTTCATATCTAGCCGGACCTGATGACATCTATGTCTCACCCTCTCAAATTAGAAGATTTAATTTGCACACAGGCGATACGATAGCGGGTGAAATTAGAACACCAAAAACCAGTGAGCGTTATTTTGCTTTAGTTAAAGTTGATAAAGTTAACAATGACGCGCCTGAAAATACCAAAAATAAAATACTCTTCGAAAATTTAACTCCTTTATTTCCGACAAAGCCACTTATCCTTGAGAGAGATTCGAAAACAGAAGAAAATAATACTAGTAGAGTAATTGATATGATTGCGCCTATAGGTAAAGGTCAAAGGGGGCTTATTGTTGCTAGCCCAAAAAGTGGTAAAACAGTAATGATGCAAAATATTGCTCATGCCATTACTGCCAATCATCCAGACGTTACTTTAATCGTTCTTTTAATTGATGAGAGACCGGAGGAAGTTACAGAAATGACTAGGTCGGTTAAAGGCGAAGTTGTAGCCTCAACTTTTGATGAACCGGCTACAAGACATGTACAAGTTGCAGAAATGGTAATCGAAAAAGCAAAAAGACTAACTGAGCATAAAAAAGATGTTGTAATTCTTTTAGACTCAATAACGCGGCTTGCAAGAGCTTATAACACAGTCATACCATCATCTGGAAAAGTCCTTACTGGCGGCGTAGATGCCAATGCATTACAAAAACCAAAACGTTTTTTTGGCGCTGCTCGTAATACTGAAGAAGGAGGATCCCTTACTATTCTAGCCACAGCCCTTGTTGATACAGGCTCTCGAATGGATGATGTAATTTACGAGGAATTCAAAGGCACAGGGAATAATGAGATTCATCTTGATAGGAGAATGGCCGAAAAAAGAGTTTACCCCGCTATTAATGTTAATAAATCAGGGACAAGACGTGAAGAACTTCTTATCCCTCAAGATGTGCTTCAGAAAATATGGGTGTTACGAAAATTACTTTACCCAATGGATGACCTTGAAGCAATGGAATTCTTGCTAGATAAAATAAGGTCAACAAAAAATAATGCTGATTTCTTTGACAGTATGAAAAGAGGTTAATTGTAATTAAGCATTGATTTTTAAAAGATTTTCTATAAAATTACATTTTTAAAATACAATTAAAATAAAAAAACTATTATGAAAAAAGATATACATCCAGATTACCCTGAAATAAATGTAACGTGTAGCTGTGGGAATAAATTTAAAACACAATCTACTGCAAAAAAAGATATGAGCATAGAAGTTTGTTCTAAATGCCACCCGTTTTATACGGGCAAACAAAAAATTCTTGACACTGCAGGTCGTGTTGAGAGATTTAAACAAAAATATGGAATGTAATTACAAACTATTACAACAAACTATTACAAAAAAAGGCAGCTCAGCTGCCTTTTTTTGTATCATAATTAAAATATGAGCTTTAATCTTGAACATGACTGGCAAGGAAATATGGCAACCCCAAAAACAAAATTAGGGGAAAAAACAAAATTACATTTATTCTTAATTCTATCTACACTCTGGATTTTTACAGGCCTAATTGGGCACCCGCCTTGGGTTACAGCAGAATCCCAAACCATCAGCATGATCATGGATATTATTCAGAATAATTCTATTATCGCCCCTCTTGCAGCCAATCAAACCTCTATCAATAACCCGCCACTTTATCCATATATTGGTGCTACATTAGGGAAACTTTTCTCTGGCTTACTTCCAATACATGATGCAGCCCGACTATCTAATGCACTTTGGGTGGGATTGACATTACTTAGTCTGGGGATGCTAACGAGAGAACTATGGGGTTCAGAATACGGAAGACAAGCTGGTTTAATTTTTATTGCCTCAATCGGGTTAATATTTAATATACATACCATACGCCCTGAAATTGCAGCTTTATTAGGATTTTCATTAAGTCTATATGCTTTTGCTCTACATAATAGAAGGCCTTTTAGAGCAAGCATAATTTTAGGTATAGGAACTTCCATAATATTTTTATCCAATGGAATAATTCCTCTTATCAGTATATTGATAACTGCATTAGGACTGTTATCGATAAAAATCTGGCGAAACAAGAGATATTATATTTTTTGTTTAATTTCTGTAATTATTGCCTCAATAATAATTGGGCCTTGGATTTTTATACTATCTCAATATAACCCAGAACTCTTTTTTTCATGGATTAATAGACTTAATTTTTTACAAGGACCTGAGTTTATTTATTATCTAAAAAATATTTTATGGTTTACTTGGCCATCATTACCCTTGCTCATTCTAGTTTTATTTAAAAATTACAAAATTTTAAGCCAACAAAAAAAATTCCACTTACCTATAATTTTTTCAATTTCTATATTTATTACAATTGCTTTTGATAATAAATTAGATCAAATAAATCTCATGCCCATCTTAATTCCTTTTTCTGTTATTGCAATTGGTGGAATTGATTTACTCAAAAGAAGTGCCGCCAGCGCATTAAATTGGTTCGGAATTTTAATTTTTGGTTTAATTGGTTTATTAATCTGGTTAGTCTGGTTTAGTATGATTTCAGGATTTCCAGCTAAACTTTATGAGCGCATCTTTTATCTTTCAGGTAATTATCCAGCAGAATTTCAAGTAATAAGCTTCCTAATAGCCCTAACTGCTTCCACGTTATGGTTAACATCAATTATTAATCTAAAAATTACCAACCGTTCAGCAATCTCCAATTGGGCTCTAGGAATCACCATGGTGTGGATAACATTAATAATGTTATGTAGTCCATTTCTAGATAATAGGAAAAGCTATAGAAATGTATTTTTAGATGCTAAAAAACATTTAACACAGAGCTCTAGTTGCTTATATATTTATAATTTATCTGAAAATCATATTAATTTATTACACTATTACACGGGGATTAGAGGAATTAATTCAAACAATCAAAATGTTTCATGTCGGATGGTGCTGTTATCACTTCATAATGAAGATAAAATGCCATCAGAATATCAAAGCTGGAAACAGGTTTGGACTGGAAAGCGAATTGAGCGTGATAAGAATCACTTCATACTATTAAATAAATAAAATTTATTTATTTATTTAAATATTTTGTAATAACATCAAATACTAACCCATCCAATAAGCTATCCTTTTTAGTTGAAGTTAATACATAATCTTTTATTTCTTGTTGTTGAATTGACATCATAATCTTAATTTAAGAATCAGCTAAATGGTCAGTATATTTTATATGTTAAGAATGCCATAATTACAGAAATAGAACCAATAATAGACTAATTAAATTCAAATTTATTAATCTATATCTAGAGAATTCATTAAATTTAACAAAGCAATCGTAAATATGGCAAATATATTAATAGATCAGTTCAATCGAAAAATAGATTACATTAGAGTCTCAGTAACTGATAGATGTGATTTTAGATGCATCTATTGTATGTCTGAAAAAATGACATTTTTACCCAAAGAAAATTTACTTTCACTTGAAGAGATTGCTAGAATTATTAAAATATTTAGCAACTTAGGTGTTGATAAAGTAAGAATTACAGGGGGAGAACCTCTTGTGCGAAGAAATATAGAATGGCTGTTCCAAACTATAGGTAAATATAAGTCCCTAAATGAGTTAACACTTACCACCAACGGAAGTCAACTTAAAAAAAATGCGGCTATGCTCAAAAAAGCAGGAGTAAAAAGAATAAATATTAGCTTAGATAGCCTTAATCCTAACACTTTTAAAGAAATGACAAGGATAGGTAAATTAAAGAATGTACTGGAAGGAATTCAGGCTGCTATTGATGCTAAATTTGAAAAAATAAAAATCAATGCCGTTATAATGCAAGGCATCAATGATCATGAATTGTATGACTTAGTTGATTATTCAATTAAGCAGAGTCTTGATATTTCATTCATCGAAGAAATGCCTTTGGGCGCTACAGAATATGATAGAGAAACCACCTGTTTAGGCAATGATGTGGTGTTAGAAAGATTGCAACAAAAATATTCACTTCTAAATTCAACTTACACCACTAGTGGACCAGCTCGGTATTGGGAAGTGCAAGGCACTAAAACTAAGATAGGATTAATATCTCCACATACGCATAATTTTTGTGATAATTGCAATCGAGTAAGAATTAGCTGTAAAGGAGAATTATTTTTATGTTTAGGGCAAGAAGAGAAAATTGAATTGATGCCGCTCATTAGAAATTTTCCTTATGATGATGAACCCATCGCAGAAGCTATTATTAATAGTATGAAAATTAAACCTAAATCACATACATTTGATCTAAAAGATAAACAACCTGCAATTGTTAGATTTATGTCTCATACAGGGGGTTAATTGTATAGTGATATTGAGGGTGTGATTCTTGCGGGAGGAGAATCAAAAAGAATGGGACAAAATAAGTCTCTGGTGAAATTTAACAATAAATTTCTTATAAATCATGTTTATGAGAGATTAGCTCCTCAAGTAAGTAAGATTTGGATAAGCACCAATGTACTTATCGGGCTATACCCCGAATCTATTCAATTTAAGGATCTAATAAACAATCACCTAGGTCCCTTAGGAGGAATTCATGCAGGGCTATTTCACTCTACAAAAAATTGGGTGCAATTTTGCCCTAATGACTGCCCATTTATTCCGAAAAATTTAGTAAGCATTTTAAGCGCTAAAATCAATGAACGAAAACCTAAAATTATTGTTCCTACTATCGAAAATAAATTGGAGCCAGTTTTTATTTTATGCCCTCGATCAGTAATTAAAAATTTAGAAGTATTCATTAAAAATGGAGAGCGAAAAATAGACACTTGGATACAAAAAAATGATTTTGAATTGGTTGAATTTAAAAATGCAAATGCTTTTATCAACATTAATGACCAAAAAGAATTAAAAAAAAATGAAACAAAAATCTAAATCCTCTAAATTTATTTTAGGTATTTGTGCATCAAATAGCGGAAGTGGAAAAACATTTCTTATTGAAAATTTGCTTCCTCAACTCAAAAAGAAAGGTTTAAATGTCTCTGTTATCAAGCATGCTCACCATACGTTTGATATAGACACTCCAGGAAAAGATAGTTTTCGAATAAGAAAGGCAGGAGCATTTCAAACACTAGTCTTCAATAAAGAAAGGGCGGCGCTTATAACAGAAGCTGGCGATAATTCATTTAGTTTAGACAAAGCAATCAATCAAATAGACTCGAGTACTGATATCATCCTCATTGAAGGCTTAAAAAATACGTTATACCCAAAAATTGAAGTATATAGAAAAGGAAAGTCATTAGAAAAATTATACGATAATGACACTCATATTATAGCGGTTGCATCGGATCATCCATTAAATAGCAAAATACCATGCCTTGACCTAAATAATATTGATGAAATAATCAACTTCATCATTAAGATTTACAATAATGAATAAAAAAATAACGCTTAAAAATTTAGCAGAAGATCATGGATGTCTTGCTGAGTATGATCCTAATGCCATGGATTTTAATTCTGCAAACAAATATATAAATAAATTTCTAGAGCCTATAGCAGAGACTCAATTAGTTTTGTTAAAAAATACTTTGGATCGCACATTAGCTGAAGATCTTGTTTCCCCCATTAATGTTCCTAATTATGATAATTCTGCAATGGATGGATTTGCATTTCAAGTTATCTCAGCATCTTCCTCTAACAAACTAGAAATTGTAGATACCATATTAGCGGGAAAAGTTTCTAATAATATCGTTCAAAAAAATCAAGCATTTCAAATTATGACAGGAGGAAAAATTCCTCAAGGAGCAGATACAGTAATTCCTATTGAGCTTGTTATAAAAAAAGAAAATGTAATTATCCTAAAAGAGCTTCCAAAAAAAGGGGCTAACATTCGTAAAATAGGCGAGGATGTACAACAAGGACAAATTGTTCTTAAAAAAGGAACACATATTAGGCCTGCTGAGGTTGGCTTAATTGCTTCATTAGGCATCGAAAAAATTTTAGTTTATAGAAAATTGAAGGTGGCATTTTTTTCAACTGGAGATGAAATTATAAAAGTAGGAACACCCATTAAGTCTGGTCAAGTCTATGATAGTAATCATTACACAATACATAGTATGCTAATTAGACTAAATATTGACTGTGTAGACTTAGGGGTTATTCCAGATGATAAAAAAATAATCGAAACAACATTACTAAAAGCATCTCGGGAAACTGACGCTATTATAACAAGCGGGGGGGTATCGGTTGGACAAGCTGATTACGTAAAAGAAATATTAGAAAAGATAGGTAGTGTATTATTCTGGAAATTATCTATTAAACCAGGTCGCCCAATGGCTTATGGAAAAATTAATAGCACACCTTACTTTGGTCTTCCGGGGAATCCTGTAGCCACAATGGTCACTTTTTATCAATTGGTTCAACCCGCCCTCAAAAATATAATGGGAGAGAAAAATTATTCCGCACCTCCTTTAATGAAAGTTAAATGTAGCGTGACTATCATTAAAAAACCTGGCAGGCTTGAATTCCAAAGAGGTATTCTTTTTAATAAAGAAGGTGAGTGGAAAGTTAAGCCAGTCCCTCTTCAGGGTTCAGCTATTTTAAGCTCCATGAGCCAAGCCAATTGCTTTATCATACTAGATATTAATTCTGGGTCGATTAAAAGTGGTGAGGTGGTAGAGGTTCAAATAATGAATGGATTGATATAATATTGATTTCATTAAATAATTATTCAATATTATGAGCTATAATTTACGCCTTCTTTTAAAACAAATTTCATTTTAATCTTTGAATATAGTCGCTAAAAATGTAAAGTTATTATCGCTCACTCAAACAGTGATTTTCTCTTTGCTGCTTCACGTTACTCTACTATTCTTTATGCCTGATAATAACTTCGTAAATATCGAAGCCCTACCAGAATTAAAGATTGACATCTTACCTAAAGAAAAGAAGTTGCCTATTCCTGAGCCACTTCCCAAAATTATCCCTGAGCCTGAGCCTATCCCTGAGCCTATCCCTGAGCCTGAGCCTATTCCTGAGCCACTTCCCAAAATTATCCCTGAGCCTATTCCTGAGCCGCCTGTTACGAAAACTTTGGCCTCTTCTTCAACAACTACTATTGATAAAAAAGATACATCACAAAAATTTATAATCGAAAATAAAATAGATGAATATCGTGCACAATTGAGAAAAGTAATTAAAAAACAAATAAGATATCCTAGAATAGCTCGAGTAAAAAATATTCAAGGTGTGGTCATTATTGAATTAAGATTTGATGGGCAAGGCACATTACTTAATTCTAAAATTAAAGAAAGTAGCGGGTTTAGTATCTTAGATAAAGAAGGATTAAAAATAATCAAACGAGTTCAAGAAACTTTTCCCCAGCCACCAGAGATATTAAGGACTAAAATTTTTAATGTAACTATTCCCATTTCTTTTAAGCTTCAATAACTTTTTAAGGGCATAATAATAAACATGAATGATATTGCTATTGACAAACCTGTTCCTAATTTTGAATTATTAGGTACAAGTAATTTAAATTTTAAACTATCTAACTATTTGGGTAAATATGTAGTAATTTATTTTTATCCAAAAGACTCAACCCCTGGATGTACAAACGAAGGTATTGATTTTAAAGAAAGTATAGATCAATTTAAAAAAATAAATGTTGAGATATTTGGTGTCTCGAGAGATAGTATTAAATCACACGAAAACTTTAAGAAAAAATATGAATTCCCTTTTGAATTATTAAGTGATTCTGAGGAAATTGCATGCAATTTATTCAACGTTATAAAGATGAAGAATATGTATGGTAAAAGTGTAAGAGGTATAGAAAGAAGTACCTTTATAATCAATCCTAAAGGAAATTTAATTCATGAGTGGCGCGGTCTTAAAGTGAATGGTCATATCAATGACGTTCTTGAAGCCCTTGGATCGTAAATAAGGATATGGTAAAAAAAATTAACAAAAAAAAAACTTTTTGTTCTGGACACTAACGTTCTTCTTCACGATCCTTCCTGTCTATTTAGGTTTGAAGAGCATGACATTTACCTTCCTATGGTAACCATAGAAGAGCTTGATAATAATAAAACAGGGAGTTCGGAAGTTGCTCGCAATGCAAGGCAAACACACAGATTTCTAGAAGAAATTATAAGACCCTTTATTGGCCATCTCAACGGAGGATGCCCTTTAAAATCTGAAACTAATAGCCATATCTTAGGCCATCTTTTCTTACAAACCGAGCCTGTTCAATATGAATTGCCTATGCTAG
>JBBWVM010000079.1:0-6147 GCA_050256215.1 Methylophilaceae bacterium
AATGAAGTCTCGAATATTATTAAAGAAATTGCTAACTCCTGTTTGGGCAAATCCTGGCATAACGTAATCATAGCCTTTGGCTACTGGTTCTAGGACAATCTCATCAAGTACTTCATTAAATTCATATATGCCTCGATTGAAACTTTCATAAGGGTCTTTTTCATTTTCTGCGTTGGTATTTGTAGCAAACCCAAGGAGCGGAGTGAGTAATAATGCAACAAATAGATGTATTAGTATTTTTTTCATAATCCAGTAAATTATAACTTAGTATGTTGTTTTTTACCTGCTTAAGTTTGTAATTAGAGTTACATATAAAGTTATTTTGTTGTTTTTATACAACATTTATTTAATGAGTTTATTATACGTAGTTTTTGATTTTTTTTAGTGCGTAAGTTTTATATATTTTTTAGATCTTGCCCGAGCTAAATTTACACATTATATTTATTCACGATGATATGGGTGATTATTAAGAATTGATGTTGCTCTAAAAATTTGCTCAATGAGTATAATTTTTACAAGGTGATGCGGGAGTGTCATTTTAGAGAGACTCCACTTCCAATTAGCTCGTTTAAATATTTCATCACTAAGTCCATCAGCTCCGCCAATAATAAATGATATTGAAGGGTATGTTTGTACCCAAAGGGATAAGTTTTTAGAAAGTTTTATTGAGGAACAATCTACTCCATTTTCATCTAAGCAAATAATAAAATCATTATTGATTTGAGCGAGTATTTTTTTTGCTTCCAATACCTTTTTCTTTTTTATTGAGCTAAAGTTTTTTTCAGGCTTGATTTCTACCCAGTCAATCTTAAAATGAGTTTCTACACGATCAGAATAAGATTTGATAGCATCTTTTACCCATTGAGGAGGTTTATTTCCAATAGAAATAATTTTTATTTTCAACTTAAAGATTTACTGTTTTAGGGTTAGGATGTCCACAGTTCCTCTAAATTATAATAAGCTCTTGTGGTTGGGGTCATTATATGAATAATTATATCGCCTAAGTCTACTAAAACCCAATCACCATCTCTTTCTCCTTCAATACCAATAACATTAATGCCTATAGCCTGTATTTTTTCTTTTACATTAGTAGCTAATGCTTTTGTCTGTCTTGTTGAGCTGGCACTTGCAATAATCATAAAGTCTGCAATGGAAGTTAGTTTTTTAACATCTAAAGTCACAATATCAAAGGCTTTAATATCTTCTAGAGCCGAAATTACATGTTTTTTAATAGTGGTAATAGAGGTCAAATTGTTTTAATTACGCAGCTTGTATTGCAATAGAATGTTTGCTAATTGTGATTTTATTGGCTTCGTCTACGTAGACAAGAAGTGGTCGATATTTTTTAAGTTCAACGTCATTGTAGTTAGCATAAGTTGCTATTATTAATTTATCTCCAAGATTTGCCTTGTGAGCAGCTGCACCATTGATTGAAATGATACCTGAATCTTTTTCGGCCCGGATTGCATAAGTAATAAAGCGTTCGCCATTAGAGATATTATAGATAGATATCTGTTCATACTCATTTATATTGGCTGCATTCAAAAGTGTTGTATCAATGGCACACGATCCTTCATACTCAAGCTCAGAGTGAGTTACAGTTACTCGATGTAGTTTAGATTTGAGCATTATTTTTTGCATATATTTTTTATTTCAAAATTAAGTTCCGACATTATAAATCAGTTAAGTGTTTTTATGCAAAATTCTATGTTATCAATTAATCTAATACCATTTAGAGTTGCTGCTCCCAAAGCGATTAATTGCGAATCATTTTCAATTGGTTTTTTAAGGTCAGATTGCCTTCTTACCTCTATATAATCTACCTCCCAACCATTTTTTTCTAGATTTTCTCTGGCATTTAATTCTAAATTTGAAAGCATGGATATTGATTTTGTTAGTGTGACTAGCTTGTTTAAGTTCAGATAGAGCTCAACCGCTTTTTCTTTTATTTTGGGCTTAAGTAAATTATTTCTGGAACTTAATGCTAATTTGTTTTTTTCACGACATGTCTCAATCTCAATAATTTTGGTTGAATATAAACATTCTAAAGTAAATTTTTTTATTAGGTATAGTTGTTGGTAATCTTTTTTTCCAAAAATGGCATAAGCAGGTTTAAAAAGATCAAATAATTTTTCGATAATCGTAATTACACCTTCAAAATGCTCAGGTCTTGATGCACCACATAATTCATGACTAATTTTAGGTAATTTATAGTTTAAATTGGGTGGAGTAGGATACATATCTTTTATTGTTGGTGTGAATAGAAAATTTACATTTAATTTTTCAAGTATTTTGATATCTTTCTCTAATGTTCTCGGGTAAGCATCAAGATCTTTTTTTGAATTAAACTGTATGGGATTAACGAAAATCGTTACAACAATAGTTTGAGAAATTTTTTTAGCAGTTTCAATTAAAGCAATATGTCCGTCATGAAGATTTCCCATGGTTGGAATTAACGCTATATTTTCAATATCACGCAGTGACTCATGAATTTTTTTTTGAGATTCTATAATTAGCATTAGATTTTATTGTGTACTTTTTGGATAAAATTTAGAATAGAACTAAAATTTAGTTTCATGTAATTTTTTTCAATATTTCCATCCAAAAGATTTTTGGGGTTTGTTGAGATACCTATAAGGTCATATAGAATTTCTACTTGGCCTTTACATTTAGTAGATGAACGAAATGCAATAGTGGGAATATTTAGGTTTTTAGTAATGATTTGATCAATTGCTTCCGTCATCATTGATAGGACTATCATTTTAATGCCAGCTCTTTCTAATTTTTTCGACTGATTTAATATGCTATCAGGATTATATATTTGTTTATTTTCGGACATTTTTTGAGGTGTGTAGCCAATATGACCGCATACTAGTATGTTGTTTTGTGTTAAATATTTTATAATCTCACATACATCATTACCTCCTTCAATTTTAACGAAATTGGCACCTGCCTGAGATAGCCTTAAAGCATTTTTCAGGGCCGTTTGTTTATTCTTGTAAGAGTTAATGGGCATATCAGCAATGATAGGTATTGATGACGCTCCTTGTCTTACTGATTTTGTATGATAAATCATTTCATCTATCGTAACTTGGCGAGTATTTTTTTCACCCTTGATCATAAGACCAAGAGAATCTCCGACCAAAAGCGCATCTACTTCAGTATTTGTCATGACTGTTGCAAAAGATGCATCGTAACAAGTGATAATGGCGATATTATTTTTTTTTAATAATTGATCAATGCAATTCATTTTTATATAAGTTTAGGATTAAAGTATTCACGCACACTTGAAATTTGTAATATTTTATCAATCATCATATTTAATGAAGACCTGTCTTTTAGTAAATCTATATTTTCATTATTAACTATGAGAACTGGGGACTGATGTTCATTGTGAAAATAGTTACTATAAGACTCTGCTATTTTTTCTAAATATTCTGTTGAAATTCGTCGCTCATATGAAATATTTCTTTTCTCAACTCTAGTTCTTAAGAGATCTACTGGTGTTTGTAAATAAATAACTAAATCTGGAGTAGGTGCTTTGAGTTGTAGGTGATGATATATTTGCTGATACAGCTTTAATTCTTCATTATCAAGATTTAATCTTGCGAAAATTGGATCTTTTTGTAAAAAGAAATCGGCTATAATTCCATTCCTAAAATTTTTTTTTTGCTTAAGACTGTCTAATTGATTTGCTCTTTGAAAAAGAAAAAAAAGTTGCGTAGGGAGTGAGTAATGTTTCATATCTTCGTAAAATTTAGGAAGAAATGGATTTCTTTCAGCTTTTTCGTTGAAGATATTGGCTCTAAATTGATGAGCAAGCAATCTTGTTAGTGTTGATTTTCCACAACCTATCGGTCCTTCTACAACGATATAAGGGTATTTATCAAATATATTCAATCTTTAAGCCTAGTTACATGTTGTGTAGGAAGTGTGCTTATTATATTTCTTATTAGCCCAAATCCCGGGATATCTATATTTTGATTAATTTCTGATAATGGTATCAACACAAATAGTCTTTTATGCATCCTTGGGTGAGGAACGGTTAATTTAATAGTATCGAAAACTAGATTATCAATTAATAAAATATCAAGGTCTAGTATTCTGGGTTCATTTTTAATAATTCTAACTCGACCGGCCTTATGCTCAATTTTTTGTAATTCTTTGAGAAGATCATGGGGTTTTTGTTTTGATTGAACTTTTATTGCAGCATTTATAAAGTTTGGTTGATCTAACAAGCCAACAGGTGCTGTCTCATATAAAGAAGATTGAGCCAATACTAAAGTATCAGTTATTTTTTCAATTTTTAAAATTGCATTTTTTATTTGTTCTTTGGGGTTTTCTAAATTACTACCCAAGGCAATATAAACATTATGCATGTTTTTTTTTAATCTTATTGTTTAATAATATTTTTTTTGTTGCATCATCGGCGCTTACAAAATTCTTCCACCAAGATGCCAAATCAGTGTGAGCTTTTTCAGTTTGAGATCTTAATAGCATAAAATCATATGCTGCACGAAATCTTGGGTGACCTAGTAGTCGGTAAATTTTTTTTGGGGATAAATTACTAAAGCGAGGCTGAAGGCGCCAAATTTCTCCCATTGCAATGCTATATCTTTTTTGTATGGGGAAAATTTTATTTTGATCATATAGTGTTTTATCTATCGCCTCATTTAAGCTAATAGATGGGTGTGCATATTTGTGTTTATTCTTTCTCCATGAGTCTAAAACATCTTGCCATAAAAAAATAGCTAATAAAAATCCTGGATTCACTGATTTATTTTTTAAAATTCTTGCATCGGTATCTTTAAGCGCTTGTAGGATAAATTTATTTGAAGAGTCATTTAATTTATTAAGAATAGGAAAGTAAAGGTTACTGAGCTTATATGTCTTAAAGAGACTAAAGCTTTTGATTGCATGACCTGTTAGGAATAGCTTCATAATCTCGTCGAATAGTCTTGAATAGGGAACTTTATTAAGTAATTTGAGTGAGGTATTAATTTGATCTTTGGTGCTTTTATAAATATCCATTTTAAGCTTTGCTGAAAATCTTATTGCTCGTATTAGTCTTATCGGATCTTCTTTATATCTTAATTTTGGATTACCTATTAATTTTATTTTTTTATTTTTTATATCATTTACACCACCATAAAAATCAATTAGTTTTTTTCTTTCTGGGTCGTAATATAAAGCATTAATTGTAAAATCCCTTCGGGCTGCATCTTCATTAATAGTTCCAAACTCATTATCTTTCAGAACACCATTAGACATATGTATTTTTTGTGTTGGATTTGCTCTGAAGGTAGAAACTTCAATAATTTCTCTGCCATAAATTACATGAACTAATTTAAATCTTCGCCCAATAATTCTGGATCGTCTAAAGAGAGATTTGACTTCTTCTGGTGTTGCATTCGTTGCAACATCAAAATCTTTAGGTGAATGATTCATTAAAATATCTCGAACAGCACCACCAACAATATAGGCCTCGTAGTTATTTTGTTTGAGATTTTTTATGATATTTAAAGCATTTTCGTTTATTAGTGAATGATTAATTGTTTCTGGTCTAAAAAGTGATTCAATTTTTTTTTGTATGTTTTGTAGGAAGTTGCTATTCATAATATAAACAAATTTAAATATTTTTTTGCCATAAAATATCTTCAATGTTATTTGATTTGTTAATAAATCTGGCTAAAACGAAAAGAAAATCTGAAAGTCTATTTATGTACTTTAAGGTATTTTCATTGACCTTATTTGTTTGATTAAGTTTGAATAGGGACCTCTCTGTTCTTCTACATATAGTTCTGGCTTGGTGACAAAAGGCCGCTGCTTTGGACCCCCCAGGCAAAATGAATTCTTTTAGAGGGGGAAGGGAATTATTCATGATATCAAGATTTTTTTCTAAATATTTAATTTTTTTTTCATTGATTTTTATGTGATTCGGTATTGATAGTTCCCCTCCGATATCAAAGAGGTGGTGTTGAATTTCTTTTAATATTTTTTGGACAGAATTAGACAATTCTTCTGTAAGTATTAATCCTATAACAGAATTGAGTTCATCTATATTTCCAATTCCTTCAATTCGCGTATTAAATTTTTCTACCCGTGTTCCATCAGATAAGCTAGTTTTGCCAGTATCTCCAGTTTTTG
>JBBWVM010000080.1:0-5895 GCA_050256215.1 Methylophilaceae bacterium
TTTATAAAGAAAATAAAATTAAATAATTTTATTTTCTTTACTTATTACCTCAACTGTTCTATGTGGATAAGGTATATCGATACCTTGTTCCTGAAAATTTTTCCAAATCTTCCGATAAAGATCAGACTTTAATCCCAAAGAGCCTTCCTCAGGGTCGCTTACATAAATAGATGCATGCAAATCAATTCCACTGTCAGCAAATGCCTTTAAAAAAACAGTAGGTTTAGGATTATCAACCACTCTAGGCTCGTCATTAACAGCAGCTAAAATAATCTCAAAAGCTTTATCTACTGACGAAGAATAACTAATCTGAATATCAAGAGGTACTTTTGTTTTACGATCAGAAAAAGTATAGTTAATTATATTTTCTGAAATCCATGACTCATTAGGAATGACAACTTCAATTCCATCTAATCTCTTTAATACCGTAAAGCGAGACTTTATAACAGACACTTGCCCATAATGTTCACCCACTTTCAAAATATCACCAATCCGAACAGACTTATCCATGAGGATAATAAAACCACAGATATAGTTACTGGCTATTTTTTGCATACCAAAAGCCAAACCAACACCAAATGCCCCACCAAAAATAGATAAAAAAGTTACATCCACCCCAGCTGTGTCAAGCGCCACAATCAATGCAATGACATATAAAGAAATTCTTAAGACTTTACTGAACATGATTTTTTGATTCATATCCAGCTTATTATTATCAATCTTCATTAAACGGTTTTCTAAGAATTGAGCTATGGTCATAGCCATTAACACAAAAATAAATATCCCTGTTACAGCTTCTAAAATCACCAGCAATGAAAAAAACTGATTGGCAAAATGAAATTGCACACCAGAAAGCACCTCCTTCACATACCCAAGCGCCCCAAACGCATTTAAAACAAATAATAAAAACACGAAAGTAACAATTATGTTTTCCATTGCTCGTATCCAAGGACCAGGCTGCAAGATGTACCTCATAAACATAACAATCAATCTAATTAGAATTAATAAACTTATTAAATTAATAGCAATGTAAAGAAGTCTTGTTGGTTGGAATATATCTAAATATAATTTAGAGAAAAATATTATGGCCAACATCATAATTGGCCTAATAATTTTAAAACTATCAGTCAAAATTACTTTATGCCCAGCAATGTTTTTAATTATATTCTTACGAATAATTTGCTCGGCAAAAAAAGCAAGTCCAATTGCAGATAAGATAATAATGAACTGAAAAATAAAAGACGAGCTTAGAAGAAAATCCAAGCTAAAGTTATTCCTTAAAAATTCAAAGTTTTCATTCATAATGGAACTTAATTTATATTAATACCAAAGTTGCAAGACCAAGGAAAATAAAAAATCCCCCGCTATCAGTCATTGCTGTAATCAAAACACTTGACCCTACAGCCGGATCTTTTCCAAAACGATTCATTAACAGTGGGATAATAACACCCATTATGGCAGAAAGAATCAAATTCAGAATCATTGCAGCGGTCATAACATAACCAAGCTTTTCATTACCATAAAGCAAGTAGGCAAATAATCCCAACACACTTCCCCATAAAACTCCATTTAAAATAGCCACACTAACTTCCTTATACAATAATAAACGAAGATTATTAAATGAAACTTGCCCTAAAGCTAGAGCCCTAACAATCATGGTAGTGGTTTGATTGCCTGAGTTACCTCCAATTCCGGCCACTATTGGCATCAAAGCAGCAAGTGCTACTACTTTTTCAATAGAACCCTCAAAAACTCCAATTACTCTTGAAGCAATAAATGCCGTTATCAAATTTATTGCTAACCAAGCCCAACGATTTTGAACAGACTTCCATATTGATGAAAACATATCCTCTTCTTCACGTAACCCTGCCATTGATAATTTTTCACTTTCAGCCTCTTCCCTTATATGATCCATTACCGCATCAACAGTTAAGCGACCCACCAACTTATTTTTTGCATCAACTACAGGAGCAGTAACCAAATCATAACGCTCAAAAGCATTAGAGGCTTCATTAGCCATATCTTCAGGTTTGAATAAAACTGCATCCATCGCCATAATATTTTTTACTGTAGTTTCCGGCTGACTGACAATAATTCTTTCTAGCGGCAAAACTCCCATAATGGAACTATTTCGATCTACAACAAATAATTTATCAGTGTGATCAGGAAGTTTTTGTACTTTTCTTAAATAATTTAGTACCACATCAAGACTAACATCTTCTCTAATGGTAAGCACATCAAAATCCATTAAAGCACCAACTGTACCTTCTGGATAAGATAGTGCAGATTGTAATCTCTTCCTATTTTGAATATCTAAATTTTCTAATAGATCCTTCAAAACTTCCTCAGGAAGATCTGAAGCGATATCTGCAATCTCATCAGTGTCCAATTGCTCCGCAGCCGCTAATAACTCAGTACTGTCCATATCGGACATAAGGGTCTGCCTTACAACATCAGAAACTTCTACCAAGATATCACCATCAACATCCGGCTTGACTAAGTCCCAAACAATACGTCTTGTATCAATAGGAATTGATTCTAGAATATCAGCGATATCGGCAGGATGAAGATCATTAAGAAGCTTCTTAAGATTGCTAAGATTTTGTCTATGTACTAAATTTTTTATTAATTTTTGTTTCGGCATATCTTGCTTATCAACAAGACCTTCAACCAACTTATGCTTATCAAGCAAAGTATTAATTTTCCCAATAACCTTATTAAGACTTTCTTTTCTTTTTATATTTTTTTTCATAAAAACTTAGTAAAGTTATTAATTTAATACAGGCTATTATATGTACTTATTCAATGATTTAAATATATATAATAAAAAAGCCAGCAAAAGCTGGCTTTTTTATTAATTACAACAAATTAAAAACTAAGTAGCCTTCTTTGTAGCTGGTTTAGCTGTAGTAGCCTTCTTTGTAGCTGGTTTAGCTGTAGTAGCCTTCTTTGTAGCTGGTTTAGCTGTAGTAGCCTCTATCGTAGCTGGTTTAGCTTCAAGAGATTCTAATGGACGATCTACCAGCTCAACATAAGCCATAGGAGCATTATCTCCCTTACGAAAGCCACACTTAAGAATTCTTAAATAACCACCATTACGTAAATTATATCTTGGACCAATTTCTTTAAAGAGCTTTCCAACGGTCTCTCTATCTCGAAGGCGACTAAATGCAATTCGTTGATTATGAACGCTCGCTTCCTTGGCTAAAGTAATTAATGGCTCTGCATATTTTCTTAGCTCTTTCGCCTTAGGAAGTGTTGTGCGAATTATTTCATGCTTTAACAATGATGTAGTCATGTTTTTGAACATAGCCTTCCTATGACTGCTTGTTCGATTTAATTTTCTATGTGCCTTTCCGTGTCGCATCATTTACTCCAAATTTTTTATATTTATACTTTTTCAATACTTGCAGGTGGCCAATTCTCAACAGTCATCCCGAGAGAAAGCCCTTTGCTTGCTAGTATATCTTTAATTTCATTTAATGATTTTCTTCCTAAATTAGGTGCTTTTAATAAATCATGCTCATTCCTTTGAATTAGATCACCAATATAATAAATATTTTCAGCTTTTAGACAATTGGCTGACCTAACAGTTAACTCTAAGTCATCAACTGGTCTTACTAAAACCGGATCAACTTCAGGCGTTTTCTGCACCTCAACCTCAGTTAATTCACTTTCTAAGTTTGCAAAAACAGATAGCTGACCACGTAGTATGAAAGCGGCTTCACTAATTGCTTCATCTGCTTCAACCACACCATTTGTTTCAACATCTATAATTAATTTATCTAGATCCGTTCTTTGCTCTACTCGAGCATTTTCAACTAAATAACTTACTCTACTAATTGGGCTAAATGAGGCATCAATAGCTATAAAACCTAATTCATCATTTTCTTCGCCTTCCTTATTTCTTGATGGAACAGGCTGATATCCGCGACCCATTTCTACTTTAGCTTCAATATTTAATTTTGCACCTGAGTTTAAATGAGCTATAACAAGATCTGGATTCATAATTTCAATGTCATGTCCAGTTTCAAAATCACCAGCAGTAACTATGCCCTCTTCAGACTTATTTAAAGTAATAGTACCGCTCGTTTTATTATGAATTTTTAATGCTATTTTTTTCATATTTAATAGAACATCTACAACATCTTCTTGGATTCCATCAATAGTTGAATATTCATGAACAACACCATCGATCTTAACTTCCGTTATTGCATAACCTGGAATGGATGACAAAAGGACTCTTCTTAAAGCATTGCCCAATGTATAACCAAAACCCCTTTCCATTGGCTCAAGAACTACTTTGGCTCTCTGGGGAGAAATAATATCAACATCAACAATTTTGGGTTTTAAATATTCTGTAGGGCTTGTTTGCATAATTAATCCTTTTATTAAATTTCCTAAACTAAATTATTTTGAATAAAGTTCAACAACTAAAGACTCATTAATTGTTGAAGGAAGATCATCTCTCTCGGGTTTATTTTTAAAAATTCCAATTAATTTTTTAGTATTAACTTCGAGCCACTCTGGAAATCCCCTTTCTTCAGCCGCTTCAAGAGCCGCTGTAATTCTTAATTGATTTTTTGAGCTTTCATTAACAGATATTTCATCGCCTGGCTTTACTTGGTACGAAGGTATATTAACTCGCTTACCATTAACCAAAATACTATTGTGCTTTACAATCTGTCTCGCTTCTGTTCTTGAGGCCCCAATACCCATCTTATAAGTAACATTATCTAATCTTGATTCAAGCATTTGTAAAAGGTTTTCACCAGTAATACCTTTCCTTCTATCAGCCTCAGCATAATACCCCCTAAACTGCTTCTCAAGAATACCGTATATTCTTCTCAACTTTTGTTTTTCCCTGAGTTGCACGCCATAATCAGATAATCGACTAGCACGTCTTTGACCAAGCTGACCTGGTGGGTAATGTCTTTTCTCTATCGCACACTTCTCTGAAAAACATTTTTCACCTTTCAAAAAAAGCTTTTCGCCTTCTCTGCGACATTGACGACATTTTGGATCAAGATTTCTAGCCAACTTTATTCTCCTGTTATTATCTTGCGACTAAACATTAATTTATATTCTTCTTTTTTTCGGGGGTCTACAGCCATTATGTGGAACTGGCGTCACATCCTGAATACTTGTTATTTTTAATCCTACAGAATTAAGAGCTCGCACTGAAGACTCCCTACCTGGACCGGGACCTTTAATTCTAACTTCAATATTTTTAACTCCGAATTCTTGAGCAGCTTTTCCTGCAGCCTCTGCGGCTACCTGTGCTGCAAAAGGCGTACTTTTTCTTGAGCCTTTAAATCCTGATCCGCCAGAAGTTGCCCATGAAAGAGCATTACCTTGTCTGTCAGTAATCGTAATAATAGTATTATTGAAAGAAGCATGAATATGCGCTATACCCTCTGACACACTTTTTCTTACTTTTTTCTTTACTCGTACATTAGCTTTTGCCATTTTAATTTATTCCTTATTTATCTCTTAATTGGCCGAATTGGACCTTTTCTAGTCCTTGCATTATTTTTAGTATTTTGCCCTCTTACCGGAAGACCTCTTCGATGCCTTTGGCCACGATAGCATCCTAAGTCCATTAATCGCTTAATATTCATTGCTACTTCACGACGAAGATCGCCTTCAACATTGAGATTTACTATCTGTTCGCGTAGCTTTTCCAACTCAGACTCATTTAAGTCTTTTAATTTTATTGTTGAGCTAACACCAGCAGCTTGGCAAATTTTCTTTGCTGTTTCTCTACCAATTCCATAAACTGCTGTTAAAGCAATTTCAGCATGTTTATTATCTGGTACATTTACCCCTGCAATTCTAGCCATGCATTACTCCTATTTATTACGGCAATTATCTTTAATAAAACTTTGAATTATA
>JBBWVM010000081.1:0-5596 GCA_050256215.1 Methylophilaceae bacterium
ATTACAAATAAAAGTCGATAAAACAGGTATGATTGAAGATGCTAAATTCAAGACTTATGGTTGTGGATCTGCTATTGCTTCAAGTTCACTCGTAACTGAATGGCTTAAAGGTAAAACAATCAATGAAGCATCAGAAATAAAGAATACGGCAATTGTAGAAGAATTGGCTTTACCCCCAGTAAAAATTCATTGTTCTGTTCTTGCAGAAGATGCTATCAAGGCAGCGATTGCTGATTTAAAAGAAAAGCAAGGTTAAGTGAGACTAACATCCAAAGGTCGGTTTTCTGTCACGGCTATGCTGGATTTATCGATGAACGAGATTAATGGTCCAGTTACACTGGCTGAAATTAGCAAACGTCAATCTATATCTCAGTCCTATTTAGAGCAATTATTTAGCCGTATGCGTCGTATGGGCTTGGTAAAAAGTGTTCGTGGTCCTGGTGGAGGATATCTTACAGCTATAGATCACAATGCAATCACTATTAAAATGATTGTCACTTCGGTCGATGAAAAAATTGATGCCACTCAATGTGGTGGGAAAAAAAATTGTCATGAAGGTGAAGTTTGTATTACTCATAATCTATGGACTTCACTTAATCATAAAATCATGGATTACCTAGATAGTCTGACTTTAGCACAATTGAGAGAAGCTCAAAATGAAAATGAAAGCGATAATAAATCTATCTTATTTAGACCAAAAAAAATGACTGTTAACAATATGACATCAAAGGACATATAGTAAAGAAATGGTTTACCTAGATCACAATGCAACCACAACAATTCATCCTGAAGTTCTAGATGTCATGATGCCTTATTTAAGTGAACAACAAGGAAATCCTACATCAAATCATCACTTTGGTCGGCGTGCTCATACTGCCATTGAAGAAGCCAGAACAAAGGTAGCGGACTCTATTAATGCACACTTCTCACAAGTTATTTTTACTGCCAGCGGCACTGAGTCTAATAATACCATTATTCATGGTATTGCCCGCTCTTACCCCAATACCCATTTTGGCTTCAGCGCAATAGAGCATCCTTGCATTAGCCAACCTATTGAATCTATTGAATCTATGGGATTTAAAGCCACAAAGATTCCTGTTGATGGGAATGGCTTATTAGATCTAAAAACACTTAGTACTGACGAACAAAGCTTACCCTCTTTTATTTCTGTTATGTTCGCCAACAATGAAACTGGGGTAATACAAGACATGCCATACATTCTTGCATGGGCAAAATCTCATAATATCCTGACACATACTGATGCTGTTCAAGCGCTAGGTAAAATTAAAGTTGATTTTGATGATTTAGGTGTTGATGCTATGACTATCTCAAGTCACAAAATCTATGGACCCCAAGGAGCGGCCGCACTCATTCTTAATAAAAAAATTGATCTTCACCCCCATATAATGGGCGGTGGACAAGAAAAAGGATTAAGAAGTGGAACTGAAAATATTGCCGCTATCATTGGTTTTGGGAAAGCCTGTGAGCTAGCCGTAAAGAATGTAGCCATCATTAATAGCAAGATAAAAGAATGCCAAATATACTTAGAGAAGGAACTGCGAAATTTAGGGGCGATTATTTTTGGTGAAAAAACAGAACGATTAGGTAACACAACATTTTTTGCCTTCAATCAGATAGATGGCTCAACCCTTCTAACCGCTCTCGATCGGAAAGGATTTGCAATTGCCAGCGGATCAGCCTGCTCTAGTAACAGCACCGAACCGAGCCATGTATTGTTAGCAATGGGTATTGAGCCAGAATTAGCTCAAGGAGCACTCAGGGTAAGTCTTGGTATAAAAAATACTATGAATGAAATCAAGGAATTCTTGGAGACTTTGAAAATTGAACTCACTCGATTAAAGCAATTGACTGCTATATCAGTTTAAAACTAACTAGAGGAAACTATGACAACAGAAACATATACAATGCCAATTTATCTGGACTACTCAGCTACTACACCGATCGATCCTCGTGTCTCTGAGAAAATGATTCCCTATCTTTCCGAGAGCTACGGAAACCCAGCGTCCCGAAGTCACCCTTACGGTTGGATAGCTGAAAAAGCAGTAGAAAATGCACGAAAGGAAGTTGCTCAACTCGTCAACGCAGATCCCCGAGAAATTGTTTGGACATCAGGGGCAACAGAATCAAATAATCTTGCTATCAAGGGGGCGGGTAATTTTTACTCCGGAAAAGGAAAGCATATTATCAGTGTCGCCACCGAACACAAAGCGGTAATAGATGCAATTAGAGAAATGGAGCGTATGGGTTTTGAAGCAACATTTATTCAGCCTGAACCAGATGGTTTAGTTGATATAGAAAAATTTAAGAAAGCAATTCGACCTGATACCGTGCTAGCCTCCGTTATGCTTGTTAATAATGAAATTGGGGTCATCCAAGACATCACTGCACTTGGAAATATTTGCCGAGAACAAAAAGTTATTTTTCATGTAGATGCTGCACAAGCCACAGGAAAAATCAAAATTAACTTAGCAGAGTTACCAGTTGATCTTATGAGTTTCTCTGCACATAAAACCTATGGACCGAAAGGTATTGGAGCGCTTTATGTGAGACGTAAACCTCGTATCCGTATTGAAGCTCAGATGCATGGTGGCGGTCATGAAAGAGGTATGCGCTCAGGCACACTTGCAACCCATCAAATTGTCGGTATGGGAGAAGCCTTTCGAATCGCCCGTGAAGAAATGGATATAGAAAATACACGTATTAAAAAACTTCATGCGAAACTTTTGTCAGGTTTAACTGAGATTGAAGAAACTTATGTAAATGGAGACCTTAAAGACCGCGTCCCACACAATCTTAATATCAGTTTTAATTATGTAGAGGGTGAGTCTTTAATCATGGCAATCAAAGGAATTGCTGTCTCAAGCGGGTCTGCTTGTACCTCTGCCAGTCTAGAACCTAGTTACGTTTTACGATCATTAGGTCGTACTGATGAACTTGCTCACAGCTCAATACGTTTTTCAATTGGACGATTTACCAAGGAATCCGACATTGATTACACCATAGCACTCGTAAAAGAAAAAATAGGTAAACTTAGAGAGTTATCTCCACTTTGGGAGATGTTCCAAGACGGTATTGATATATCAAAAATTGAATGGGCTGCTGAACACTAAAATGACTATCTCACTTACAGAAAAAGCCGCACAACGTGTAGACAAATATCTAAAGTCCCGTGGCAAAGGTGTTGGACTAAAGCTTGGAGTTAGAACTGCTGGCTGCTCTGGTATGGCTTATACTCTTGAATTTGCGGATGAAATCCTGCCCGAAGACCAAGTCTTCGAGAGCTACGGCATTAAGATTTTAGTAGACCCTAAGAGTCTTATTTATATTGATGGCACAGAGCTCGATTTTACAAAAGAAGGTTTAAATGAAGGATTTCAATTCAACAATCCCAATGTAAAAGATAATTGTGGTTGTGGAGAAAGTTTTACAATTTGACCCAAAATTATTTTGAAACTTTTAAACTTCCTACTCAGTTTGATATCGATTTAAATGCACTTTATAGTGCTTATCGTTTAATCCAAAAAACTGTTCATCCAGATCGCTTTGTCTCTGCCCCACAAAGTGAAAAAGCTCAGTCACTTATGAAGTCTACAGAAGTGAATGATGCCTTTCAAACACTTAAGCAACCATTAAAACGTGCAGAATATTTAATAAAATTAAATACTAAAAAAGAAACAGTAACGACCTCTTCTGATTTTTTGATGCAACAGATGGAGTGGGAAGAGCACTTAGAATCTATCTCCAACCAAAAAATAGCACTGAATGATTTCAAAAAATTAATTGACGTTAAATATCAAGGTTACCTAAAAAGGTTAACTAAAATGATTGATAAAGATAAAAACTGGAGTAATGCCCAATCAATTCTTAATAAACTTAAATTTATAAAGAAATTAAAAAATAAAATTAATCAACGTATTAATGTTCTAGAGGATCATTAATGACACTTCTTCAAATCTCTGAACCAGGAAAAAGTACGCTACCACATGAGCGCCGGCGGGCAATAGGGATAGATCTAGGCACTACAAACTCTTTAGTGGCCTCTGTTATCAATGGGACCGCCTCCATTATTGAACAAAAAAATGGCTCACACCTGCTCCCATCGGTTGTACATTATGGTGCAAATAAATTAATTATAGGTGCACAGGCAAAAAAAATACAAATTACAGATCCAGAAAACACTGTCTCATCTGTCAAGCGTCTAATGGGTAGAAGCTTGATTGACTTAGATGCCAAACAGTTACCCTTAAAACTTAAAGACTGTGGTGAATATATTGGTATTCACACACAGCAAGGACTTAAAAATCCAGTAGAAGTATCCTCTGAAATCTTAAGTCAACTTAAATCAATTGCTGAAGTACGGCTAGGTGATGAAATTATGGGGGCGGTCATCACAGTACCTGCTTATTTTGATGATGCCCAAAGACAAGCAACCAAGGATGCAGCTAAACTGGCGGGTATTAATGTATTACGATTAATTAATGAGCCCACTGCTGCTGCAGTCGCTTACGGATTAGATCAAAACCCAGAAGGCAATTATGTCATTTTTGACTTAGGTGGGGGTACTTTTGACATCTCTATTCTAAGGCTATCTGAGGGATTATTTGAAGTCTTAGCGACGCATGGTGATGCTCACCTAGGAGGAGATGATTTTGATCAAGCCATTGTTAAGTGGTTATGCAAAAATCATAATATCAACACAACTGACCTAGTAGTAAAACAAACGCTCATTTCATTAGCTCAAAAAATAAAAGAAACATTAACCACAGAAACTGAAATTCATATCAACGAAACCATCAACTCATCAATTCATATTAAAACTTACTTAAATCAGTCTCTGTTTGAGAGCATCACAAAAGATCTAATTCAAACTACACTGATTTCTACTCAACAAGCTCTCCGAGATGCAAAGCTCAGCATTTCTGACATTCACGGAGTAATTATGGTTGGCGGGTCAACTCGAATGCCTTGTATCCAAAAAGCTGTAGAAGCATTTTTTAAACAACCTTTGTTTAACAAATTAAATCCAGATGAAGTTGTCGCTTTAGGCGCAGCCCAACAGGCTCATATCTTATCTGGTAATAGCAGTAATGATCTTTTGCTTTTGGATGTTATCCCCTTATCTTTAGGTATTGAAACCATGGGGGACATAATTGAAAGAATTATTCCACGCAACTCGACTATTCCGATTGCAAAGGCACAAGAATTCACGACTTATAAGGATGGGCAAAGTGCTATGATTATTCATGTAGTACAGGGTGAACGTGAACTAGTTAAAGATTGTCGTTCCTTAGCCAAATTCACACTCAAAGGGATCCCACCTATGGTGGCCGGTGCTGCTAAAATTAGAGTTTCCTTTCAAGTCGATGCTGACGGACTGCTGTCAGTTAGTGCAAAAGAGCTATCTACTGGGATTGCGTCCTCAATTGAAGTTAAGCCTTCTTATGGCCTATCGGACGAAACCATCAAAACCATGCTAGAAGCCTCTATTAATTTAGCTGAGGAAGATAAAGAAAGTCGAGCTCTTGCTGAAGTAAAAATTGAAGCGCAACAACTCTGCGAGTTAGTTGATGAGGCA
>JBBWVM010000082.1:0-29644 GCA_050256215.1 Methylophilaceae bacterium
GGGACTTCTACATTCAATTTCAAAAACATAATCAGTACCTCTGAATTTATTGTCGACTGTACTTAATGGCGCTGCAACATAAAAAGGAATATTATGAATATTTGCCGCTATAGCTTTTAAATAAGTTCCTATTTTATTACAGACTTGCCCATCCATAGATATTCTATCTGCGCCCACAAATATATAATCTATACGGCCTTGTTGCATTAACAAGCCACCAGTATTATCAGATATAACTGTATGTTTAATCTTTGCTTGAGAAAGCTCCCATGCAGTTAAATTTAAACCTTGATTTCTTGGTCTTGTTTCATCAACCCAAACATGAATATTTAATCCCTCATTCACAGCCTTGTAGATTGGGCTTAATGCTGTGCCATAATCTATGGTAGCTAACCAGCCCGCATTACAGTGAGTCAAAATATTTATTACATCTTTAGAATTTTCTTTTTTCTTTATTAATTCAGATCCGTACTTACCTATTAACTTATTCTTATCTACATCCTCGTCAGACATGATCTGAGCAAGTCGCCAAGCAGTACTAATCCGTTCCGTTTCTATAACAGACACTAACTTGTTATAAATCGAATTCACAGCCCAAACTAAATTAACAGCTGTCGGCCTCGAATTAATTAATGCTCTTTTACTTAATTCTAACGACTGGTCTGACGTATCCTGATTCATTGCTAATGCAATACCGTATGCAGCAGCTACCCCGATTAAAGGAGCCCCCCTAACTCTCATAAATTTAATACTCTCAACCACTTCCTCAAAGCTCTCTAATCGCTTTAATTTAAATTCAAATGGTAAGCAAGTTTGATCAATAATTTGAATGTATGAGAGGTCATTTGCTGGTGAGAGCGTTCTGTAATTTACGTTATCAACTAACATTGAATATTATTCCCCTATATCGTTTCCACAAAATCTGTGGATAACATTGTGAATTAATCATATATTACAAATGCAAGTTACGAATTATAAAGGTCTTTTTTCAATCGCTTAAATTTTAATCTAATAAAAAATTGTTTATAATCAATTAGTTAATGTATCTTATTGACTATACACACTTTTTCAATAAATGTTAATGTAATATATGAGGTCATGTGTACAACTTCACTAATTTAGGAAGTGCCTTAACCACATTACCCCTTATAATCTCAGCTAATTTTACTGGTTCCAAGCCCCTTAATTCACAAAAGAACTGCCCGATTTTACTAAGTTCTTTAGGTTGATTATATACATCATTCTGTAACCATGCTGGAGGCATATCTGGTGCGTCTGTTTCTAAGACAATTGATTCAATAGGAAGTTGTTCTGCTAATTTCCTTAAGTGGGTTGCTCTCTGATAAGTCATAGCCCCACCGAATCCTAATTTAAAATTCAATTCTATTAACTGATAAGCCTGCTGAAAGCTTCCATTAAAAGCATGAATAATACCTCCTTTAATCTTAATCGATCTTAAGTGCTTTAGTATTCGATCTATAGCACCACGAGCGTGCACAATAACCGGCAAATCAAAAGATTTCGCTAGTTTTAATTGATCTACAAAAAGATTTTCTTGATCGACTAAATTATCTCTTCTTGTAAAAAAATCTAAACCAATCTCCCCCACTGCAACCGCATCATGTTCGTTAAGATAATTTGATAAAATATCAAGGTCACCTTCCTTGTAATTATCAATAAATAGTGGATGATAACCGAGTGCAAATAAGCATTGGGGATATTGCTGAGCAATCTTAATTACATCATCTAAACTTTTTCTGTTAACAGCAGGCATTACTAAAACCTCTACTCCATGATCGAGACTTTCTTTAAGGACGCTGTCAATATTAGTAGATAATAATGGGTTGTCTAAATGACAATGCGTATCAATCCAAACCATTTATTTCTAGTCTCGATGTTATTCTAATATCACTTCCTATTGCTCTTGTGTCAACAATAGAAAGTTTAACTTTACCTTTCATTGATTTAAGTACTGGAAAATTGAACATAGGATTCGCATTGCCTCCTAGTAAAATAGGTGCAGTATAAGTAATAAGCTCATTAATCATAGTCATCTTTAGTAAAGCGCCATTTAGAGTTGGCCCAGCCTCAACCAGTAAGTCATTTATCTCAAGCTGATTTAAATATTCCATTAGACCATTTAGATCAATTTGATTATCAATTAACGCCATTTGGATAATGGTGGCATTAGTTTTTTTTAGTTTCGCTAAATTACCATACGAATCATTACCGTACAATAAATGAACATTCGATTGATGCAATATTTTGGCTTTAGTGTTAATTGAGAGATGGCTATCCACAATCAACCTAATTGGTTGTAAAGTATCTGACCGACTTCTTACAGTTAAACTCGGATCATCCTTATTGATCGTTCCTACCCCTGTTAAAATCGCACAAGATTTTGATCTTAATAATTGAACATCTTGCCTAGAAGCTTCTGAGGTAATCCATTGACTTGTTCCATCTACAAGACTTGTCCTTCCGTCTAAGGACGCTGCAATTTTTGAGCGAATAAAAGGTCTTGCATGCTCCATTCGATAAAAAAAACCACGATTAATCTCTATCGCCTCATCTTTAAGAATACCAACCACTACCTCTATTTTATTTTGCTTAAGATATTTAATGCCATTGCAAGACACTAGTGGGTTTGGATCTTGAGTGGCAATATAAACACGTAATATCCCTGCCTTAACAATTGCACTGGCGCATGGAGGCGTTTTACCTTGATGATTACAAGGCTCTAAAGTGACATACAAATCTGCGCCCTTAGCTTGACTTCCAGCTTCTTGAATTGCTATAACTTCAGCATGATCATGCCCAGCCTTTAAGTGGCTACCTTTCCCAACAACTTTATTCTCCTTAACAATCAATGCGCCAACACAAGGATTAGGTTTAGTTAACCCTATACCTTGCCGGGCAAGCCTCAGAGCTTGACTCATATAATTACTTATTATAGGTTTTTCATTCAATATTTAATCTAGGTCTTTAATAGCAACATTAAAATCTTGTACATCAGAAAAACTTCTATAAACTGATGCAAAACGGATATAAGCAACCTTATCTAATAACTTAAGCTCATGCATAACACTCTCACCTAAATCTCCTGAATTGATCTCTCGCTCCCCATTTGCCAAGACTTTGATGATAATACTTTCTACAGCTTGATCAATAAATTCGACTGAAACTGGTCGCTTATGAAGCGCACGCATTAAGGAGCGTAAAAGCTTTTCACGATCAAATTCTTCTCGCTTACCATCTTGTTTAATTACCTGAGGTAAAGAAAGCTCAATATGCTCATAAGTAGTGAATCTTTTTTGGCATTCAACACACAACCTTCTTCGGCGAATAGAATTCCCCTCTTGAACAACTCTTGAATCAATAACTTGTGTATCTTCTTCTCTGCAAAATGGACATTTCATTTTCTTTAATTTCCATATACTGGATATTGATATGTTAAATCATTTACTTTTTTTCTGACTTTTTCAATATTCTCTGAATTTTCAGGCTGATCAAGTACATCCGCAATAAGATTACTTACAAATTCAGCTTCTCTCTCCTTAAAACCTCTTGTCGTAATAGCCGGAGTTCCAAGCCTAATACCCGAAGTTACAAATGGGCTTTCTGGGTCATTAGGTATTGAATTTTTATTTACAGTTATATGTGCTTTCCCCAATAAAATATCAGCTTGCTTACCTGTTAATTGCTTAGGTCTTAAATCAACTAAAAATACATGAGACTCTGTTCTACCAGAAATAATTCGATAGCCTCTTTCTTGTAACGTCAAAACCATTGTCTGAGCATTTTTAATTACTTGTATTTGATATTCTTTAAACTCAGGTTTGAGAGCTTCAAAAAAAGCAACGGCTTTTGCAGCAATGACATGCATTAAGGGACCACCTTGAATCCCAGGAAAAACATAGGAATTTATAATTTTTTCAAATTCTGGTTTTGCTAAAATAAATCCTCCTCGCGGACCACGCAATGATTTATGTGTTGTTGATGTAACAAAATCAGCAAAAGGCATAGGGTTTGGATAAACTCCAGCCGCAATTAAACCAGAATAATGAGCCATATCTACCATAAAATAAGCCCCAACTTTTTTAGCAATTTGACTCATTCTCTCCCAATCAAACCTTAATGCAAACGCCGAAGCACCACCAATGATTAGTTTTGGCTTTGATTCAACAGCCAACCTTTCCATTTCATCATAATCAATCTCTTCATTTTCATTCAGGCCATATGGCACAATTTTAAATAATTTTCCTGACAAATTCGCTGGAGAACCATGCGTTAAATGACCTCCGTGACCTAAATTCATACCCATGATCGTATCGCCAGGTTTTAAAATTGAAAAATATACGGCCTGATTAGCTTGACTTCCAGAATGAGGCTGAACATTCGCATATTCAGCACCATAAATTGCCTTAAGCCTGTCAATCGCCAACTGTTCAACTTCATCAATAAACTCACACCCGCCATAAAATCTTTTACCAATATAACCTTCTGCATATTTGTTAGTAAGTTGTGAACCCTGTGCCTCCATAACGGCTGGTAAAGTGTAATTCTCAGAGGCAATTAATTCAATATGTTCCTCCTGTCGTTGAGTTTCATTCGTAATCTGACGCCATATTTCTGGGTCTAATTGCTTGAGTGTCTCCGTTTTTTTAAACATAAAATTTTTAATTCAATTAGTGAAAAAATTAACAATAATCATTTTATCATGACAAGACGAAAACTCTTATCTAGAAATCTTTCTAAAATCAACAAATTCCCGCGAGCAAAACTTACGTTATAATTTACAAAATGTTTAAATTATAGGAAAACAAAATGCTTTGGACTGACACTCAAGAAATAGCAGAGAAACTGTATGACAACAAACCAGAAATAGACCCAAAAACTATTCTATTCACAGATTTATGCCAATGGGTACTAGAGCTAGAAGGTTTTAATGATAATCCTGACCATTGTGGTGAACGTATTTTAGAGGCTATTCAATTGGCATGGATACAAGAATATGAGTAATAAAAATATCCAACAAAATATCTTTAAGGCTTATGATATTAGAGGTATAGTCGACGTCGATCTAACTGCTGATACAGTTTATAAAATTGGTCAATCAATCGGAAGTGAAGCCCTAGCTCAAAATCAAAAAATAATATGCGTTGGTTTTGATGGTCGCTTATCTAGTCCAAAATTAAATGAAAACTTAACTCAAGGGCTGCTTTCAACAGGTATTGATGTTATTAATATTGGTTTAGTCACTACACCTATTTTATATTTCAGCGCATATCATCTTAATACTAGATCTGGCATCATGATTACTGGCAGTCATAACCCACCTCAATATAATGGTTTTAAAATCGTCATTAATGAAAAAACTTTATCTTCTAACGATATACAAGCACTTTACCAAAGAATAATTAATCAAAGATTCTTATCAGGAAAGGGTTGTCTATCAAGTAAAAATATAATTAATTCCTATCTTGAAAAAATTAAAAGCTCAGTAAAACTAAAGCGACCTATGAAAATCACTATTGATTGTGGAAATGGTGCTGCAGGAATATGTGCAGTTGAATTATATGAAAGCCTTAATGTTAAAGTGGAAGGATTATTTTGCGAAGTAGATGGAACATTCCCTAATCATCACCCCGATCCAAGTAATCCAGATAATCTTAAAGATCTGCAATTAACACTGTCACAAAGTGACAGTGAACTTGGGCTTGCTTTTGATGGTGATGGTGATCGATTGGGTGTTGTTACGAAAAAAGGAGAAATTATTTTTCCCGATCGACAGCTCTTATTATTTGCAGATGCCGTCTTAAAAGAACATCCAAACACCGCTATAATCTTTGATGTAAAATCAACCAGACACTTATTTGATTGGATCAAAAGTCGCGGTGGCATTCCAGTCATATGGAAAACTGGTCACTCATTCATTAAGGCTAAAATGAAAGAAATTAATGCCTCACTAGCGGGAGAGATGAGTGGACATACTTTTTTTAATGACCGATGGTATGGATTTGATGATGGATTATATGCAGGAGCGAGATTACTTGAAATATTGAGTTATTTTGATGACCCCTCCTCTATTCTTGAGGCGCTCCCTAAGGGTTTTAGCACGCCAGAATTAAATATCAAACTCGAAGAAGGGCAACAGCATCAATTGATAAAAAAAATTCAAGCAGAAGCACAATTTGAAGATGCAATTGATATTATTAAAATTGATGGGGTACGTGTCGAATTTAAACATGGCTTTGGCTTAATGCGAGCATCAAACACAACCCCAGTTATTGTTTTACGATTTGAAGCAGACTCTGAGAAATATTTAGCAAAAATACAAGATCAATTTAGAACAATTTTAAAAAAATATTTAAATGAAGATCAAATAACATTTTGAAAAAAATGGCCTAATTAAAATAATTTAACTAAGCTAGGCAGTAAGAATAAATAGGAAGTAGTGCTTTTATAGTGATTTCCTTAAGTTTACGGTGACTGCTTATTAGCTTCAAGTCCATCACAACCTAAATTCATATAGACTGAATTAATTGTGGATGGCTCAACCTTAGACCACTTAAAAGGACGACCTTTAGAGAAAATAACCTTTCCCTTTGCCATTTTTTTTTCATACAGAGAATATGCAAGTATTCTCTTTTTTTTTATACCACAATCAAATTCATTGAAGCTTTTTACCGAAAAATATTGAATTTTCTTTATATATTGCATTTCTTTGTAATCTTCCAAAAGCCACAATCTAACTTTATCTTTATAAAACCTTAGATTTTCAAGATCAATAAAAATTTCTTTTTTTTGATCTTCATAAACTAACAACCAATCCGCAAATGCTTTTGTCGGTAAAATAGTCATCAGTAATATTAAAAATATTTTCATTGGCTCATTGTAAATTAAATAAAAAAAAACCCGATATGAAATCGGGCTTTTTTTATAGAACAAATAATAAATTACTTGTTCATTACATACATAGTTACTTCAAAACCAAAACGCATTTCTGTAGCTGTTGGTTTAGTCCACATAGTATTTCTCCTTTTATGTTAAATAAAATTTCATTAAACATAAAGCAGATCATTGAAGATGTAATCACAAGTGATTACAAGAGTTCAATTTGAGATTTACCAATTCATAATATACCTATAGATAAAATCTAATATGATGAAGAACATGAACATAGTCTAAGTAAAATCATTAGAAAACTTAATCAAAACTTACTTGAATATGTATTAAAAATGCTTGGGCTAAATCAAATCCCGCCAAATATGACTGTTTCATCAATCGAATAGTCCTTTTTGGCTCTTTAGGTACAATATATCCGTAATGATATAAAAGTCCTAAACTAAATAATGCACGCGGATGGCCATTCCCAGCAGCTTGCTTTAACCAAGTATATGCCTCGGCCTTTGATATACCCAAATCATTTACATATAAACACCACATCAAATATTGTGTATCAATATCCCCTCGATTACCTAAATCACGTAATTGTTTTAATTTTTCTTTTCTAGTTTCTTTAGATAAATTTAAATTAATTAGCTTTTGTTTTTGATTTTCATAAGTTGAGATTAAAACAAATAATAATGGATCCTCATAATATTGAGTATTGTACTTAATCCAATCAGCGCTTTTTAGATGATTTTGAAGTGCTGCGATCGTAAACCAATGCTTGGCTTTTGAAGAATCACTTTTAAGTAAGCTTGAAGCATAAATATATTGAGCCTGAGGCTCACCATTTTCAACATCAGTTAATTCTATATTTGCAGATAATGCCTCGTAAGAAACTAGCAATAGTATTAAAAAAAAGGCTTTAATCATAAATACTCCTTCAATAATTTAAATAATTTAAATAATTTAAATAATTTAAATTATTGAGTCTATAATATCGCAATGAAAATCAAAAATTTATTCATAATCATGATCTTAATTAGCATCTCAATAATTGCTAAAGCAGATGTTAATCCAGATTTATGGCCTTATCTTCACGCAAGAATGTTTAAAGATCGTCCAATTACTGAGGTTGATTTTCTTAAAATTAGTGGGCCAAAAAGAGCATCTAGTGGTGCCCAAGTGCCAATCAACATACAACTGACTTCAAATAAAGATGTTTATATTAAAACAATAACTTTAATTATAGATGCTAATCCAACCCAGCATGTAGCCACCTATCATTTAAGCAATCAGACCCAAAATCTTAATTTATTTACTCGAATCAGAATGGAAATGGATTCTTTTGTTCGTGTAATTGCTGAAGATAACAATAGCCATCTTTATATGAGTAAAATTGCAATCAGAGCTTCAGGAGGATGTAGTGGTTATATGGATAGCCAAGATCCAGAATTAACTAGAGATTTAGGGAAAATTTTGATAAAACATAAAGACCAATTCATTACATCAAGAATTAAGCACCCAAATTTTACAGGATTACAAAGAGACTCAATTAATGGTTGGTTTGTACCTAAATGGATTGTGGAAAAAATACAATATAAATTCAAAGACAAAATAATCTTAATAGCAGAAAATTAGATTAGTATTAGCCAAGACCCTTATTTAAAATTTAATTTTTCATCTGACAGCGCTGGTGAAATAACAATGTCGGCTACAGATACCAAAGGTCAAATTTTCCTTAAAACAATCAAAATTTAATCAATTCATCTTCTAAGATTTTATTTTAGAATAAATTCCCTTATAAACGTCAATACACCCAGGGACGATTCCTATCAACATTAATACTAAAAAAGTTATTAAAGTCTGTTTAAGATACAATTCGTAATTACTAATAATTTCATGTAATTCTATTATCTTGTTCTGATTAGCATTCAGCTTATCGCTACCCATATGAATTAAACGATTAATCTCACAATGGTGCCCTGATTGCACACACATATTTTGCTGACGATCATACTCTTCTACAGAAATCTGATGAAGAAAATACTCATTCGCCCATAAAAAAATCGATAGTAATATTCCAATAATGAAAAATAACCAAAAAAATTGCCTACTAAATTTAGAAATCATAACTCCCTCAATGGTTTACCTATAAATTCAATTATAATATGGAAAAATATCTCAACAGCAAAATCCTAATACATTAAAATAATTTATAGAAAGCAATTACGTAATACTTTCGGATTAGAAACCTTAAAGGATCCAGTGCTTTTAGTATTGTCTTTTAAGTAATGAAAAAAAATATCAAATTGAGCTGAGTAAATTATTGCACTTACTAACTCTGGAGGAATAATTTCACTACGTCTCATGGTGTTTTGTTCAGTGGTTGTAATAAATGTTTCTTTTTTACTCTTTATTGCAAGTGCCTGAAACCAATTCCATACTGTAAAAGAGTAAAAAGGGGTCTTGAGGTTCCTATGGCCTACTTGATAAGCTCGAAAATGTTTGTTTAAATCAAATACATTTTTTTTTCCGTTATAGAAAATCAATTCATAGTATTTTTTTTTATCATCATCGTCATAGTTTTTTCTACAAACAACTCTTAAACTTAAGGCATCATCCTTAATTTGAGCAAAATAATTCTGAGTTGTAAATTCTTTAAATGATTGCTCATCAGCCCCAACAAGGCTCACTACAAAACACAATGATAAAATTATTTTCCTGGCAGTCATTAATTACAACAATAAACTAAATGATGTTTTTATTCTAATCAATCGATTAAAAAAAATTGAAGTAATCAGCCATAAAGTATTTAAATGATATTAAGGTCTTCTTTTAAGCCAAATCCAAAAACCAGACACTGAAAGTATTAATAACAACAAGCCAACAATATCTAGCAATTCTTTTCCGAAATACTGAATTATTTTACCGTTATGAAGATCTAAAATAAACTGTTCAAGGCTTACCCCTTGGCCAGTGAAATATTGCTTCAAAGCCTTCTGACTTTTCTCTGGCATTATTCTCTGTTGACTCCAGTTAATATCTGTATTTTTTGTCAAACTCCAATTTTCCATAGAATAATTCCCCTTCCATAATTGATCGTCTGCATTAATATAAATATTATCTTTTAGTATCCCAATCTTGTTAATAAATGGCGGTACCCCTGCTTCTTGTCCCATCTTCTCAATCAGGGTACCGTTCAATGTTAATAGCACCAACCGATCTTGAAAAGCTAAAATGATAATTCCATTATTTTTAATCGCACCAAGTATAGGATTATTCGATTTAAAAACTGGGGTTGCCTCTAAAAAAACTTGCGGGCCATATTTTGAAATAACTAGATCATCTATAACAAACACTTCCTCTGCTTCTGGAACGGATAAGTTATACTGATCTAATAACCACCTCCCAGACAAATACGACTCATCCAAATTCAAATCTTCGCTATGGTTTAATAACATTCCAGTAATGGCTAAATGTATTAAAAACAAACAAACAAATAGCCCAGTTAGTCGATGAATGCGATTAATAGACTTTTTTGTGATTCTAATTTTTTTCATTTACTTTATTAATATACTGATCTAAATATAGTGAAAGCTTCGCTATTGATTTCATTGCCCAAACAGATAAGGTAGCGCCAGAAATACCATCAATATTTTTATTAAGTTTATTACCTTCAAGTGTCGCACCCACAAACTGTTGAGTAAATGCCATATATCTTATCTCCGACCCCCGCCTTTCTCTAAAAGCAAGGACCTTGATTTTCTCAATCTTGTTATCCTTAATCACAATCCCAAAAGTAATAGGCTCCATCTTACCAACCTCCTCGAGAATCCAAGCGCTTCTCCCTTCTTGGCGCCAATAACGAATCCTAATTGATGCATACGGGTGCCCCAAGATTGTTTCTACAGATTTACGTAGGTCACCCGTTAAAAATATAGCATTACTTTTCGGTACATTATTTAAAAAAACTTCTAATAAAAAATCCTTGTCAGATTGATAAATACCTCGAGCGAATAGGGGTGATAACACTATAAAAAATAGCATTACCATCCCGGTAATTTGGAAATAAATTTTATTAATTATCAAACATTTCCTTAGAATGCATAACCCAATCCAACATTAATTCCATCAAGCTCTTTAGTGATACCCGCCCCGACTAACTGGTCTTGATAATCCACTTTAAATACAACATCTTTATGTATCCACCAATTCACACCGATATCATATTGCTGATACTCGGTATCAGATGTAGAACCGCTGCCAGCATTATTATCCCATAGGCTATAACGACCAAAAATTCCTAAGTGCTCACCAAGCATTGTAAATTTATACGATGGCTCAACATAGAAACCAAATTGCTCATCACGACCAACTCCCTCAGGACCACTTCCTTCAATATCCCACTCAGCATAAAGTGCTCGCAAAGAAAAATCATCTCTCTTAATTACAGCATGCATTTCATATAATATCGCCGATCCCACATCAGCAAGTGAATCTTGACTATAATCATCTTGATAATTTATTGTGCCAGCCAATTCAAAGCCCGGGACCGCTGTATACTTTATTCTTGTAGTGTAAGCCAACTTTTTAGCAGTTGCATTTCCTACCTTCTGCCTACCATCTCTTGGCTTATAATTACTAGTAGATTTTAGGCCGCTTGTTACAGCAAAGTTTAAATCTAAGCCATCTGCAATTTGAGTAGTCATCATTGCTCCACCCTCCCACCATGTCGTAGGCACAATATTTTTTTCGACATTATTGTGCTCTACACCATAAAGGGTTGCAGGCTCATGAGTCTCATTTAAAATACCTACTGGTATAAGAAAAAGTCCAGCTGTTAAAGATGTCTTATCGGAGATATCATATTCAAGGTAAGCCTGTTCAAGTTCAATCTCCCCGGTTTTACTTTCTCCTGAAACACTATGCTCTAACTCTAATTCAGAGAAAAATCTTAATTTATCTGTAAATTCATGGCCATAAAACAATACAAAACGATGAAAATCTATTTTATCTGTATCACTACTCCCTTTTTGATCATTTAACCAATTACCATGAAGCTCACCATAACCACCAATTATTGATTTATTAGATAACTTAATTTGCGCTTTAATGGCCTCATCCGTAGCAACAGTAACCTCTTCTACGGTCCCTCTAAGCTTATTATTCTCAGCTTTAAGCTCCACAATCTCCCGTCTTAATTCTTGTATCATTTGGAAAATTTCTTCGTTACTTGGTACTGCGGCTTGAACTCCCCCAGTCATTGCTAACAAAATACTTGTCATTAAGATTTTATTTGCTTTCAACACTTTTCCTTTTAGTTTATCTACTTTTAATTCCATTTACTTATAGTCAAAAATGAGAGTCATTCATTGTAAATGAGAATCATTCTCATTACAATAACAACGGTAAAAATTTAAAAAATAGATTAAAATAAATTAGTTAGATGTACTATTATTGAAATACCTAGATAATAATTTCGTACCTTAAACTATTTTATAAAAAATACTAAAATCCAATTAAATATGAAAAAATACACAATCACTATTTATTTCTGTACCAGCTGTGGCTGGTTAATGCGAGCAACTTGGTTAGCACAAGAATTCATCACCACCTTTAAAGAAAATATAAACTCCGTAAATTTAATTCCTGCTGACGGAGGCAGATTTGAAATTCAGTGTGAAAAGAAAATTATTTTTTCAAGAAAAGATGAAGGTGGGTTTATTGACGTTAAGTTAATGAAACAAAGAATAAGGGATATAGTTGATCCTGAAAGATCATTAGGTCATAGTGATCGAAAGTCTGGTAACTGACAAATAAACATTCTAAGAAGATGATGAAATCTAGTTTTATTCTTGAGTGTATTAATGAAATTACACAAATGGTATTAACTCATGAAAATGAGATAGAACCATTAGATAGAGCTATTGGTGATGGAGATCATTATATTAATTTGAAGAGAGGTTGCGTAGCCATTCAATCTATGCAAGCTGAATTGGAGCCTATGACTTCTGAAGATATCTTTCAAAGAATTGGTATAAAATTATTATCCACTGTTGGTGGGGCATCAGGCCCTCTTTTTGCAAGCTTTTTTATCGATCTTTCAAAATATATTAAAATTAATGGTCATAGTAGCTACATACACATTAGTCAAGGATTTGATCAGGGAGTTAAAGCCATTATGCATCGAGGAAAATCTAATCTAGGAGAAAAAACAATGCTTGATGTTTTAATTCCTGTCTCAGAAAAATTTTTAGCGTTAGCGAAAAGTAATGTTGAAATCAAGCTCATTGCAGAACAACTTTCAATAGAAGCTAAAAAAGGAATGTTAAGCACCAAAAATCTTATGCCTACAAAAGGACGTTCATCAAGCTTAGGGGGTCGAGCTCTAGGGCATATCGACCCAGGAGCAAAAAGCTGTCAATTAATGATTGATGTAGTTTGCAAGATGATTAATAAAAAAAAAGATTATGAAAAAATTCATAAATAAAGTGGATAATTTACTTACTGAGAGTTTAACTGGATTTGCGCAGGCACATAGTGATTTAGTGTCTTTAAATTTAGATCCCAATTTTCTCACTCGTAAACAAATTAATAATGATAAAGTGATTCTGATCTCTGGTGGTGGCTCAGGGCATGAACCTCTACATACTGGCTTTATTGGCTATGGTATGTTGGATGCTGCCTGTCCAGGTCATGTATTTACCTCCCCCACTCCCGATCAAATGATAGCAGCAGCAGATTCTTTCCAAACTAACAAAGGTATTCTATTTATAGTAAAAAATTATTCTGGCGACATTATGAATTTTGAAATGGCCTCTGAAATGTTATCAATTAATAATAAAACAGTGCTGACCAATGATGATGTAGCTGTTATTAATTCAAGTTATACCACTGGGAAAAGAGGTGTCGCTGGTACTGTTATTGTAGAAAAAGTGGTGGGAAGTGCTGCTCAAGCAGGTGCTGATTTAGATACTTGTAAGAACTTAGGAGATAAAGTTAATGAACGTTGTTGCAGTATGGGTGTAGCCCTAACCAGTTGCACTATCCCAGCGGCTGGGAAACCAACTTTTGATATCAATGATAATGAAATTGAAATGGGAGTTGGTATTCATGGAGAGCCAGGGAGGCGAAGAGAATCTATGAAAGAGGCTGATTTAATAGTACAAGATATGATGACAGCTATTCTTGATGGTTTTAAAAATAAAAATATGGAATTAAAATCTAACAATGAGGTTTTATTATTAATCAATGGTTTTTCAGCAACGCCTTTAATGGAGCTCTATCTCCTTTATAAGGCCGCAGCCAAAATTCTTAATAAGAAAAATATTAAGATTGCTCGCTCATTGGTTGGTAATTTTACAACAGCACTTGATATGGCTGGGGCATCCATCACATTGTGTTTATTAGATGCTGAAATAAAAAAACACTGGGATAGTCCTGTTCATACCCCTACCTTTCGTTGGGGAATATAGATTTTTATTGCGACTTTCTCTAAGTTTTGGAAATTAAACATAATGTCTACTTGAATAAGGCGCTCCTAATAAAGAGCATTTATCCAGACCCCTCCATAAAATTCATAACAACCCCAAAACAAAAAGGAATCTTTTGGAATCTTTAACTTATAAATAAATAATTATATTCTTAAAGATAATATTGTTATTTTTTCAATATGATTATAGTTAAGCCTTGATTTAATTGGTCGGAACGGTGAGATTCGAACTCACGACCCCTTGTCCCCCAGACAAGTACGCTACCAGACTGCGCTACGCCCCGAATTAAATTTTTATTGTAATATTTTTAAAATTTCGTCTAAATGACTCTTAAAGTTACTAAGATTATTAGGTGTATTGGATGTAGCATCATCTAATGACAGAGGAAGCTCAGCTTGAGCTTTTTGGATAGCCTTTTCTGAGGTTGCTTCTTTAACAAATTTTCGATCAGATAATTTTGCCTTTGCACCTTGAATCGTAAACCCTTCAAAATACAATAACTCTCTAATCTTACGGATCAATAATATTTCTTCTTGCTGATAATATCTCCTATTGTTACGTCGCTTTACTGATTTAAGCTGAGGAAACTCTTGCTCCCAATATCTTAATACATGAGATTTTAAATCACAAAGTATACTAACCTCACCAATTGTAAAATAACGTTTGGCAGGGATAGGGGGCAATGCTTTTTTATGTTTGATTTCCAGGTGATATCTCTTCTACGCTTGTTTTTAATTTCTGACTTGAATGAAAGGTTACAACTCGTCGAGCTTTAATCGGGATCTCTTCCCCGGTTTTTGGGTTTCTTCCTGGACGCTCTGATTTCTCTCTAATTTCAAATTTACCAAAACCTGATAGCTTTACGCTCTCACCCTTTTCAAGAGCAAGACGAATCTCTTCAAAAAAACCCTCTACCATTTCTTTGGCTTCAGTTTTATTAAGACCAACCTTCTCAAATAAAAGCTCAGATAATTCCGCTTTTGTTAATGTCATAACAAACCCTCAAATTAAAATGTATAAATCTAGCGAAGTTGTGCCTTAAATTTATCTTGCAATACAGATAGCACCTGATTGACAATATTAGCCACCTCTTTATCTTCAAGTGTTTTACAAGTATCTTGCATAAGTATCAGAAATGCAATGCTTTTTTTACCTTTTTCTATACCGTTACCTTCGTAAATATCAAATGGATAGAATTCATCAAGTTTAACAATACCTGCCTTTTTTACCTCATTAATGATCTCTTCAACAGCAATACTATGATCAACAATAACTGCAATATCACGTCTTATTGATAAAAATTTTGATGGCAACTTAAAATTTATCTTTGTATTGTTCATCAATGCCTTAAGTGATAATTCAAATAAGTAAACCTTCCCAGGTAAATTATATTTTTGTTGCCAAATTGGATGTAATTGCCCTAACCAACCCTGAGGTTCATTCTTCATTAATATTTGCGCTACCTGACCAGGATGCAAAGCTCCTGGAACTTTAGATTTTGGAGTTATAAACCTTAATGTATTACTTGAAAAACTCTCAATATCACCTTTTATATCATAAAAATCAATCTCTTCTTCTTTCTCACCCCACTGTTCTGGATTTTTTGTTCCATAAACTAAACCGGAAAGTACTTCTTGTTCTAAAAATTCCTCTTTTAATTTTAAGTATGTTGCGGCAATCTCAAACAATCTCACCTGAGTTTGTGATCTATTTAAATTGTAAATTAATGCTTCAACATGGCTTCCCCATATTTTAGATCGCATCACATTCATTTGAGAAGCAATTGGATTTTTAAGTTCAATTACATTTTTATTAGCATGAAAATTTTCCTCAGTTGCTTTATCAATAAAACTATAGCTTACAATTTCGTTGTACCCCAAATTTGCTAAGGAAAACTTAATATCATTTTTAGTTCTAAGTTGTGCGGGGTGACTTAACATTTTTGATAAGGCCATTGGAGTAATTGCTGGGATATTGTCATATCCATATATACGAATTACTTCCTCAATTAAATCTTCTTCTATTTTTAAATCAAATCTATAACTAGGAGGTGTCACCTTAAAAATATTCTTTTCTTTTTCATAAGGTAATAAAAGTTTTATCAGTATTTGTTCAATTTCATCCTTAGAGATGATAGTGCCCATAATTGAGGATACTTTTTCAGTCCTTAAACTAATTGTAGGTCTAGTTGGTAAATTATAAGATAAATCAATTATCTCAGAAGCGCTACCACCACAAAGCTCAATAATTAACTGAGTTGCTCGATCCAATGCATTTGTTATATTTAAATAATCAACGCCTCTCTCAAAACGATGAGACGAGTCCGTATTTAACCCAAAGGATCTAGCTCTACCAGATATGCTTACTGGGTCAAAATAAGCACCCTCTAAAAATACTTCATTTGTATTTTCATTAATCGATGATTCAAGCCCTCCCATAATTCCTGCTAGCGCCAAAGGTTTCTTGCTATCAGCAATAACCAACTCTCCTCCCACAAAATTAATTTCTTGCTCATCAAGTAAAATTAATTTTTCACCTTTAACTGCCTGGCGAATTTGAATAGAACCATATATTTTTTTCTGATCAAAAGCATGAAGTGGCTGACCAAATTCCAACAAAACAAAATTAGTTATATCAACTACTGGATTAATTGAACCAATGCCGGCTCGCTCTAAATAATTTTTAATTTGGTTAGGTATTCTAACTTGATTATTAATCCCTTTTATTTGACGACCACAATAACGCGGACATGCTACCTTATCTTTTACAATAACTTCCTGATTCAAAGTATCCAAGTTATTCAACTTATTCGAGTCTGGTAATTTTAAAGTCATAGAGGTTAGAGCTGCTACCTCTCGTGCTATTCCCATCATACTTAAACAATCAGCTCGATTAGGGGTAAGTGATAAAGTATAAATGCTATCGTCAAGCGATAAACTATCAATTACTTTTGTGCCCACTTTAGTACTAGCAGCTAACTCCAACAATCCATCACTATCTTGTGTCAAGCCAATTTCTTTAGCTGAACAAAGCATCCCTAATGACTCTACTCCTCGTAATTTCGCCTTCTTAATTTCAAATGCTGATAACTTTGCGCCGACTTTAGCACAAGGAACTTTTATGCCAACGCGAGCATTAGGTGCACCACAAACAATTTGCAACGAATTGATTTCACCTATGTCAACTGTACAAATATTTAATCGATCAGCATCAGGGTGCTTCACAAGCTTAGTGATTTCACCAACAACAACCAAATCTGATAGTACAGATAAATCTTGAACATTCTCAACTTCTAAGCCCGCTGAAGTTAATATGTCGCTTAAATTAATTTGATTAAGATCACCATCGAGATATGTACTTAACCATTTTTTAGAAAATTGCATGACTAGACCTCAAATTGCTTAAGAAAACGAAGATCATGATTAAAAAAGAGTCTAAGGTCATTAATCCCATACTTCAACATAGTTAATCGTTCAACTCCAAGGCCAAAAGCAAAACCTTGAAATCGATCAGGATTAATTTTTACTTGAGTAAGCACCTCCGGATGAACCATTCCACACCCACCAATCTCTAACCAACCATCATTCCAACTCATATCTATTTCAGCAGAAGGCTCAGTAAACGGGAAAAATGACGGTCTAAATCGAATTGTAAGTGCATCATCCTCAAAGAACTGTTGTAAAAAATCTTGAACAACACCTTTTAAATTAGCAAAACTAACATCTTTATCAACCCACAATCCTTCGACCTGATGGAACATTGGAGAATGCGTTGCATCAGAATCTACTCGATATACTCTACCAGGTGAAATTACTCTCAAAGGGGGCTTATTTTTTTTCATATACCTTACCTGTACAGGAGAGGTATGTGTTCTTAATACATGTTTTTTATCAATATAAAAAGTATCATGCATTGCCCTAGCTGGGTGGGATTCAGGAATATTTAATGCGCTAAAATTGTGGTAATCATTTTCAATTTCAGGACCAGTCGCTACCTCGAAACCGATAGAATGAAAAATAGATTCAATTCTTGTCATTGTATGAGTAATAGGATGCAATGTTCCTTTATTTTGCTTTCTGCCTGGCAAGGTAACATCAATTTTTTCATTTTGTAATTGTGAGAATAATTCAGAAAATTGAATTTCAGTTTTGCGGTCATTAAGAATTTTTTCAATAGACTGCTTTATATTGTTAATAAAAGCGCCCACCTTTGGCTTATCTTCTTTCGGAAGTATTGAAAGCCCTTTCATAGCCTCTGATAACGGACCCTGTTTACCTAAGTATTTAGATTTAATATGATCCAACTCAGATAAAGTACTACATTCTAAAAAATCTTCTTGAGCTTGATTGATTAATTTTTTTAAATGATCCATAAGTCTATTCTAATAAAAAAGGAGGCTCATTAGCCCCCTTTTTTAAAAAAACTACAATTATGTAGTTCCAAGGCTAGATTTAGCAATTTCAACAAATTTTTGAAAAGCAGGTTTGTCAAAAATAGCCATATCCGCTAATACTTTTCTATCCACTTCAACCGAAGCTTTTTTTAAACCATTCATAAACCGACTGTACGTTAAACCACATTCTCTTGCTCCTGCATTAATACGTGCAATCCAAAGCACTCTGAATTGACGTTTTTTTTGTCTACGATCTCGATATGCATATTGCCCAGCTTTCATTACCGCCTGCTTTGCTATGCGATAAACATTTTTCCTTCTTCCTCGAAAACCTTTGGCTGCAGCTAATACTTTTTTATGTTTTGCTCTGGCGGTTACGCCACGTTTTACTCTAGGCATCTCTTTTCCTCTCTATCTTGTTGGCATCATTGAGCGAACACGCTTCGCATCAGTAGATGAAATGATTGTGGTACCACGAAGATTTCTTTTTTGCTTAGTTGTCTTCTTGGTGAGGATGTGTTGTAAATGAGATTTTGTGCGCTTAATTAAGCCACTTCCCAGAAATTTAAAGCGTTTTTTTGCCCCGCTTTTAGTTTTCATTTTTGGCATTTCGTTCTCCTTTTGTAATGAGTGCATCGGCATGCCCTTGGGCCTTATCACTCTGGTTTTTAATTGCTCTTATACTGCTTTTTCTTTTTTTACCTCTACTGCTTTAACTTTAGATTTAGACTTAGGTTTTTTATAAGGCTGAAGTACCATTACCATCTGCCGACCTTCCATTTTAGGAAACTGCTCAACAGCCGCATATTCCGCCAAGTCTGCTTCAACTCTTTTTAAAAGTGCTAATCCAAGTCGTTGGTGTGCAATTTCTCTCCCTCTAAATCTCAATGTAACTTTAGCTTTATCACCATCACCAAGAAAACGAATAAGATTACGTAGCTTAACGTTATAATCACCTTCATCTGTCCCAGGTCTAAATTTAACCTCTTTAACCTGAACATTTTTTTGTTTCATACGAGCAGCATGCATTTGCTTGCTTTGCGCATATTTATACTTACCAAAATCCATCAAACGACAAACTGGGGGTAATGCTTTAGGAGCAATTTCAACTAAATCAGTCTCTTGTTCCTCTGCTTTTGCAAAAGCTTGTTCTAATGAAACTATACCTATAGGCTCTCCATCAACACCTACTAAACGAATTTCTTGCGCCGTAATATCACTATTAATTCGAATATTTTTATCTAAAGCTATAGTAAATCCCCTATTTTAAAAAAATTTAAGTCGCGTAATTTAACTAAATCAAACCCTTAGAATTAATATCATTTTTAAGATATTTGATAAAAGCATCAATAGTCATTGACCCAAGGTCTTCACCTTTCTGAGTACGTACGGCAACCTGTCTTGTTTTTTCTTCCCGATCACCAACAACAATTAAGTATGGTGTTCGCTGAATGCTATGTTCGCGTATTTTATAGGTAATCTTCTCATTTCTCAAGTCTGATTCACATCTAATGTCATTTTTCTTAAGAATTTCAATAACTTCTTTGGCATAGCTAGCATGGACATCAGAAATATTAATAACAACGGTTTGTATTGGTGCGAGCCAAGCTGGCATAGATCCAGCATAATGCTCAATCAAAATGCCAATAAATCTTTCCATAGATCCCACAATAGCCCTATGAAGCATAACTGGATATTTACGACTATTATCCTCTGCTATGTATTCAGCGCCCAACCTTTCAGGCAAATTAAAATCTAATTGAATTGTACCGCACTGCCATAAACGTCCTAAGCTATCTTTAAGTGTATAGTCAATTTTTGGACCATAAAATGCCCCTTCACCTGCCTGAATACCATAATCAATACCAGTTTCTTTAAGAGCTTTTTCAAGGGCCTCTTCAGCTTTATCCCATGTCTCATCTAATCCCACTCGCTTTTCAGGCCTAGTTGATAAAATAACCAAAATATCCTTAAACCCAAAATCATCATAAACCTTATAAAGCATGTCACTAAAAGCTTTAACCTCATCTTTAATTTGATCATTGGTACAAAAAATATGGGCATCATCCTGGGTAAACGCTCTAACGCGCATTAACCCATGCAGGGCTCCAGAAGGTTCGTTTCTATGACATGAACCAAATTCAGCCAACCTTAGAGGTAGGTCGCGATAACTATGTAAATTATTATTAAAAATTTGTACATGTCCTGGACAATTCATTGGCTTAACAGCATATTCCCTATTTTCTGAGGAGGTGGTGAACATGTGTTCTTGATAATTTTCCCAATGACCTGAACTTTCCCAGAGGCCTTTATCAAGTACGGTTGGAGTTTTAATCTCTTGATACCCATAGTCCTGAAACATCTGACGTAGATATTTCTCGATTTCTAACCAAATAGCCCATCCTTTTGAGTGCCAAAAAACCATTCCAGGAACATTATCCTGCATGTGAAATAAATTTAATTGCTTCCCTAATTTACGATGGTCTCTTTTATCAGCTTCTTCTAGTTGAAATAAATAAGTCGCAAGCTCATCTTTATTCGCCCAAGCCGTCCCATAAATTCTTTGAAGCATTTCGTTATTCGAATCACCTCGCCAATAAGCACCGGCTACTTTCATCAACTTAAATACTTTCAACTTACCTGTTGATGGAACATGAGGGCCCCGACAAAGGTCGGTAAAATTATCTTCAGTATAAAGAGAAATCAATTCATTATTTGGTATTGATTCAATAATTTCAGCTTTATAATCCTCACCAACAGATTTAAAAAAATTAATCGCCTTATCCCGTGGAAGTATTTTTCGCGTTATCGGAATATCTTTTTTTGCAAGCTCAGACATTTTTTTCTCAATTAATACAAGATCTTCTGGTGTAAAAGGTCTTTTATATGAAAAATCATAATAAAAACCATTATCAATTACAGGACCTATTGTTACTTGCGCTTCTGGAAACAATTCTTTAACTGAATGTGCAAGTAAGTGCGCAGTTGAATGCCTGATAATCTCAAGGCCTTCAGGAGTTTTTGCAGTAATTATTGCAAGATCACTATTACTAGAAATCTCATAGTTTAGATCAACTAATTGATCGCCAATACGACCGGCCAACGCAGCCCTAGCAAGCCCCTCGCCAATATCCATTGCTACCTCAGCAACAGTTATGCCTTTACTGTATTTTCTGATTGATCCGTCTGGGAGTTTTATATCTGGCATAAATAATGTTATTTCAAAATTGTTTATTTTATAAGGTTTTAGCAAATCAGGATAGGGGCTGATCACTTTAATGGTAGGCGCGATTGGATTTGAACCAACGACCCCCACAATGTCAATGTGGTGCTCTAACCAACTGAGCTACGCGCCTATAACATAACTAACGGGCCATTCTATACTAGTGAACTTATTGAATCAATTATAGATTTTACTTCCAGATGATTTTATAAATAAAACCAGGGAATGAAAAAACAACAAATAAGATAAATGTCACTGCATAAAATTCCCAATCCTGATTATGTATATTCCCAATAACCTGGTACTCAATGAGCAATAAAATACTTCCAATTATGAAATAAAAAATAATAAGCTCAATCAAAGTCACCAAAATACTTTTCTTTTTCTTGAGAGAAAAACATAAAAAAAATGAATCAGTTAACCAAGGTAAATTAGCCACAACGATTGATAATAAAATTATTAACCAACCTAACATGCTAAAGACTCATGGTGGCAGATAATGCTGCTACATTCATTAATGCTTGAGGCATAATTCCCAGAACTAATATTCCCCCTGTATTTATTGTTAATGCCCATAAAAAACCTGGAGCTACAATGAAACTTGAAGTGATTTTAGGCTCATCAAAATACATTAATTTAATAATTCTAAGATAATAAAACATTCCAATCATTGTCATTAACACAGCTACAACTGCAGGCCATACCATCCCTCCAGACACAACTGCTTGAAGCACGGAAAATTTAGCATAAAATCCTACCGTAGGAGGAATTCCAGCTAAGCTTAATATTGTAATCATCATTAGTGCTGCCACCCAAGGCTGTCTTTTACTTAATCCTTTTAAGTCTTCTATTAATTCTATATTCTTATTATCTGTTGATAAGGCCACAATAATACCAAATGCTGCCAAAGTCATTAATACATAACATGTCACATAAAATAACACAGAGGATACACCACTTACCGAGCCACTCACGCAGCCTAAAAGAATAAAACCAACATGAGAGATTGTGGAATACGCTAACATTCTTTTAATATTTGTTTGCGCAATAGCAGTTATATTCCCAATGGCCATTGATAATATAGCCATAATAAGCAACATTTGCTCCCAATCTGGAGCTAAAGAATCTAAACCTTGAAATAAAAAACGAATAAGCATGGCGACGGCAGCGAATTTAGGTACCGAACTTATCATCATGGTAATTGGAGTTGTTGCCCCCTGGTAAATATCTGGAACCCACATCTGAAAAGGTACCGCTCCTAATTTAAAAGCAATACCAACAACAACAAACACCAATCCAAAGGTTAAAATAGAGGGGTCCAATGTATTTTGGCTAATTGTAGAAGCAATAGTCATAATATCTAAAGAACCGGAAAGACCGTAGAGCATAGACATTCCATACAGCAACAGTCCAGATGCTAATGCTCCCAAAACAAAATATTTCATTGCTGCTTCTGTTGCATTTGGGTCATCCCTATTAAGGGCTACTAATGTGTACAAAGATAATGAAAGTAACTCTAAACCCATATACATCAACAAAAGATTATTACTTGAAATCATCAACAACATTCCCAATAAAGCAAACAAAGACAAACTAAAGTACTCACCCGTTAATAAGTTTTTTGAGATTAAATAACTTCGACTATAAAGAAACACGACGGAGAGACTGATACAGCTCATTAACTTAAGATAAAACGCCAAGCTATCGCTAACAAACATATGACTAAAGGCAAATTGTGGCGTAGTGGGTCTATTCATTACAATCAAGATTCCAATAACCAATAAAGTTAGTTGGGATAGAACATAAATAAAATATCGTCTCTTATCTTTTAAAAAGAGATCTAAAATTAAAATTACCATAGCCATAGTGGCTAAAATAATTTCAGGTAATATTAAAAATAATTGTTGAAATAAATTTATCATGAAGTAGGTATTTTTGTGAGGTTTATAAATTGAACAAAGTGCTCAACAGAGACATTGGTAATATCTGAAATTATTTTTGGATAAACTCCAACCACTAATACCAACATAGCCAAGCTTAACAAAATAAAAAATTGCCTTACTCCAATTTCTTTTAATTGAGAAACGCTCTGATTTATTACCTCCCCATAAAAAACTCTCTTTATCATCCATAAAGAATAAGCCGCTCCCAAAACTAAAGTTAATGCTGCAATAAATGCCACCCAGAAGTTTTCTTGCATCGCGCCCATGATTACCATAAACTCACCTACAAATCCTGATGTTCCTGGTAACCCAGAGTTTGCCAAAGCAAAAAAAACAGCAAAAGCAGTAAATAAAGGCATCTTATTAATTACCCCGCCATAATGATCAATTTCTCTAGAATGTGTTTGTTCATAAAGAATACCAACACATAAAAACAATGCAGCAGAGATAAATCCATGTGAAATCATTTGAATATAACCACCCTCAACACCTATAGGTGTCATCAAAAAGAGTCCTAATGTCACAAATCCCATATGAGAAATAGAGGAATACGCAATTAGTTTTTTCATATCCTTTTGAATTAATGTAATGATTGCAATATATACAATCGCAATAAGCGACAAACTAATCATCATTGGCCTTAAAAGAATAGCGGCATCTGGAGCAATTGGCATTGCAAATCTAATAAAACTATATCCTCCAAGCTTTAACATGATTGCAGCAAGAATAACAGATCCGCCCGTTGGAGCCTCTACATGAGCATCGGGTAACCAAGTATGTAACGGCCACATTGGTATCTTGACAGCAAAAGCCATAAAAAAAGCAAAAAAGATAAATAACTGTATGTCTAAAGATATGGGTAAATGGTAGTAATCAATAATCGAAAAGCTTTTACTTTCAAGGTAAAGAAAAATAAAAGCGACAAGCATCAATAAAGATCCTAAAACTGTATATAAGAAAAATTTGATGGTCGCATAAATACGATTAGGACCTCCCCAAATACCAATAATTAAGAACATTGGGATTAGCATCGCCTCCCAAAAAACATAATACAAAATTGCATCAAGTGAAGAAAAAACACCAATCATTAATCCAGATAGTATTAAAAATGTGCTGTAATATCCTGCAACATTTTTCTTAATCGAGTGCCATGAAAAAATAATAATTACCACCGTCATGAAGCTTGTTAACAAGATTAATGGAACAGAAAAACCATCAATACCTAGATGATAATTAATTCGATACGGAATAATCCAATGGTAAAATTCCTGAAGCTGAAAGCCTGTTTTATCAAAATCAAAGTTTTGATAAATGGGTAAAGTTACAATAAATGAAACCAATCCGCCCAGTAATGCAAAATAATTAATCCATTTTATACTGGCCTTCCTACTCAAGAATAATATCGAAACACCAAAAAAAATTGGTGTCCAAATAGCAATAGATAAAAAATAGTTAGTCAACATTTAAATGCTTACAAAAAAAGTAATTAATAAAAATAAACCTATAATCATAATAAAGGCGTAGTGATAAATATAACCGCTCTGAATAGATCTAAATACATTAGAACAATATTTAATAAGACGAGCACTTCCATTTACTAAGCTATGATCAATTAGTTTCATATCGATAAATTCCCACAAGAAACCACCTAATTTCCTTACACCCTTTGCAATATAATTTTCATTAAAATTATCAAACCCATAATTATTTTCAAGAATTTTTTTAACGGGGTTCAGAAATTTTATCAAAATAGGAAATGAATAATTTTTTACAAATAACCACCAAGCCAAAAGTACACCTACAAAAGCAATCCAGAAAGGAGGAGTTTGAATGCTATGAATTGCCATAACCCAAGGGCTGTGATAATGATCTGATAACATGGCAATATTTGCATGCTTTACTAAATCAACTTTAATACTAGATGAAAAGAATTCACTATATATAAGTGAATCAATCATCCAAAAACCAACTAACAAAGATGGGATTGCTAAAATTATTAATGGAGTTGTAATTACGCTAGGACTTTCATGTGGAACTTGATTTGTAGCTAAGCCATGAGAAGCGTCCTTATCTGTAACTGTATGCCATTTTTCTTTGCCATGAAAAACCAAAAAATACAATCTAAAGCTATACAAGGCCGTAAAGAAAACTCCCAATAGCAAAGCCACATAGGCAAAATTACTTCCATAAATAGTACTAAACTTAACTGCCTCTATAATCGTCTCTTTGGAATAAAAACCTGAAAGAAAGGGGGTTCCAATTAACGCCAATGAACCAATTAAAAAAGTAATCCAAGTTATTGGCATGTATTTTCTCAACCCACCCATATTTCTAATGTCTTGATTATGATGCATACCAATAATGACAGAACCAGCCGCTAGGAAAAGAAGTGCTTTAAAAAATGCATGTGTAACCAAATGAAAAATAGCAATAGAATAAGCAGACACCCCGAGCGCTACAGTCATATACCCTAACTGAGATAAAGTAGAATATGCCAGTACTTTTTTTATATCATTTTGTACGATACCTAACAATCCCATAGACACTGCTGTTATTGCTCCTATAATTGTAATAAAGGACAAAGCGGTGTCTGATAATTCAAACATAGGAGACATTCTAGCTACCATAAAAATTCCGGCAGTAACCATCGTAGCTGCATGAATAAGAGCTGAGATTGGTGTTGGCCCTTCCATGGAATCTGGCAACCAAACATGAAGTGGTACCTGGGCAGATTTTCCCATTGCACCTATAAATAATAGTATACAAATCAAAGTTATCAGTGAAATTGAAAAATTATCTATAAAAATAATTTTCTGGCTCTCTAACAAATTGAGCTTTTCAAAAACCTCATGATAGTCAAGTGTGCCGAACCAAAATAGAATTAATGCAACTCCTAAAATTAGACCAAAATCACCTACTCGATTAACAATAAATGCTTTTAAATTTGCATGTATTGCTTTTGGCCTTTTAAACCAAAAACCAATTAATAAGTAAGATACTAAACCTACGGCCTCCCATCCAAAAAATAATTGTAAAAAATTATTACTCATCACTAACATCAACATGGCAAAAGTAAACAAAGAAATATAGCTAAAAAATCGACTAAACCCAGGATCATTTGTCATATACCCAATCGTATATATATGAACCATTAAAGAGATAAAGGTTACAATTACCATCATTAGAGACGTTAAATTATCAATTAAAAACCCAATTTCAAAAATATAATCCCCAGTTAATAGCCACTGATACACGGCCTCATTAAAAATAAGCCCATTCGAAGTAAGATAAAGTGTATAAATTGACGCTAAGAATGCAATACTCACGCCTGATATTGGGATCATATAAGAAAAATATTTTGGGAATTTTTTACCAAAAAAACCTACTAGAATTGATGCAATTAATGGAGCAAAGGGAATAATTAAGAATAATTTAAGTAACGCCATCCTACCCTTTCAACTTATTAAGATCATCAACATTTATAGAGCGATTATTCCTAAAAATAAGAATAATAATAGCTAAGCCAATAGCCGATTCTGCCGCAGCGACAGTTAAAATAAAGAAAACAAATATTTGCCCTGCAATGTCACCTAAGAAATAACTGAATGCAATAAAATTAATATTCACTGCAAGCAACATCAATTCAATTGCCATCAATAGTATAATAATATTTTTTCTGTTCAAAAAAATACCAACAATCCCAATCATAAATAACAAAGCAGCTAGAATAAGATAATGTGAAAGAGTAATCACTTCTTTCCACTCCTGATATTTGTTTTTTTCATACCACCGCTATTCATTTTAACCATTCTTAATCTATCTTTTTTTTGAACGCTAACTTGATCTGCTGGATCAATTGCTTTATGAGTTTTTTTGCCTCTAAGTGTCAAGGCAATAGCTGCTATTATGGCCACTAAAAGGATGATAGAGGCAACCTCAAAAGGTAATACGTAATCACTATACAAAACTTTTCCGATTAATTCCGTATTACTAACATCTGAAGCTATAAATTGTGCCTTTGTATTAAAGTAAGAATGATTTAACACAAGTATTATTTCTACAAACATAATGACTGCTACAAAGCTAGCGACTGGTAAGTATTCCCAAAACCCCTTTCTAAGCTGATCTAAATTAATATCAAGCATCATCACAACAAATAAAAATAAAACCATTACAGCACCTACATAAACTAAAACTAAAGCTATTGCCAAAAATTCTGCCTGTAATAATAGCCAGATTCCTGCTGCATTAAAAAAAGCAAGCACCAAAAAAAGTGCCGAATAAATAGGATTTCTGGCGGTTATAACCCTTAAAGCTGAAAATAAAAGAATGAAAGAAAAGCAATAAAAAATAAAATCAATAAATTTCATTATCTGTATTTTTCCTCTTCTGCTCTATCTAATGCAATTTGTTTTTCATTTGTATCTCCAACCTTCAAAAGCATCTCTTTTGTATAAATCAAATCTTCTTTTTTTTCACCGTGATACTCAAAAATACGTGTTGTAACAATAGCGTCCACAGGGCATGACTCCTCACAAAAACCACAAAAAATACATTTTGTAAGGTCAATATCGAATTGTGTTGTTCTTCGAGTATTATCTTCACGTTCCTCAGATTCTATAGTAATTGCTAATGCCGGACATACTGCTTCACATAACTTACATGCAATACACCTTTCTTCACCATTTGGATATCTTCTTAAAGCAAGCAACCCTCTAAATCGAGGGGACTGAGGCGTTCTCTCTTCTGGATATTGAATTGTAATTTTTCGTGAAAAGAAATACCTGCCCGTAAGAGATAGGCCGACTAGCAGTTCATAAAGAATTAAGCTTTTTATGTAATGTTTTATTTTTTTTAACATAATTTTAATGGAACATATCCTGATAAGGGGTTTGCATCATAAATCCAACAAATACAATCCATATAATAGTAATTGGAATAAAGATTTTCCAACCTAATCTCATAATTTGATCATACCTATACCTAGGAAAGGTTGCCCGAAACCATAAAAATAAAAAAAGTAATAAGGCAACTTTTAATAAAAGCCATGGAGTACCATCTGGAATAAAATTAACAGGAGATAGCCAACCCCCTAAAAATAATAAAGCTGTTAACATCGATACTAAAATCATATTGGCATATTCTGCTAAAAAAAAGATCGCAAATGCCATTCCTGAATATTCCACATGAAAACCGCCTACAATTTCAGATTCACCCTCTGCAACATCAAAAGGAGCTCGATTAGTTTCGGCTACCGCACTAATAAAAAATATGATAAATAGCGGGAACAATGGCCAAAGATACCATTGACTTAAGCCTCCTACCTGACCCATGACAATTTCACCTAAATTTAAACTGTTAGCACACATTAAAACCCCAACCAAAGAAAACCCCATCGCAATTTCATAGGATACAATTTGTGCGGCTGATCTTAAACCACCAAGAAATGCATACTTTGAATTTGATGCCCATCCTGCAATGATCACACCATAAACAGCAACTGAGGTCATCGCAAGCACATAAAGTAAACCAGCATTAATATCGGCCAAAACCAATCCAACATCAAATGGAATCACAGCCCAAGCAGCAAATGCTGGTGCAATCGTTAAAATTGGTGCTAACAAAAATAAAAAATTATCTGATTTAGTTGGATGAATAATTTCTTTAAACATTAATTTTATTCCATCAGCTATGGGTT
>JBBWVM010000083.1:0-42695 GCA_050256215.1 Methylophilaceae bacterium
ACATAGAAAATTTATTAATGTCGTAATGAGAATTATTTGCGATATTAATAAATTAATTTAACAATTAATGCGAAGATATTTATTGCTACCATCAGTCGAATTGACCAAAAAGTAAATTTCATGCTCAATACTCTATTAGAGACATCAATTTTATCCTTCAAAAATGCTTTGGCATGTAAGAATCTCCCGACCAGTAATAAGCCACCTAATAAAAATACAATTATAGAGTGAATTTTATTCAGTTCGAGGCATGCCAATAGGATTAATCCTATTGGCACATATTCATTAAAATTGGCTTGAGCTCGAATCGCCTGCTCAAGGTCTTTGTGTTTGGAATGGCCTATAGAGACCTTATGTTTTCTTCTGAGTGAAATAATATTTTTTGATAGTTTGATATATATCAAGGCAAGGATTGAAGCATATAAAGCAGTTATCATTATCATGATTGGTCCTTATTTAATTTTATCCCTAACATGGCAGCTCCTATTACTCCCGCAGAATCACCTAAGGTATTTTTTAAAATTGGTGTTTGGGGTTTATCGTTAAATATATTTTTATAGATTTCATCTAAACCCTTATTATAGAGATTTTGATGATTTGATAAACCTCCACCCAATACAATGACATCAGGGTCAAAGGAATTAATAATATTGCTTAATGCTAAACCAAAATATTGATAGAATTCATCTAAAATATTTTTTTCATTTTTATTATATGTGGCTTGATTTAAAAATGCACGAGAAGTGATTTCTTTTTGAGTGAGATCTTTTATTTTATTTTCTAAACCTCCTCCAGATATATAAGTTTCTACGCAGCCTTTTTTACCACAATAACATTGTGGTCCATTTGGATTAATCACTGCATGACCCCACTCTCCAGATAAATTTTGTGGTCCCTTTCTGAGCCGTTGATTAAAAACAAATCCTCCTCCACAGCCAGTACCCATGATTACACCAAAGACCATAGAATGTTTTTTCCCTGATCCTAATATTGCTTCGGCTAAGGCAAAGCAGTTGGCATCATTCTCAATTTCTATTTGATGATCGATTTCTGTTTGAACGAGATCTTTTAATGGTAAACCGTTAAGGCATAAAGTATTTGAGTTTATTAAAACAGAATTAGTTTCTGAGATAGAGCCTGGTGTTCCCATACCTAAGGTATGAGGTTGATTGTTAATTACTTTTAAAGCTTTTTGATAAATGAAATTGATTCGCTTGATTATATGGTGTGCCCCTAAGTGACTTTCGGTAGTCACTCTTTCTCTAAAGATAATTTGATTGTTTGAATCAAGTACAACAGATTCAATTTTGGTGCCCCCAAGATCGATACCAATATGTAGAAGGCTCATTTTAGATGAATATAAGTTATTATTGAATTTTAGTATATATTATTTTTGTTGAACATTAATTATGTAGGAGACATATACAATGTTAAGGGCATTCTTAATTTTATTATGTTATTTACTATTTGTTAATCTTGCTATTGCAAATGATGATTATACGAAAAAAGTAATTATGGTTGCCAATTTTGAATTGAGAGATGTCTCACCGTTGCCTAATGAGATTCAAGAACAAGTAAGAACGAAGGTTGTTGAGAACACAATTAAAAAAATACTTGCCGAAAATAATTATACGATTGTGTCAGCTTGCGCAGAATTACAAGTGGCGAATGATCAAGGATTGGGATATCTTTATGATCGACCTGAAGTTGCTGCCAAGATTGGCAATCATTGTGAGGCTGATTATGTTTTATTGGGCCAGACTTGGAAACCGAGTTTTTTATTTGTTTTCCCTCAAGTACAAGTCATCGATACTCGTAGCAATTTAACTAGGGAACAATTGGTAGTAGTAAGTCGGGTGGTTCAGCTCGAAGCCAGTATGTTTGATAAAAATGTAACTGAAAATGCGGGAAGGAAATTAGCTGTATTTATTATTGAAAAACTTAGCGATCTTTAAGCAATGGTGGCCAGAGACAGAATCGAACTGTCGACACGAGGATTTTCAGTCCACTGCTCTACCGACTGAGCTATCTGGCCAAAGATAAAAACTGCAAGAGCAGGATTATATCAAACTTATTAGTTTTCAGGGTAAGCCTAAAATTAAATAATTTTAGGCTTACCAAGTAATGATTATGGTTCGTAGATTAAATTAACAAAAAAACTTGTACCTGGTGTTTGGTAATTGACAGAGCCACTCTTGGCAAGGGTGTAGTTTTTGTTCATCACGTTATCAAGGCGCATATTTATTTTAATATTGTTATTGTATTCATAGTTAGCAAAGAAGTTAGTGACGATATAGCCTGACATTGGTTTTGTATTGTTGACGTCATTATAGCGAACTCCACTGCCTACGAATTCTGATCCAATATTCCATTCATTAATATAGCGACTGATTAAGAGGCTACCATATCGTTTAGACCTTCTAATAAGATATTTATTTGTTGTGTCATCCTTAGCAGACTGGACTGAATAAGTACCTTTGAATAGAGTATTGCCAATAAAACAAGCCCCTTCTAATGTAACTCCTTGGATTTTTGCACGATTACTATTTTGAGGGATGAAATTCTCATCATTAACAATGTAGTCATCTATTTTATTTTGGAAAGTCGTAATAGAGGCATAATTTTGATTGTCCTTATAGCGCAAACCGAATTCTATATTAGTAGACTCCTCTGGGAGAAGGTTGGGATTTTTTGATGAACCAGGATAGTATAGTTCGTTAAAGGTTGGTGCATGAAAAGCTGTACCAAAAGTAGAAACCAACTTTATTTTAGGAGTAATTTGGTAGCCATAGCCTAAGTTCCCTGTGGTATTAGTGCCATAATCGCTATTATCATCCGTGCGAATATTAAATTGAGTTTGATGATTACCATAATTTTTTGATAACCCAATCATATATCCAGTATTATCACGTTCCGTATCATCATAAGCTGCATCAGCAACTAACTCTTGTTCTAATCGATCAACTAATAAAGTAAGCTTACCTAAGGCTGTATCTAAATTATTCTGCCAGCTATAGTGCCTTTGTCTTGTTTCAAATTTGTCTCGCCCCGGCACATTTATATAATCTTCGTTTAACTTTTGGTGATCTCGATATTCATCTGCCGAGACTCCTATATTGATGGTTGAATGCCAGCCTTCAGAAAATTTACTGTTTAAGCTTGTATTGAATGTTTCGAGAATTAATTTATTGGTTTTGGGGTAAGTTGAAAATGGGTCATCGTATTCATTATTCGTTTCACTTCGAAAGAGATTCATGGCTATATGATGAATATCATTGATTTGATGACTGATTGATCCGCTAACAGTAAAATTATCGTAACCATCTTTATCGTTTTTAAGGGCTGCGGTTGTGTCAAGAGCAGAAAAACCTTCACTGTCAGCAGATGAAAGATTTAGGGAGTATTTTGTGTCTGTATTGCCGCCTCGGAACCCTATTTGTCCTGTGTTAGTGCTGTATTTACCGTGGCCTACGTTCATATAAGGATGAAATCCTTTATATCCTTGTTTAGTAAAAAGTTGAATTACACCTCCTAGGGCATCGGCTCCGTAAAGGCTTGAAGCAGGACCTCTTAGAATTTCTATTCTATCTATCTGAGAGAGTGGAATATTTTCAAGTGTTGTAAGTCCTGATGAGGCTGTATTAATTCTTAAGCCATCTAAAAGTATTATTGTGCTTTCTGCATCGTTACCCCTCAAGAAAACTGATGAGACTTTACCTTGTCCCCCATTATTTTGAATCTCAACCCCAGATTGTTTTTGTAGAAGCTGAGGTAGGGTAATGTTTCCCGATCTTTCTATTTCCTCTTTTGTGATGATGCTGGTATCAGCAATAACGTCTTTTTGAAGTGTTTCAATTCGAGTAGCGGTAGTTATAATCTTTTCTAATTTAATATCAGCATTTGCTAGTATTGGAAAAATAATTAAAATTAAAATAGTTTTTTTAAACATTAGTCTCTCTAGTGACCATACATTCCCGTATGGGATTTTTAAATAAAATAAGAAATTTTGGGGGGGGGGGATTTATATTAATAAAGAAAGGTCTTATCAACTAAATATTGCTTCCCCGCAATATTCTCAAGCTAGATTTGATTAGGCCGGTCTCCGGACTCATGAGACTAAATATATTGCCTTCCCAGGGGTTTAAACCTAGTGGCTGATAAATATATCCGTCCTCACTTACCGTTGCGGGGGCAGTGTAAGATTTTCACTTAACTTCCCGTTTAAATAGTAATTTTTAATGAATTTACTAAACTTAAAATTACTATCACCTAAAAACTAGGAAGAAATTGTAGCACTTTTAGAATAAAATTAGTAACCAAATTAAAACAGCATTGATTATGGCTACAAAGACCGCAGCCTTTCCCATATCCTTTGCAGTTATTGATGCATGATGTTGATTGATTGATATTTGGTTAATGGCAGTCTCAATCGCAGAATTGATAATTTCTACGAGCATTAAAATCAAGATGCTTGATATTAGCAAGATTTTTTGTATATTATTTTCGCCTATAAGAAAAGCAATGGGAATTAAAAACAGACCTAAGAAAAATTCTTGGCGAAATGCCATATCACGTTTATAAGTTTCTTTGAATCCATTAAAAATATGTGTAAAGGCATTAGTAATTCTCTTAATCCCAGTCTTGTCTGTGCGAGTATTTTTCATATTATGTAACTTATTTAGTTGTAAAGTTTCTATTATTATTACATGAGAGTAGTGAATCAAGTATTATGATATTTAAAATTGAGTGAAAGGTTTGTTATGGCAAGAATGGTAAAGTGTGTCAAGCTGGGTAAAGAGGCTGAGGGATTAGATTACCCACCTTATCCTGGACTACTAGGAAAAAAGATTTTTGAAAGCATTTCTAAGGAGGCGTGGGCAGGATGGTTAAAGCATCAAACTATGCTTGTTAATGAAAATCGTTTAAGCCTTGTAGATCCAAAAGCGAGAAAATATTTAACTGAACAAACTGAGGCATATTTCTTTGGTGATGGAGCTGATATGGCTTCAGGGTATGTTCCACCCAAATAATTTAACTTCCTAATGTTTGTTTTATTTCTTTGATTGAAGCATGTCTCACATCTGTGCCACTTACGGTATAAATAACCCCTTCAGCAATATTTTGTGCATGATCACCAATTCTTTCTAAAGATTTTGCGATAAAAATACTTTCTAATGACATTGAGATTGTTCTTGGATCTTCTAGCATATATGTAACGAGTTGTCTCATATAGGATCGGTATTCATCATCTACTTCTTGATCCATTTTGAGAACATTAATTGTATCTGAAGTATCTAATCTTGCGAAAGCATTGAGGGCGTCTTTAAGCATTGCCTGAACATTTTTTAATAGTGTTTTAATTTCTTTGAAGTGTGGTTTACTCATGCGCTCAGCTTCAAAAATGCGGATGGTTGCTTTTGCAATCTTAGTTGCCTCGTCACCAATTCTTTCTAGATCGGTAATGATCTTAAGCATCATTAGGATATTTCGAAGATCACCTGCGGCAGGTGAACGTTTCGCGATAATAAGTGAACAGTCTTCATTAATTATCGTTTCAAAATCGTTTACCTTATCATCTAGAGCTATCACTTTTTTAGCAAGCTTAGTATCAATTTCGGTAACAGAAGTAACTGCATCTATAACTTGCTCTTCAACTATAGTCCCCATCTTAAGTACTTTTGAGCGTATCGCTTCTAAATCAGTATCAAATTGTTTGTAGATATGTTCTGAGGACATTTTTATCTCACTATTAAATTTTTGAATTATCGTATATGTATATTATGACAATATAATATCATTTGGCTATTTTTTAATTGTTTTTACTCCGTTATGGGTTGCTAAAAGAAGTATGTTAGCAGGCCTTTTAGCAAACAAACCATTGGTCACTACACCAACGATTTGATTAATTTGTGCTTCCATTTCGATGGGATCTTGAATAGAAAGGCCATGCACATCTAAAATAATATTACCATTATCGGTTGTAAAATCTCTTAGTTGGGGGTGCCCTCCCATTTTTGTTAATTCTCGCGCTACATAGCTTCTAGCCATGGGCATGACCTCAACGGGTAAGGGAAATTTTCCTAACACAGGAACATATTTGCTTTCATCACAAATGCATATAAATTCTTTCGCATTAGCTGCGACAATTTTTTCTCTAGTTAATGCACCACCACCACCTTTTAACATATGCATATGTTCTGTAATTTCATCGGCGCCATCTACATAAATCTCCATTCCATCAATAGCATTGAGGTCAAAAACTTCTATGCCATGGGCTTGAAGTCGATCTGCAGTGGCTTTGCTACTCGCTACAGCGCCATCAATCTTATTTTTAACTTTAGCTAATGCTTCTATGAAGTAATTGGCAGTTGAGCCAGTGCCTACGCCAATAATGCCAGATTTAACATAGTCTATTGCCGCAATAGCTACTTGTTGCTTTAATTCGTCTTGAGATAGTGTCATTTTTTTGTAAAACCTTTTATTTGTCTATAATTATGGTTACTATCATACACGGCGTCGAGTTTCTTGAGAATTATCAAATTATGAAAAATGAATTTAAAAAGCGTATTGATCAAGCTAAAATTTACGATGTCGTAAAAAAAACACCTCTTGATAAGCAAGTTAATTTATCTCTCAGATTTAAAAATAAGATATATTTAAAACGTGAAGATTTACAACCAGTCTTTTCATTCAAGTTGCGTGGGGCTTTTAATAAAATGTCCCAACTTTCAGAAAAAAATAGAGCGCGTGGTGTAATTTCTGCATCAGCTGGCAATCATGCTCAAGGCGTTGCATTTAGTGCAAAAAAATTAGGCTGCAAAGTAAAGATTGTTATGCCTAAGACTACCCCTATTATTAAGGTTAACGCAGTCAAAGCATTAGGCGCAGAAGTAATTCTATTTGGAGAGTCTTATTCTGAGGCTTATTCTCATGCCCATGAGATTGAAAAAAAAGATAAATTAATTTTTGTGCACCCTTATGATGATTTTGATGTTATTGCTGGACAGGGCACAATTGCAAAAGAAATCTTAGAGAGCTATACCAAACCTATTCATGCTATTTTTTGTTGTGTTGGCGGAGGGGGTTTACTTTCGGGTGTTGCTGTATATGTGAAGGCAGTACGGCCTGAAATAAAAGTAATTGGGGTGGAAGCCAAAGATGCGGAAGCAATGACTTTATCATTGGCCGCACAAGAAAGAGTTATCTTAGAGCAAGTGAGTTTATTTGCAGACGGTGCTGCTGTAAAACAGGTGGGGGAGCATACCTTTAAGCTCTGCCAAGAGTATGTTGATGAAATGATTGTTGTTGATAATGATGAGATTTGCGCAGCGATTAAAGATGTGTTTGAGGATACTCGATCAATATTAGAGCCGGCAGGAGCATTGGCGGTTGCAGGGGTAAAATCGTATATTCAAAAAAATAATATAACCTCAGAAACTCTTATAGCGGTAGCATCTGGGGCTAATATGAATTTTGATAGATTGAGTTTTGTTGTTGAAAGAGCGGAAATTGGTGAGCAACGAGAGGCTATTTTAGCAGTATCTATTCCTGAGAAACCTGGAGCTTTTAAATCCTTTTGTGGTTTATTAGGAACTAGAAATATTACTGAATTTAATTATCGCTTTTCAGATATATCAATGGCACATATATTTGTTGGAATTAGTATTCAATCTCCTGATGAATTAGAAGCTTTAATTATAGATTTAAAGAATACAGGGTTGGGGGTGATTGATTTAACCCATAATGAAGTTGCAAAGCTTCACTTAAGACATTTAGTAGGCGGGCATGCTCCACAAGCTGTTAATGAAGTTATTTATCGGTTTGAGTTTCCTGAAAAGCCAGGGGCATTATTAAACTTCTTGGATAAGATGGGGAAGGATTGGAATATCAGTTTATTTCATTATCGTAATCATGGCGCTGATATTGGGCGAGTGTTAGTAGGGATGCAAGTGCCATCTAAAGATAAAAAAACTTTTGAGAAATTTTTAAATCAACTTGGTTATCCAAGTTGGAACGAAACAAAAAATTCAGCCTACAAATTATTCTTAGGAAAAACTCAGGATAATCATTAGATTAAATATAAAAGTTATTTTTCTTATTGATGGTTGTGGCTAGAGAGATATACTTACATAAAATTAAATTTACAAGGAAATATTTAAATGAATTGGCTTAAATTAATTGTGTTAGTTTTATTGCTTTCAGGTTGTGGTGAGGCGGATCGAGGTAAGGCTTATGTAACTTCACAAAAGGGTGGTATTTCTGTTATTGATTTAAACTCAATGGAGGTGATTGAGGTAATTAATACTGGAGGTTTCCCTCGGGGAATTGGTATAACTGATGATGGTAAGTATCTTATTACAGCCAATAAAGATGATGCTAATTTATCTGTGATCAATACAAAGACAAAGAGAATTGAGAAAAGTATTGAAGTGGGAATTAATCCTGAATTTGTGAGGGTATATAAGGGGCAGGTATTTGTTTCAACTGAGCCCTCTTCAAAAGGAAAGCCACCTGCGTCAGGTGAAATGAGGCATGAAGAGGAAGATGATGATGATGACAGAATACCAGCAAAAGTAGTCGTGGTTGATTTGACTTCAGGTCAAAAGATTAGGGAGATAACTGCTGGGCCAGAGACTGAAGGTATTGAATTTAGTAAAGATGGAAAGAAAATTATTGTAACTAATGAGGCAGATAATACAATTACCATTCATGACTATGCATCAGGTAACTTATTAAAAACTTTTCAGACTGATCCGCATGGATTAAGACCTAGGGGCATTAAAGTGTCACCTAACGGAAGGTTTTATGTGGCAACGCTTGAATTTAGTGACAATTTTATTGTGTTAGATGAGGAATTTAACCATATTAAAACAATCAATACTGGAAGATCTCCTTATGGCGTTAGTTTTAATGCTTCGGGTAGTAAGCTTTTTGTAGCTGCTGGAAGAGCAAGAACTTTAGAGGTATTTGATGGCGAGAGTTTTTCTAAGCTTTATGAGATTAAGACAAATGGGAAAAGATGCTGGCATTTTACTTTTACACCAGATAATAAAGATCTGCTTTTGGCATGCGGAAGGTCTGATGAGGTTCTTGTAATTGATTCAGAAACTTTAAATATTAAAAAACGTATTTCTGTTGCTGGAATTCCTTGGGGGATTGTGACATATCCAAAAGCGATTGGAAGCTTAGATCAAGCAAAATAATTTTTAAACTTTATGGATTAATAATACGATTAATAAATATCCATTCATATTCTACGAGTGGGGTAATTGAAAGCCGATTACCCTTTTGTAGGATCTTCATATTCTTTAATTCTTCATATTCTCTAATATTTTTCAATTCAAGTAGGGGTACTTTTTTAACAAAAGTAACATCAACATTGAGCCACCTTGGATTATCAGGGGAAGATTTTGGGTCAAAGTATTTATGATCTTTTATAAATTGTAATTGATCTGGGTAAGCTGGTTTTGAAACCTCCATAATCCCAACAATGCCAGGCCTTTCACAGTTTGATTGGTAAAAAAAGGCCAGATCTCCGATGGACATATCATCCCTCATGAAATTTCTTGCTTGATAATTTCTAATTCCTTTGGTAGGAATCCAATCGACTGTTTGATTTGGGGCATTTTCCAAATCATCTATAGTAAAAACTGATGGTTCCGATTTCATTAACCAATAACGCATACTTTAATCATGTCCTAGTAAAAAAGTTAGAGCTTATTTTAATCAGTGATCTTTAATATCATGTATTTTGGGTAAGATGTTTGTTTTGGTGTTGCCTAGACCAGCATCCAGAACCAATAAGTTCAGGTGGTAATAGTCTAAGAAGTTTTAGGTTCACTCGCCAAGAGCCCTTAAAAGGTTACCCAATCGTGAGTGATCACACCACATTCTGATTGACTAAAACCTATGCTATAGACTAGTTCAAAGAATTATTAGTCTAAGCAACACCAAAACAAAAATCTAATTTTTAATGTTTATCTAAAGCCTGATCTATTAAAGAACTTAGATTCGATAGTTTATTTCTGTAATCCATCGTGTGAATATCTGAGATACCTTCTTTATTTAGAAATTCATGAGTAATATTTAATGCGGCCATTATGATAGTTTTATCTACTCCAATAATATTTCCAGTATTTTGTACTTCTTCTATTTTATGAGACAGGTAATTAACTGATTTTAGTAAATTAGCTTCTTCTTCTTCGGAGCAAGAAATACTGAAATCTCTACCTAATAATTTAAATTCGACTCGTTTATTCATAATTTTTTTAAGGCAATTGTGTTAATAAATTTTCAATTTTTACTGTTGCTGCATTAATTTTTGTCTTTAATTGTTGTATTTCTTCTTGGGCACGTTGTAACTTCGGTTTTAACTCTGCATTTTCTTCTTTTAATACAATTACAAAATCAACTAATTGATTAAGTTTATTTTCTAATAAGTTTAAATCTTCATCCATTATTTCACTATAATTTAATTTGTGATCTCCATCAATAGGGATCGTAACTTCGTTTTATTTTTTTTTTGCCCTAGGATGTGATTTGTCATAAATTTTAGAAAGATGCTGAAAGTCTAAATGAGTATAGATTTGTGTAGTACTTATGTTTTCATGCCCTAATAATTCCTGCACAGCTCGTAAATCTTGGCTTGATTGTAGAACATGAGAGGCAAAGCTATGACGAAGTAAGTGAGGATGGATATTTTCTGGGATTCCTTGTTTGGTTGCCCAAAATTTTAAGCGATATTGTACGGCTCGAGGCGTGAGTCTTTTTGAGTGTTCACTTAGAAACAAAGCTTGGTTATTAAAGGAAAGGTTTTTTATTAGGATTCTTATTGATAACCATTTCTTGATTGCCTTTATAGCCATTGCACCTACTGGAACTATTCTAGTTTTATTTCCTTTGCCAAGTACAGTAACAGTCTCATCTTCAAAGTTAATGTCTAATCGATTAAGGTTTGTTAGTTCTGACAATCTTAGACCAGAAGAATAAAATAGTTCCAATATAGCTTGATCACGAATACCTAAAAAACCTGAATCATTAAGACTAACTAATTTGACAGCCTGATCTACTGATAAGATTTGGGGAAGATGTTTGTTAGATTTTGGTGCTTTAATGCCTAAGACAGGATTTTGTTGAAATGAATGGCGATTAATTAAAAAATCAAATAATCCCTTCCACGCAGAGATCATCCTTGATAGAGAGCTTCCATTAAGTCCTTTTGAGTGAAGGGAAGCAATATTTTTACGGATATCTTCCGTTCTTAAATTAGATAAAGATTGTTGCTTGTTTAGCTGTAAAAGCTGATCTATGTCGCGCAGGTAAATTTTGACGGTAAGGCTACTCAGTCTTTTTTCAAAGCTAATATATTCTGTGTATTCTTTAAGATAATCAGAGTTTATCATCTTGATGAATTGATTCTAAGTCAAATTCTCCTTCAAAAACAATCTGTGCGGGACCCGATAAGATTACATGGCCTTTATTGTCCCATTCGATAGTTAAAATTCCTCCATCCATTTCAACCGATACAGGGCTGCTGACCCAATTATTTTGGATTGAAATTACCGCGGCGGCACATGCTCCAGAGCCACAAGCTTTGGTTTGTCCACTACCTCTTTCATAGACCTTGAGACGGATTTTATTTTTGTTAATAATTTCCATAAAACCTACGTTGACACTTTTAGGAAATAAGGGGGATCTTTGTATCGCTTTTGCACTCTCTTTAATCTCTTGGACTGTCAGTGCTTGTAAATTTTTTAAGCAGAATACGGCATGTGGGTTACCCATAGATAATGCATTAGTTTTAATTTTTTGATTCTTTACTCTAAAGAAATAATCTTCTTCATTTTTAGGGAAAAATGGAATATCTGACCTATTAAATATGGGCCGACCCATATCTACGGAAATTTGATTTGGACCATTATGCTGAAGTTCAATTAACCCAGTTTTGGTTTCAGCAATAATGAGATCTTTATTTGAAAGACCATAATGCTTTATGTATTGAAAAAAGCATCTGGCTCCATTGCCACATTGCTCAACTTCACTACCATCAGCATTGATTATTCTATATTTGAAATCAGCTTGTTTGTTGGTAGTATTTTCTATTATAAGTAATTGGTCGAACCCTATCCCATAATGTCGGTTTGCTAATATTTTGATTGTATCTGGGCTAAGATTGTAATTATCATTAAGTTGATTTAATACAATAAAATCATTGCCAGATCCCTGCATTTTTGTAAAATGTACGATAGTATCTTCTTTATATTTAATTTAATTTAGTATTTGTTATTGTATCGAGTTATTAAAGCAAACAACACAGGATTTTTTATGAAACATTATTTTTTTACTTCTGAATCAGTGTCAGAAGGACACCCTGATAAAGTTTCTGATTTAATATCAGATGCAGTTTTAGATGCGGTGTTAACTCAAGACCCAATGGCTCGCGTGGCAGCAGAAACTTTAACTAATACAGGGCTTGTTGTTCTTGCCGGAGAGATTACAAGTCATGCTAAAGTAGATTACATTAAAGTAGCAAGAGAAACATTAAAATCTATTGGTTATGATAATGCAGATTACGGTATTGATTATAAAAGTTGCGCAGTGTTGGTTGCCTATGATGAGCAATCTTCAGATATTGCTCAAGGAGTAAACGAAGCATTGGATGATCCCTTAGATCAAGGGGCAGGCGATCAAGGATTAATGTTTGGTTATGCTTGCAATGAAACTGACGAATTAATGCCACTCCCTATACATTTATCTCATCGTTTAGTTGAGCGTCAGGCGATGCTTAGAAAAGATGGAAGATTAAATTGGTTACGGCCTGATGCTAAATCTCAGATTACGATTCAATATGAAAATAGTAAGCCTTCCAGAATTGATACAGTTGTATTATCAACTCAACATTCTCCCGATATAAAATTGAATGATCTACGTGAAGCCGTGATTGAGGAGATTATTAAACCAGTTTTACCCAAATCATTAATTAAAGGAAATATAAAGTATTTAATTAATCCTACAGGAAATTTTGTTATCGGAGGCCCGCAAGGTGACTGTGGTTTAACGGGCCGAAAAATTATTGTTGATACTTATGGAGGGGCTGCTCCCCATGGTGGTGGCGCGTTTTCTGGTAAAGATCCAAGCAAGGTGGATCGTTCAGCGGCTTATGCCGCACGTTATGTTGCTAAAAATATAGTTGCTGCGGGCTTAGCTGAAAAATGTTTAATACAAATTTCATATGCAATTGGGGTAGCTCAACCAACTTCAGTAATGGTTAATACTTACGGAACAGGGAAATTATCAGAGGATAAATTATCTCAACTCATATTAGAACATTTTGATTTAAGACCTAAAGGTATTATAGAGATGCTAAATTTATTACGACCAATTTATAAAAAAACAGCAGCTTATGGTCATTTTGGTCGAGATGAACCTGAATTTACTTGGGAAGCATTGAATAAAAAATCTACATTATCATCTTTATAAACTCTGTATGTACTTGATGTATATTTGTTTTTAAATTAATATACGACATTCCAAGGAGCGCTGCGAGATAATATCTTATTATCCCAGGCTTGGATTACAAATCTAATTTGTAAACGGCGTTCACCATAATTAACCGTGCCGGTCACGGGATGTTAGGTGAGCCACTCATCCCACTGGTCGCATTTATTTTTTTAAGGAAAGAAAATGAATACAGTGACTAATCTAAAATTAAATAGTGATGAATATTTCGTTGCTGATATTAATTTGGCTAATTTTGGAAGAAAAGAAATTGCAATCGCAGAAACAGAAATGCCTGGATTGATGGCAATTCGTGCTGAATATGCAAGTTTAAAACCTTTACAAGGAGCTAGAATTACTGGTTCTTTGCACATGACTATTCAAACTGCCGTTCTAATTGAAACACTTAATGCATTAGGTGCAGAGGTTCGTTGGGCATCGTGTAATATTTATTCAACTCAAGACCATGCAGCAGCGGCAATTGCAGCAAGTGGAACTCCAGTTTTTGCCTTTAAAGGCGAAAATTTAGATGAGTATTGGAATTTTACACATCGTATTTTTGAATGGCCAGATGGTCAATATACAAATATGATCCTTGATGATGGTGGAGATGCAACATTACTTCTTCATCTGGGTGTTAAGGCAGAAAAAGATATTTTTGTTCTTGATAATCCTTCTACAGAAGAGGAAGTTTGTTTATTTAATGCTATTAAGAATAAATTAAAAGTAAATGCATCTTGGTATTCCGAAAGAATCATTCATGTCAAAGGTGTAACAGAAGAAACTACGACTGGGGTAATGCGACTTTATCAAATGTTTAGAGATAATGAACTTGCTTTTCCTGCGATTAATGTGAACGATTCAGTAACAAAATCAAAATTTGATAATCTTTATGGTTGTCGTGAATCATTAGTCGACGCTATTAAGCGTGCCACTGATGTTATGATTGCCGGAAAGATAGCAGTAGTAGCTGGGTATGGAGATGTTGGGAAGGGATCGGCTCAAGCGCTAAGAGCTTTATCTGCTCAGGTTTGGGTTACAGAAGTTGATCCAATTTGTGCTCTCCAGGCAGCTATGGAAGGATATCGGGTGGTGACAATGGATTATGCTGCAGAACGGGCTGATATTTTTGTATCAGCAACTGGTAATTATAATGTTATCAATCACGATCATATGATGAAAATGAAAAACCAGGCTATAGTTTGTAATATTGGGCATTTTGATAATGAAATTGACGTTGCTTCATTATCAAAATATCAGTGGGAGGAAATAAAGCCTCAAGTTGATCATGTAATTTTCCCAGACAATAAGCGAATTATTTTGCTAGCAAAAGGTCGTCTTGTGAATCTTGGTTGTGGTACAGGACATCCGAGTTATGTTATGGGATCCTCGTTTGCTAATCAAGCCATTGCTCAGATTGAATTATATGCCAAACAAGATCGATATCCTTTGGGCGTTCATATATTACCCAAACATTTGGATGAAAAAGTAGCTCGGTTGCAACTAACAACATTAAATGCTGATTTGACTGAATTAACAGAAGAGCAAGCAAAGTATATTGGTGTTGAGATATCAGGGCCTTACAAGTCTGATCATTATAGGTATTAATAGTTTGTCTCAATTTCCTTCACTTAGTTTTGAATTTTTTCCTCCTCAAACGGAAGGAGGGAGAGAAAAATTAAAGCAAACAACTAAAGCACTGAATACTCTACACCCAGAATTTTTTTCTGTAACTTTTGGCGCAGGTGGGTCAACTAAAGAGAAAACGTTAGAAACCGTTTTGCAAATAAAGTCATTAGGATTAAATGCAGTTCCTCATATTTCATGTATTTCTTCTTCAAAGCAAGAAGTGCGAGGATTATTAAATCGATATCAATCTCAAGGTATAAATCATATCGTTGCATTAAGGGGTGATAATCCTTCTGGAACAGCTAATCATGGCGAATTAAATCATGCAAATGAATTAGTTAATTTTATTAGACAAGAAACAGGCGATACATTTTTTATTGAAGTTGCTGCTTATCCAGAATTTCATCCAGAATCAGAAAATTCAATCGAAGACTTCAAAAATTTTAAAAATAAAATAAATGCTGGTGCAAATTCAGCGATTACTCAATTCTTTTTTAATGTTGATGCATATTTTAGATTACTTGAGGAATGTCAAAAAAATTCAATTAGTATTCCAATTATCCCAGGAATTATGCCGATATATAATATTAAACAACTTTCTAGATTTGCAAACAATTGTGGTGCAGAAATTCCGAGATGGCTTAGAATGCGACTTGAAAGCTATCAAAATGATATTGTTTCTTTAAGAGAGTTTGGGGTTGATGTAATCTCTGAGCTTTGTGTAACTTTAATTCAATATGGCGTTCCCGGAATTCATTTTTATACTTTGAATGAGTCAGGTATTGTTTCAAAAATAGTGAAAAATATCAGTGATTAATGTAACTCTGATTGTTTAGATTGATAAAGTGTATTCTCAACAAATAAATAGTCATTCTCTCGATTATTATTCCATAGTGTCATCATAACAATCCAACGTATCTCATCAATATTAATACGACTTTGATTAATCATCATGGCCTGATCTAAAATAATTTCACGTTCTACAGAATTTAAAATACGAGCTTGCTCTAAGAATAAAATAAAACCAAGGCCATCTGAAGCTATTTTTTCTTTTTCATGTTCGGTAAACACTCTTAATTTATTGTTTAATTGCTGATTGGTATAAAGTGGTACTTTATCTGACATTTTTTTAAGTTGAGAAAACCAATTTACCGCATTTTCAATGTCTGTATTATCAAACCCTGCAGCTTCAAGCTCTAAAGTTATGCTATTAAAGTCAAGTTGAGTTTTTGAGCTTAGATAATTTTCAAACATATAGATAAGTAAATTAAACATTTTTTCCCTCACTGATTTGATTGGATGAATAGAATTTTCTATTTTTGGGTTGAAAAAAGAAATAAGCGTCCTTCGCAGTATAATGAAACTTTTTTTTAGAGTAAATTTTTTTGAGTAATTTTTTACTATTCACTGATAATTAATTTATCAGGTAATTATTGAATAATCAATATATATATGTCAATTTTAAATATATTAAAGTATCCAGATCGTAGACTTCATACAATTGCAAGTCCTGTTGATGTTATAAATGATGAAATTAGGTTGTTGATCGAGAATATGGCCGAGACAATGTATGCTGTCGCAGGTATTGGGTTAGCTGCAACGCAAGTAAATTATCATAAACAAATTATCGTAATTGATATTTCAGAAGGTAAAAATGATTTACTAGTGTTAATTAACCCAAAATTATTAGAATCGGCTGGTTGTCAAGAATCTAATGAAGGTTGTTTATCGGTACCTGAAATTTTTGAAAAAGTGCGAAGAGAAGATTCTATAAGAATTCAAGCGTTAAATGTACAAGGGGAATCTTTTGAATTAAAAGTTAATGGATTGTTATCTGTGTGTATTCAACATGAAATGGATCACCTGATAGGTAAGGTATTTGTAGAATACTTATCGCCACTTAAAAAGACTAGAATTAGGAAAAAGATGATTAAAAAAAATAAACAATCTTTTGTTCAAGCCTAATGCTTAACAAAAAACTTAAAATTATTTTTGCAGGGACACCACAATTTGCAGTTCCTACATTGCAATTAATTTATGCGGCAGGTTTTGATATTTGTCTCGTATTAACTCAGCCTGATAGAAAGTCTGGAAGAGGCATGCTTTTAAATTCGAGCTTTGTTAAAAAGAAGGCAGTAGAATTAGATATTCCAGTTTATCAACCAGAAAAATTAAGTTTTAATAGTAATGCTTTAAATAAGATCTCATCTTTTAATGCTGATATTTTAATAGTTGCAGCATATGGACTTATCCTTCCAGAAGAGATTTTAAAGCTCTTTCCAAAAAAATCTTATAATGTACATGCATCATTACTTCCTCGATGGAGGGGGGCGGCTCCTATTCATAGGGCAATTGAGTCGGGAGATAAGCAATTAGGAGTGACTATTATGGAAGTAGTGCCTGATTTAGATGCAGGACCAATGATAAGAAAGAAAAGTATTGATATAGAAAAATTAGACACTACAGGAAGTATGACAATTAAATTATCTGAAATTGGTGCAAGACTTATGGTTGAGGTTCTCGAGGATATACAAAATAATAATAAAATTGATTTTACTGTTCAAAATGAAAGTTTAGTAACTTATGCAAAAAAGATTACGAAAGTTGAGGCAAGACTAAATATAAGGGAGCCAATGGCTCAAATATTGCGGAAGATCAATGCATTTAATCCTTATCCAATTATTTTTTCATTTTTTAGGGGAAAGAAAATAAGGATTTGGGAGGCTGAAGAGAGCAAGGGATCTGAGGCAACTATAAAATCATTACCAGGAGAATTAATCGTTGAAAAAGATAATTTATTCCTTAAGGTGTCAGACGGGGTGTTAAAAATAAATAAAATTCAGCCTGAAAGTTCAAGTGTGATGTCAGCTAAGGACTTTATAAGTGGCTATCAAGTAAAAACAAACAATTCCTTACAATAATGCAAAATTCCCAATGGATCGCTTCATTAATAATTGAGAATGTTCTTAAGGGACACAATCTTGATAAAAGTTTTCAATTAATTCTACAAAAAAATGGCAAAACTATCCTTGAGAGAAATCAATCTCAAATTAAGGATTTAGCTTATGGAGCACTTAGATTCTTAGGACAGTCAAAATTCATTATTAATAAGCTGGTAAAGAGGAAAATTGAGAACAGATCTTTAGAAGCACTTCTTCATATTGCTTTATTTCAAATAAATCATGAAAGATCAAATGACTTTACGATCGTTGATCAGGCCGTAAATGCTTCTAAAAAAATAGACCCTAAAAAAAGTGCATTTGTGAATGCTATTCTACGAAATTTTTTAAGAAACAAGAAAATCTTTAATGACCAGGTTTTTTCTGATGAATCAGCGAGATTCAATTATCTAGATTGGTGGATCTCAAAGATTAAGGAAGAATATCCTAATGATTGGGAAAGTATACTAAATATTGGAAATCTTCATCCACCTTTTAGTTTAAGGGTAAATTTAAAGAATATTAATATTAGTGATTATAAAAATATTTTAAGTAATCAAGGAATAGATTATTTTGTATTGGGGGAAGGGGCTTTAATTTTTAAAAAACCAATGGGGGTAAACAAAATACCAGGCTTTTTAGAGGGGAACGTTTCTGTTCAAGATTATGGTGCTCAATTGGCAGCTCATATTCTTGATTTAAAAGAAAATCACAATGTTTTAGATGCCTGTGCAGCTCCTGGTGGAAAATCATGCCATATGTTGGAATTAAAGAATATTAAATTAACCTCGGTCGAAATTGATAAAGCTAGAGCAAAAAAAATCGAGGAAAATTTTAATCGAGAAAATTTAGTTGCACGTGTTATTAATGCAAAGGTAGATATTAATAATATTTGGTGGGATAAAAAATTATTTGACAGGATATTAGTTGATGCTCCATGTTCATCATCTGGTATTGTAAGAAGACATGTTGATATTAAATGGCTTAGACGGCCAAGTGATTTAACTTATTTTAGTAATATACAATTTAACCTGTTGATTGCAGCGTGGCCTATGCTAAAGACAAAAGGAAAGCTCTTATATGTTACATGTTCAGTTTTTAGCGATGAAAATATTAAGGTGATTGAAAGATTTAAAGCGAAAATTAAGGGAGTAAGGGAATTAGATATAAGTTTCCCTAAAAACATTAAAGTGATTAATAATCAATTGATACCAACGGACCTTCATGATGGTTTATTTTATGCTTTGCTTGAAAAACAATAAAATTTTATTTGGACTACTTGCTATCTTTTTGTTCGTAAATAATGCATTTGCAAGTGAAGAAGACAATAGTATTAAAATCTATAATTTGAATTTAAGTAAAGGAAAAGTAAATTATTTAATGAGCTGTAACCTAGAATTTATATTTACAGATGAAGTTAATAAGGCCATTAAAAAAGGTATTCCATTTATTTTCCAAGTAAATGTAAGGATTGTAGAGGAAAGAAATTTTTGGATAGATAAACTTGTTGATAAAGCACAGGGAGTATTTAAATTAAAGTATAAATCTTTAAGGCAAGTATATGAAGTTGTTGATGTACATGATCAAAAAATAGAATTTGATAATATAAGTGGAGCATTAAAGTATTTATCTAACATTAAGAACTGGGCATTATCTTTCAGCATTCCCAACGATCAAGGAGAGTATAAGCTTATTTTGAATGTGAAGCTTGATAGAAAAAAACTACCCAAACCTTTACAGGTAGATTTTTTCAGTCAATCTTGGAATATTGAGTCATCTCTGATTGAGTATCCTCTTGGAATTTTAATATGAGATATATCATTACATCAGTCGCAATTATTGGTATTGCGCTTTTAATTCTATTGGCCAAATCATTATCAAATTCTGATTTTATTTCAGGAGACATATTTCGTTTTTTACTTGGCTTATCTTTACTCTTTGTTTTTTCATTAGTAGTATTAATTGCATTACAGGTTTTTAAGCTTGCTCAAAATATAAAAAAAGAAATAATTGGAAGTAGATTAACCTTAAGGCTTGTTTTGTCTTTTAGCTTAATGGTTATAATTCCTGTATCTATTGTATATCTTGTTTCTGTAAATTTTTTAACTAAGTCAATTGAGTCATGGTTCGATGTTAGAGTTGAATCTGCTTTGGAAGGGGGGCTAACTCTAGGCCAAAAGACACTTGATATTTTAATGAGTGATATAGAGCTTAAAGGAAAGAGTATGGCTTATTCAATTTCAAATACACCTCTTGATGAAAGACAAGCTTTATTGATGGATATGAGAGCGAAGTTTGGAATACAAGATGCAGTTATTTTTAATTTGAATGGGAGTATTAATGCTGTCTCAAGTTCTAAAAATAGTCTAATCCCTCCTTTGCTTAATAATAATGATTTGTTAAATGCAGCAGGGAGAACATTTTTCGGAAAAATTGAAGAAGTAGGCAACAAAGAAATTTTATTAAAGGCTTTTGTTCCTATTTTTACCAGAATTAATCATCAACAAGGCGTGTTAGATATTTCTGATAATCAACATATATTAATGCTAACACAACCTATTCCTCCTGCCATAGCCAACATTGCTCTATCAGTAGAGTCGGTATATGACGAATATCAGCAATTAACGTACAGCAGAAGTTCATTAAAGATAATTTATACTTTAACGCTCACATTAGTTTTATTGCTCGCAATTTTGACATCTGTTGTTATTTCTTTTGTTATAAGCAGAAAATTTTCTCAGCCATTATCAATGTTAGCAGATGCTACAATAGAAATTGCTAAAGGTAATTATAAAAAAACTATTCCTGAAGTAGGTAAGGATGAGTTGGGTATTTTAGTAAGATCTTTTAATGCTATGACTCATAAATTGAATGTAGCGACTCAAAATGCTCAAAAAAATAGAAAAAAAATAGAGGGAGCAAGATCTTTTTTAGAAACCATATTAACTAATTTGGTTACTGCTATTATTGTAATAAATAAAGATAAAAAAATAACTCTTTATAATAAGTCAGCATCAAGAATGTTAGATTTTGATTTATTGGATGATGTTAAGGGAAAGCTATTAGTAGATATTATCAAGGATAAGGTTGCTTATGCTCCTTTTATAGATTTTATTAAAAATAACTTCAATGGAGACGAAAATAGTAGAGAAGAAATACATATTGAATTTAAATTAATTCATAATAAGAAAGAAAAGATTATTATTTTGCAAGCATCTCCTCTTTCAGAGACTTCTGAGGGTTCCTATGTATTAGTCATTGATGACATAACTATGGTTACTAAAGCCCAAAGACATCTTGCATGGGGAGAGATAGCAAGGCGCTTGGCACATGAAATTAAGAATCCATTAACTCCTATTCAATTATCTGCTGAACGAATACAACGCAAATTTGGTAAAAAGTTAAATGTTGAAGACTCAGCAATTCTTGATAGATCTACAAATACCATTGTTAAGCAAGTCAATGCGTTGAAAGTAATGGTTAATGAATTTTCTGAATATGCACGGTCTCCAAAAATAATAAAAAATAAAATAAATCTTAAGTTACTTATTGAGGAAGTAGCTGATTTATATACAGAAAAAGAATTGAAAATTGAAATAAAAGGGGCTGATACCACTTCTTTCGTTGATGTAGATGAGAATAAATTAAGACAGGTGTTTATTAATATTTTTGATAATGCTAAGGACGCTCTTCTGTCTATTAAGAATGCAAAAATATTAGTAATAATATGTAAGAAATTAAATAATATTTTAGTGGTGATAGAAGACAATGGAGCTGGTGTGCCTGAAGAAATAATTAATAGGATTTTTGAACCTTATGTAACATCTAAAGAAAATGGAACGGGATTGGGATTGGCGATTGTACATAAAATTATTGACGAACATAATGGATCTATTAAGATAGAAAATAAAAAAGATGCTGGAGCTAGAATAACTATTATCTTACCAATTAAAAATTAAATTTATATGCAAAAAAATATAACTAATATACTTATAGTGGACGATGAAAAAGACATCAGAGAGTCATTAAGAGATATCTTGTTAGATGAAGGCCATAGTATTTTATTGGCTGAAAATGCAAGTGTAGCCATTAATCTAAAAGCCAAAGAAAAAATAGATTTAATTTTATTGGATATTTGGATGCCAGATACAGATGGTATTTCCTTGCTTAAGCAATGGGCAAAAAACAAAGAGATTAATTGCCCTGTGATAATGATGTCCGGACATGGGACTATTGATACAGCGATAGAGGCAACAAAAATTGGTGCAACTGACTTCTTAGAGAAGCCTATTTCTTTGAATAAATTATTGAAAACTGTAAGTGAGTCACTAAAAAGCTCTATTGTTTTAGATGGGCTCGATAAAGATTTTTTAGACAATAGTACATTTAATTATATCCAGGATTTTAGGCAAGATCTTTTAAGATTAAAAGATTTTGATTTTGTTTATTTAGTGGGGAAAGAAGGTAATTTTTTAGATATGTGTATAAAGTATTTGATCAATACAAATATCTATAATATTGAATCTTCAGATGTAATTAATGAAAAATTAGTCGACTCAATTGAATCGAAAGGCACAAAATCTATTTTAATTAAAAATTTTTTAAAGTATTCAGATGAAAAAAAAGATTTATTTATTTCGTTGATTGATCAGATCAATTATTGCAAGATAAATGTATTATTTGTTGACGAAGAAATTAATAAAAAAGATTTAATAACATTAGAATTAATTGATAAAAATTTATCTAAAACTATATTACAAATACCTGATTTTATTCAAGATAAAGATTTAATACCTGACTTTGCAGGCGCGATACTTGATTTTTATCTTGATAAAAACAAAAATTTTGGATTTAAAGAATTTGATATATCAGCACTAAATGCTTTAAGAGTTGAAAAAGAAATTATGAGTATTGATATTTTAGATACATTGGTGCTAAATTTAATAATACACTCTGAAGCAGAAAAAATTACTATACATGATGTAAATGGTTATTTTAAATCAAAGGTCTTTTCTGGCGAAAGCAAGAATGATTTTGTTGCTCTATTTGATAAGCCACTAAGGGACGCAAGGGATGATTTTGAGAGAATGTATTTTGATTTTCATCTGCAGAATAAATATTCAGTTGCAGATTTAGCAAAAAAAACAGGTATTGAAAGAACCCATTTATATAGAAAATTAAAGCAACTTAAAATAAAAATTTAACGTTATAGGATTTCACTAATTACTGGGGTATGGTCAGATGGCCTCTCTAATATTCTGGGTTCTTTATCAATATAAGCACATTTTAAGTTATTAGTAAGGGATGTTGAAATTAGAATGTGATCAATTCTCATACCTAAGTTCCTTCTAAATCCAGCCATTCTATAATCCCACCATGAATATTCTTGGTTGTCTGGGTGTAATTTTCTAAAAGAATCCTCAAATCCAATTTCTATAATTTTATCGAAATAACTTCTTTCTTCATCAGATACAAGTATTTGGCCGACCCAGGCTTTAGGATCATGACAATCTATATCTTGAGGTGCGATATTAAAATCTCCCGTTAAAATTATATTGTGATTTTGGCTTTTTATTTCTTTAAGCCACTCACAGAAGTGATTAAGCCAATTTATCTTATAAATGAATTTTTCAGAATCTAGAGATTGTCCATTAGGTATATATGCAGAGATTATTCTGATCTTTTTATTGGTTGATATTTCATATTCTCCAGAAATTAATCTTTTCTGAGGATCATCTAAGTCAGGCAAATCAAGTGTGATATTGTTTAATGGTTTATTACTAATAATAGCCACGCCATTGTATGTATTTTGGCCATTATGATATGAGTGTAATCCTAATTCTTTAAATACCTGATGGGGAAATTTTTCATTATTTTGTTTTGTTTCTTGTAAACATAGGATATCTGTTTGAGTAGATTTGAGCCAATCTATAACATGCGGCAATCTTACATTTAGTGAATTAACATTCCATGAAGCTATTTTCATATCTAATCTTTTAGTCCAAGATGTTTTAAAAGTGGGTTAATTGATGGTTCTCGCCCACGAAAGGCAATAAAAGATTCGAGAGCGGGGCGGGATCCACCTTTTGAAAGAATTTCTTTTCTAAATTGATCTCCTGCTTCTTTTGATAGAACTCCTATCTCTTCAAATTTACTATAGGCATCAGCTGATAACACCTCTGCCCATTTGTAACTATAGTATCCTGCGGCATAACCTCCTGCAAATATATGAGAAAAACTATGTGGAAATCTATTCCATTTAGGTGGGCGAATTACTGCGATATCATCCCTTACTCTTTCAAGGAGGTTCATGAAATTATCATTTCTTGCATCAAATTCGCTATGGAGTTTTATGTCAAATAAAGAAAATTCAATTTGACGCAAGGTTTGCATGCCTGATTGAAAGTTCTTAGATTTTAGAAGTTTTGTAAAAAGTGATTTAGGCATGCTTTTTTTTGTTTCTATATGTTCACTCATGTCTTTAATAACAGACCACTCCCAACAAAAATTTTCCATAAATTGACTTGGTAATTCAACAGCATCCCACTCAACCCCTTTAATCCCAGAAACGGTATATTCATTAATTTCGGTAAGGAGATGATGAAGACCATGTCCAAATTCATGAAAAAGAGTAATAACTTCATCATGTTTAAGCAATGATGGTTGCCCTTTTAATGGCGGAGTAAAATTACATGTTAAAAAAGCTACAGGGAGTGCAGAGTCATTATCAAAATTATATTTTGATATAGCTTCATCCATCCATGCTCCACTTCTTTTATTTTTTCTTGCGTATAGATCTAGATAGAATTGTCCGATAGTTTTATTAAACTGATCTTTAATTTCAAAAAATCTAACATCCGCATGCCATATTTCAGCTTTTATTTGTTGAAATTTAAGCCCATATATTTTTTTTGCTACCTTAAAGAGTCCTTCAAGTATTTTATTATCTGGAAAATATTGTTTAATATCATTTTCTGAGAAATTAAATTTATGATTTTTTAATTTCTCAGAAAGGTAGGCAATATCCCAAGCTTCTACATTATTAATCCCGAATGTTTTACCAATTTTTTTTAAATCATCCATATCCTTTTTAGCAAATGATTTAGATTTGTTTGCTAAATCTAATAAAAATGTAATAACTTCAGCGCTGGTATTTGCCATCCTTGTTTGCAGAGCCATTTCCGCATAGTTTTTATAGCCTAATAAGTGAGCTAAATTAGCTTTTAGCTTAATAATTTGTTGTATAACTTTTGTATTATCAAATTTAAGATCACCTAACTCAGATGCTTTCACTGAATAGGCGTGATAAAGATCTTTTCTTAACTGTCTATCATCTGCATATTGCTGAACTGGTACATAACTTGGGAAGTCAAGCGTAAATAACCATCCTTGCTTTTTAGCAGCGCGTGCCTTATTTTTGGCATTATTTAAAATATCTTCTGGGATCCCTTTTATTTTTTCATTATCTGATATGAGTAAATTATATTGATTAATAGAATCCAATAAATCTTCTTCAAATTTTGAACTAAGCTTTGACAATTCATTTTTAATTTCTTTGTATTCTCTTTTTTTAATTTTAGGTAATCCAACTCCTCCAAGTTTAAAACCTAATATTTCATCTTTAATTATTTTTTGTTGAATTTTGTTAAATTGGTCGATTTTGTTATTTAATTGTTTAAATTTTTGATAAATAGACTCATTTTGTCCTAACTCACTGTAATAAGTAGTTATTTTTGTAAGATTTTTATTGTATGTATTTCTTAATTTATTATTATTCATCACAGAATTTAGGTGAACAATCTGTGACCAGACGCGGCTTAATTTTTCATCGCATTTTTCTAGTCGAGATACAAAGTTACTCCAATTTGGTTCTTCATTATCCAATTCAATTTCTTTTATAATTTTTTTATTTTCGTGAATTATTTTATTAATTGCCGGAGATATGTGGGTTGTATTTATTTGCTCAAAACAGGGTAGTGTGTCTCTTCTAAGAAGTGGATTCATAATGATATATTTATAATTTAATTATTATTAATTAAGCTTTGAACAAGAAATTCAATCTTTTCTGGTTCCGATGATTTTAATATTTTATTCACAGCTCGTTTTAAGCTTCTCGAGTTAGAATTCAGAACTTGTTTTTTTACAGGGAGTATTCTCGCAGGATGCATGGAGAAGTTTCGTAATCCCATTCCAATAAGAAGCATTGTTAATTTGTCATCCCCAGCCATTTCTCCACATATAGCTACTTCTTTATTAAATTTTTTACCAGCTTTAATAGTAAACTCAATTAATTTAAGAACTGCAGGATGGAGAGAATTATATAAGTGCGATACGGATTCGTCTGTGCGATCAGTTGCAAGAGTATATTGAATTAGATCATTAGTGCCAATTGATAAGAAATCTAACTCTTTGGCAAAAATTTCAGCGTTTATTGCAACAGCAGGAACTTCAATCATTCCCCCTATAGCAATCTTTTCATTAAATAGAATTTTTTCATTTCTTAATGACTGCTTTGCTCTCTCAATTAATAATTTAGTTTGTTTTAGTTCTGGGATTGATGAGAGCATGGGTATTAATATTCTAATATTACCTGATGAAGATGCTCTTAAAATAGCTCTTAATTGAACATTAAAAATTTGTGGTTCAGATAAACAAAGTCTGATAGATCTTAGGCCTAAAGCGGGATTTTCGCTATTTTTTTTATCAGCTGAGATATTCTTACCCGCACCTGAGTCAAGCGTTCTTATAATAACTGTTTTATTTTTCATTGCTTGCGCGACAGATTTATATATTTTATATTGCTCATTTTCGTTAGGTAAGTCTTTTCTATTCATGAACAAGAACTCAGTTCTAAAAAGACCAATCCCCGAAGCATTATTGTCTTTTACTGATGCTAAGTCGTCAGGCACTTCGATATTTGCAAGCAGGTTTATTTTTTCATTATCTAGAGTTTCGCATTTTATTTTCTTTATTGTAGATAATTTCTCTCTTTCTAATTTCCATGCACTTTGTTGTAATTGATATTCTTTTAAAATATTAGAACTAGGATTAATAATTACAATGCCTCTATTGCCATCAACAATAATATTTTCATTGTTTTTAATTAATTTTCTAGCATTTTGGAGGCCGGCTATGGACGGTATATCGAGACTTCTTGCTAGAATTGCAGTATGAGAGGTTGAGCCGCCTCCATCTGTAATAAAAGCAGCATATTTATGTTTTTTGAATTGCAGTGCATCTGCTGGAGAAATATCATGTGCAACTAATATAGTTTTATCTTCATTTTTAATTAGTGATGATTGGCTAGGATGACCTAGTAAAGCCTTGATGATTCGTTCGACTAATTGAATAACATCATATTTTCTCTCTTTTATATATTGATCTTCTATTTCATCAAAACGGGAAATAATAAAATCCATTTGTTTTTTAATTGCCCATTCGGCATTACATTGCTCATCTACAATGATTTGTTTTGGTTTCTCTGAGATATTTTTATCTGTCAATAAAATTATGTGTGTATTGATAAAGGATTCAAATTCCTTTGTTAAGCCCTTTTGTAACCGTTTTTTTATTTCAGATAAATCCCTTTTGACTTCATTTATTCCTTTAGTAAAACGAGTTATTTCAGCGGAAATTTCTTTTTTTGAAATTTGATAACGTACCACTTCGAGTAGTGCGTTTGAAATTAGATAAGCCTTGCCTATAGCGATACCATTAGATACTTGAATGCCATGAAGATTAAATGAAGTCATTATTTACTTTCACCAAAATAATTATTAATGAGATCTTCTATTGCTACAAGTGCCTTTTTTTCGTCTACTCCATCAATTTCAATTTTGATAAATGAATTTTTGTTAGCTGCGAGCATTAGTATTTCCATCATGCTTTTTGCATTGACTTTATTTTTATCTTTTTTGATTATAATTTCTGAAGAAAATTTACATGCTAACTGAGTAAGCTTGCTTGATGCTCTAGCATGCAGACCTAGTTCATTAATTATTTTTAGTTCTTTTTTTATCATTTTAATTCTATTTTTTTTATATTCTTTTTAGCGCATTCAAGCGATTCATTTATTAAGCTGTTTAAATTATTTTTTCTATCTGAGAGGACTTTAATAAGCATAGGAAGGTTTAGACCTGTTATAACTTCAACAACTCCAGGCTTTATGAAGTTTTGTAAAAGATTACATGGGGTAGCACCATAAATGTCAGTAATGACTAAAACTCCATTTCCATTATTTAATTCCTCTAGTTGCTTTGTGATGGTTTCTTGATATTTTAATAAATTATTGGTTGATTTAATCGATATAAACTTTAAACAAGTTGGTTTATTTCCGAGAATATTTGTTGCACAATTAATTAAAGATTTTCCAATATCTCCATGCGTAACCAATAAAATTCCTATCATTTGTTTATGTTCCTATGGGGTTGTATCTTTTAATTTATGAAATATTCGTGTTCCTTCAGCCCCAAAAGGTCTGTAATAATGGCGTGTTGCATTATAGATAAAATTTAATCCTTATGCATTAGCTTTATATTTTATGGAACCTTCGGATTTATGATGATCCCTATTTTTTTCCTTATATCTAATAACTTGACGGTCGAGTTTATCGATGAGTAATTCAATTGCGTGATACATATCTGTTTCAATGCACTTTGCATAAATATTTGTTCCGTAGAGATGTATTGTTGCTTCAGCAATATGATTTAATTTTTCTACACTTAGAATAAATTTAACATCAATTACATTATCAAAATGTGTTGTTATTTTAGTAAATTTGTTTGTAATATGATCATGAATTGCTGGGGTAATTTCTAAGTGACGACCTGATATATTTAAATTCATTTTATATCCTTACTTTAGTTTAAATCCTTTTTCTTTGATTGGAAGGTAGGATTTTTAAAACCTCTCTATATTTTGCGATAGTCCTTCTAGCTATTTTAACTCCTTGTTCATTGAGTAACAAACATAATTTTTCGTCCGAATATGGCTTATTAGGCAATTCATTATCAATTATTTTTTTTATTCTTAATAACACAGCTTTTGAGGATAAATCGCCATCATTAGTTTTGATTGTTGAGCCAAAGAAATGCTTTAATTCAAAAATGCCATATGGTGTTGATATAAACTTGTTGGATGTAATGCGAGAAATAGTGGATTCATGTAATTCCAACTCATTTGCAATATCTTTTAAAATTAACGGCTTTATAAATAATTCTCCTTTTTCAAGAAAGCCCTTTTGTTTTTCCATAATTGCACGAGAAACTCTTAATATTGATATTGATCTTTGTTGTAAATTTTTAATAAGCCATTTTGCTTCTTGATACTGTTCTTTCAGACTTTTGTTGGGATCATTAGATAAGTAATCATCATGATCTTCATTTATTCTTAGATTTAAATAATTATCATTTTTAAGTGTCACTTTCCATTTGTTATTTAATTTTTCTATAATTACATCAATTGTGATGTAATCAGTTTTATCAATTTTTTGAAATAAAAGACCTGGCTTAGGATTAAGTTGTTTTATTAATTTGATTGACTTTTCAAGTTCATTATTGCTACAAGATAACTTACTTTTTAATTTTTTGTAATTTTTGTTTCCAAGTAAGTCTAGATGATAAAGAATAATACTTTTTGCATAGGATAATATTTTTTAATTACATTCAATAATATCCAATTGTAATATTAAGCATTCAGATAAATTTCGAGCACCAATTCCAGGTAATGAAGAATTTTGTATTAATTTTAGCAATCTTTCAATTTCTACATCTTCTACAAGCGGTGATACTGGAATTATATTTTGAATTTCCTTAAGGTTTTCGGATAGATAGCCATTGTCATCAATTGCATCTATTAAAAAAGAGAATATAATTTGATCTCTATCAGAAAAAGAAAATATAGCGATATTTTCTATTAAGTATTCTTTGAGTGTTTGATTTTTAACTTGGTTTTCAAAAATATTATATTGTTTATCAATAGACTTGTAATCGTGATAAATTTCATTAAAGTTTTTTGATGTTCGGCGTAGCTTTATATCATCTTCAGCCTCTAAAAAAATATTTTTAGCTAAATATTCTTCAATCAGATTATCTAATTCTACCTGTGATGCCTGTAAAATCTTTATTGATTGTTGAAGAAGAGGGGTTAGTTTAAGTGTTTGTGAAAGCTTGAGATTTAAGCTTAGCTTCATTATTAAAGTGAAAAGTTTTTACCGAGATAGATATCTTTAACATTTTGATCTGCGGTAATATTGGATGGAGTTCCTGATGCAAAAATTTCCCCTTGATTTACTATATAAGCTCGATTACATATCCCTAAGGTTTCTCTGACATTATGATCTGTAATTAAAATTCCAATTCCAATTGAGGCTAAATGTTTAATTATTTTTTGTATATCAATAACAGCAATTGGGTCAATTCCAGCAAAGGGCTCATCAAGTAAAATAAATTTTGGATTAGTTGCTAGGCATCTTGCTATCTCAACTCTTCTTCTTTCCCCACCCGAGAGACTGATGGCGGGGTTATTTTTAATATGTTGGATATTTAGTTCAGTTAATAAAATGTCCAATTTTTCTGAAATTTGTTCTTTGGATAATTTTCTAAGTTCCAATATTGATAAAATATTTTGAGAAACAGTCATTCTTCTAAAAATTGATGGTTCTTGTGGGAGATAAGAGATCCCGGCTTTTGCTCTATTATGAATAGGCATTCTTGTTAAATTTTTGCTATCAATCATTATGTTCCCATGATCAGAGTTAACAAGACCAACAATCATATAAAAGGAGGTTGTTTTCCCAGCCCCGTTGGGCCCAAGCAACCCAATAACTTCCCCACTTTTAATATTTAAAGAGATATCTTTTACTACAACATTTTGTTTGTAACTTTTTTTAAGGTTTTGAATAATTAGTTCTGGCATTTTAATTATCTTTTTTAAGTCTTATTATTGCGCGTGTACGACCTTTTTTAATTATTTCTCCATCATCATTTTTAATATCTCCAGATAGCGCTTGAGCAAACTCACTATTGGCATCATACATAATGTAATCACCCCATACTGTATCTTGACCTCGCTTTACCATTGCTTTTCCATACAAGTGTACTTTATCCATATGTCCATCATATTCAATTCTGCTTGCCTTGCCATTTATATACCCATCCTTTTCTTCCATTTTTTGTTTGAATGTCGTTGGATTGCCTGTCGCTGTGCTGTGTTGAAATCCTTGTCTATCTTCTCTTACAATTAATTTATCAGCTCGAATAATTAATGTTCCTTGTGTGAGAATAACGTCGCCCACATAGGTGCTAATATTTTTAGTATCATCTACCATCATTGTGTCAGCTTCTATCTCTATAGGTTTGTCTCTATCAGTTATTTCAGAAAAAGCCATGTGTGGCATTATTATCATGAATAGAAATATTTCAATTATTTTTTTTAAGTATCTCAAGGTTGTTCGTCTATTTTTTCTTATTTGGTTTTTCATAAAAAACTTTTACATTGCTCAATAATTTAGTAATCCCTTCTTTTTTATCATATTCCATACCAATTCCATCTATTTCAATATTTGGTTCTTGGATCATTTTGACAGATTTTTTACTAGTTACTATATCTAATTTAGTAAAGATATTAAGTTCATCTGTAAAGAGACTTAATTTTTTCTTTTGTTTTGTAGGTAAACGAGTTAACACTACATTTTTATTAAAAAATATTTCGTCTCCTTTATTATTTATTTCACCTTTTTCGCTTCTAATTGTAATGTGTGTTCGTTCATTTTTATACTGTTTATAGTAGGGCTGATTTAGAAGTGCTTTATCTAAATATTTATAATGTTTCATGCTTGATGCATTTAAAGTAAATTTAATTTTACCGTCTTTATTAGTTTGAGTTACATTGAATTCTTTGAGGTAAAAATCTGGAGTATTATTTAAATTTTTTGGTTTATTAATAAATTCATTTTCAACTTTCTCTTTTAACCAAAAAGTTGTTAATGCAATAATAATTAGAAAAATAAATACGAAAAATGTGGAATGAATATTCAATTTTATAATGCCTATATTATTTTTGCTTTTAAAAGGTCTTGTAGTGTAAGCATCCCAATTAAACATTTATTGGGATCTATTATAAGAAAAGCTGTAATTTTTAATTGTTCCATAATTTTTACTGCTTCTATGGCCATTTGAGTATCTTTCATAAGAATCGGATTTTTTTTCATGACTTTATCTATGGGTGAAGTAATGTCAGCTTTTTTAAGTAGAGCTCGTCTTAAATCTCCATCTGTAAAAATCCCTATTGGTTTATTGTCTTCGTTTACAATTGCAGTGAAGCCAGCTTTCTTTTGCGTAATCTCATTTATTGCATCTTTTATTGTTGAATTTAAACCTATGATTGGCGTAGATTCTTTATTAGTCATAATATCTTTAATTAAGAGAATCTTACCAAGGCTCCCACCTGGATGAGAGCGTGAGAAATCTTCAGCTGTAAATTCTCTAAGATCAAGCACACAAATAGCCAGCGCATCCCCTAAAGCGAGGGAAGCGCTTGAGCTCGCCGTAGGCGCAAGCCCTAATGGACATGCTTCTTTTGAAACTTTTGCACTAATATGGATATCACTTTGATTTGCTAATATTGAACTAGAGTTTCCAGTAATACTAATTATTTTTGCACCAATTCTTTTGACTATTGGAAGAATTGTAGTGAGTTCATTACTGTTTCCTGAATTAGAAAGGAATAGCACAATATCTTTTTGTGTGATCATTCCAAGGTCACCATGGCTTGCCTCTCCGGGATGCATAAAGAATGCGGGCGTTCCAGTGCTGGCAAATGTAGAGGCAATTTTCCCAGCAATATGCCCCGATTTACCAATGCCGCTAAGAATAATTTTACCTGTACACTTTATTATTTCGCGAACCGCACTAGAAAATTCGTCAGATATATTGGCACTTACTTTGAGCATTTCTTCTGCCTCTATATTTAGTACTTGCTGAGCGCGTTTGATAATATTATCTGTATTTTTATTCATTTATTTTATTCTGTTAAATTTAATTTCCAACATAAGTATAGAGTGGTTTAATAGTAGAATAAAGTATATATGAAGCCACTTAAACATTATGTTTGAATCAATACAATTAATTATTTTATTGTTAGTTAGCACTGTGTTGATGGTGGCGTTATTCCGTTATTTTAACTTATCACCAATGATTGCTTATTTTGCTGTTGGATTAATTCTTGGCCCCTACGCAATGGGAATTCTTCCCGATACAGAATCAAGTAGGAGTTTTGTTGAATTCGGCATTGTTTTTTTGATGTTTACTATTGGTCTGGAGTTTAGTCTACCCAAATTAAAAGCCATGAGGCATATTTTATTTGGCTTAGGGGGGGCTCAGGTCATAATTACTCTTTTAACTACTATATTCCTTGCAATAAGTTTTGGTCTAAGCCTTCCCTCTGCATTTATTATTGGAGCGGCATTAACTATGTCATCTACGGCAATAGTATCAAAAATACTTATAGAGCGAATCGACCTGAATAGTCGACATGGTCAATTATCAATTGGCGTTCTGTTGTTTCAAGATATAGCAGTTATTTTTATTCTTATTTTAATCCCTGTATTTAATTCTCCAAATATTGATTTATACCAGTTAATTTATTTTGCCATTTTAAAAATGTCTCTTTTGTTGATTATTTTATTCTGGCTGGGAAAGCCTGTTATAGACTTTTGGTTTGGAATAGTTGCGCAAAATAAATCAAGAGAACTTTTTGTGCTTAATGTTTTGATGACAACCCTTATTTTTTCTTATATAACAGAGCGCGTTGGTTTATCTTATACGCTTGGTGCTTTTCTTGCAGGCATGTTGATCTCAGAAACCAAATATCGTTATCAAGTTGAATCAGATATTGCATCATTTAGAGATATTTTATTAGGATTATTTTTTATTAGTGTTGGCATGATGATGGATATTTCTATATTTACAGATTATTTTTTACTTATATTCTTAATATTCATAATTTTTACATTATTTAAAATAACGCTTATAGCTTTTTTAGTAACTTTGTTTAAATATGAGGTGGGAGTTGGGATTCGAACAGGAATAATTTTGTCTCAAGCTGGGGAATTTAGTTTTGTAATTCTTGCATTAGGTTGGGAAGGTGGGATTATCTCGGGAGATGTATTGCAAATTATTTTATCTGTATGTTTGTTATCAATGTTATTTGCGCCAATCTTAATTCCATATAATGGCCGAATAGCAAGATTTTTGTCCAAAAATTATTTAAAAAATGATGCTAGATTAGTTCAGGAATTAGATGATGTTGGTAAAGAATTTAGCGATCATGTCATTGTGTGTGGTTATGGAAGGAGTGGGCAATATTTAGGTAGATTTCTCAAAGAAGAAAAAATTTCTTTTATTGCTATCGATATGGACTTAAATCGAGTAAATGATGCAGCAAATGCAGGTGAAAATGTTATGTATGGGGATGCTAGCAGAAGGGCTGTGCTAAAGGCAGCAGGAATTGCAAGAGCAAAAGCTTTAGTTATTGCATATGCTAATGATAGAGCATCAGAAAAAGTATTACATTCAATACGTGAATCTTACCCCAATCTTTCTGTTGTAGTGAGAACTTCGGATGATTCATCTATTGAGCAGCTTCAATCTGCTGGTGCAACAGAAGTAGTCCCAGAAATTTTGGAAGGTAGTTTAATGTTGGCATCTCATACATTGGTTTTGCTTGATGTCCCTCTAAAAAGAGTAAGAAGAAGAATTCGAAATTTCAGAAGTGAGCGTTATAAAATATTTCGTGGATATTTTATGGGGGCATCAGATATTGGAGAGGAAATTGACATTGAAGACCAACTTCAGCTTCACTCTATTGAAATAACAAGCAATGCATTTGTTAAAGATATGGAGATTAAAAATATACGAAGTGCTGAATACAAAGTAGAGTTCCAGCATATAAGACGTCCTGATATGTTGGAGGATATTGAACCACGTTCTGATATTCAATTATCCGTTGGAGACATAATTGTTATTATAGGTTTACCAGCTGATTTAAATCGATTCGAAAATTATGTTATTAACGGTACATAAAAAGAAGTGACTTTAAAAGTTGCAGTTGTAGGAGGTGGAATCGTTGGCTGTTTGTCTGCTATAAGGCTACAAGAATCTGGTTTTGATGTAACTTTGGTAGATAAATCTAATATAGGTCAAGAGTCATCTTGGGCAGGCGCTGGTATTTTATTTCCCTTGATGCCCTGGAAATATGATTCAAGAATTTTTGAGCTTTGTAAGTCTGCATCTAGGTTTTATAGAGAATTTTCAAAAAAATTATGGGAGACTACTAAGATTGACCCAGAGTATATTGAATCGGGATTGATCTGTATTCCTCCTTTCGATAAAAATAAAATGCTAGACTGGTCTCAACAAAATAACTTTGACGTTAAAGATTTCATATTTAAAGATTCACACTCTTACTTATTCAGTTCGGTAGCACAAATTAGACCTCCACGACTTATGAGAGCAATTAAAATATTTATGAAAAGTATTGGAATAAGGGTGATCGAGAATACTCGTCTTATTAAATTAAAAGGGGATGAGAATAATATTAAAAAATGGCCAGCAACTAATGGAAATTCTATTTCAGCCGATATATTTGTTCTTACTTCAGGGGCTTGGAGCGCAGAGTTAAAAGAAAATTATAGGGATATTATTTATCCAGTAAGAGGGCAAATAATTCAGTATAAACCGTGTGAATTAAAAATAAATCATATTCTTTATTCTGATGATTTTTATGTTTTACAAAGAAAAGATGGGGTGATAATTGCTGGGAGTACTTTAGAGTATGTTGGGTTTAAAAAGGATATTCAGCCCAGTGCCATTGAGGAGCTTATGGAAAAAACAGCTAAATTCATTCCGGAATTAAGAGGGATTAAGCCTGAAAAACACTGGGCTGGATTAAGACCTGGTTCGAAAGGGAATATCCCTTTTATTGAAAAAGATGAATATTACGATAATATTTTTATTAATTCAGGTCATTATCGGTATGGCGTAACCATGGCACCAAAATCGTCCGAAGAAATTTGTAATTTAATTATGACATCAGTTTAATGAAAAAAGAGCAAAAACAATCAATTGTAATTTGGCGCTTTATGGATGGAAAGGTGGGGCATGAAAAACAATCTTTAGCACTTATTTATGAATTATCGCAGAAAATAAATTGTTTGGTATCTGATATTGATTTACCAAAAAGGCATAATATTTTTTACACTTTATTCTTTTTAAAATTTTTAGAGTTAACTAAATTAAAAAAACCTGATTTGATAATCGGGATTGGTCATATGACTCATTCTTATGTTTTTTTCTCTAAAAAATATTTTGGCGGAAAATCTATATTGATCATGAGACCAAGTTTACCTATTAGATGGTTTGATCTTTGCATTGTGCCAGAACATGATGTTTTCGGTGATAAAGCATCACTTTTTGTAACGCAAGGGCCATTAGTTGGCGAAAAAAAAATAAAAAAGAAAATTCCAAAAAGTAATTTAATATTAATTGGAGGACATTCGAAGCATTTTAATTGGGACAGCCAGTTAGTTATTAGTCAAATAAAAAATATTATATTTCGTAATCCAAAAGAAAATTATATTTTGACCACTTCAAGAAGAACTCCAAAGAATTTTATCTTAGATTTAAAAAAATATAATCTTAATAATCTTAAAATATTTTCTTATGAAAATACCAATCCAGATTGGATAAATAAAGCATTGAGTGATACTTTATGTGCTTGGGTAACTAAAGATTCTTATTCAATGATATACGAAGCTTGGTTTGCAGGGGCTAGAGTAGGTATTATAAATTTACCCAATGAAAAAGAAAGCAGATTGCTTAAAGCTATAAACCAACTATTAATTGAGAAGAAAATTTTTTTATTTAATGAAAAAGAAAAATATTTAAATTTTAAAAAACCTAAGTCTGATTTTAATGAAGCAAAACGATGCGCTGAGTTTATTTATAAAAAATTTCTCTTTTAGTGAAAATAGTTTTTGATGATTAAAAAAAAATGAATAAAAAATTTACTGTGATACAGGTATTGCCTTCCCTTGAATCTGGTGGAGTTGAGAGAGGTACGTTAGAAGTTGGAAAATTTTTAATAAAAAAAGGTCACAGATCTATTGTGATTTCATCTGGCGGTAGAATGGTGAATCGATTGATTAATGAAGGAAGTGAGCATGTAGATTTGAGCGTCGGTAAGAAATCATTACTAACAATTTTCCTCATTCCTTTTTTAGTAAAATTTATAAAAAAAAACAAGGTCGATATTGTTCATGTGCGCTCAAGATTTCCAGCTTGGATTTTTTTTATTGCATTAAAATTTATACCAAAAAATAGGAAACCTAGCTTCATCACCACATTCCATGGCCAATATTCAGTTAATACCTATAGCGCAATAATGGCTAAGGGGGATTTGGTCATAGTTATATCTAAAATGATAAAAAAATATGTTTTAAGTAATTATAAAATCGATAGAGAGGTGATCCGTTTAAATTATAGGGGAATTGACCCAGCAGATAATTATTTATTTTATAATCCTTCAAAAGTATGGCTAGAAAAATGGCATACAAGATATCCATTTATAAAAACTAAAATAGTAATTACTTTGCCGGCTCGTGTTACGCGCTGGAAGGGACAAGAGGATTTTATTGATTTAATTGCGCAGTTGAAAGTGGTTTTTCCAAATATTCATGGTCTAGTTGTTGGAGAGACAAAGAAGGGTAAGGAATATTTTCTTGATGAATTAAGAAATAAGGCAAATAATTTAGGAGTAATTAAGGATATTACATTTACAGGGCATCGATCAGATATAAAAAATATTATGGCAATTTCAAAAATTGTTTTTTCATTATCAAAACAACCTGAAGCATTTGGGAGGGTATCATTGGAAAGTCTGAGTATGGGAATTCCAGTTATTGCATATTCTCATGGAGGCGTTAAGGAGCAACTTCAAAAATTATTACCTTCAGGATTGGTAACCTTAAATAACAAGGAATTACTTTTTCAAAAAGCAAAAGATTTTATTTTAAATCCCCCAGTCCTTCAAAAAAATTCTTATTTTTTATTGGATAATATGCTCAAAAATACATTAAATATTTATATAGAGGCACAAGAAAAAATTAATAAGGAAAGTAATTGAAATTTATTATTGTCACTCAAACATTTCCTCCTAGAAAAGGAGGGATGCAATCTGCAATGGAAGGGCTTGCGATCGGGTTATCTAAATATAGTAATGTTATTGTATTTTCAGATCATGGTGTTACAAGGCCTATTGTCGGAAATTTTTTTTCAATAGTTATTAAAGAAACGAGTTTTCCTAAATTTATTAGGCCTTTTATTAAACGTATAAAATTATTCTTTTTAAGAATTAATGCGGCAGATATTTTTATATGTGATAGTTGGAAATCAGTAAATGCTATTCCTAAAAGATTAAAAAATAAAATTGTAGTTCTTGCTCATGGGCAAGAATATCTTAATCAAGAAACCCGAACCCAAAGAATAAAGAAAGCTTTATCTAGAGCAAGTGTATTAATTGCAAACTCAAGATATACAAAGGACCTAGTAAGTCTATATAGCAATAAATGTTTAATAGAAATTATTCCGCCTACATACTCCTTGTTGGAAGTTTGTATGGGGAGTCAAAAAAATAAGAAAAAGGATAAGAAAGTAAATTTATTAAGTATTGCTAGGATTGAGGAAAGAAAAGGACTTATAAAAATATTAGAGGCATTAGCTGAACTTAAGCATAATTTTAAAAAAAGTATTTTTCATTGGTATGTTGTCGGAGACGGTCCTCAGCTAGTGGAGTTGAAAAAGTTATCATCTAGTCTAGGTATGAATTCTTTTGTCACATTTTGTGGAAGGGTAGCTGAAGATAAGAAAATAAGCCTTTTTAAAAAGGCAGACTTATTCATCATGACCCCATATAAAGTTAAAAAGTCGATTGAGGGATTTGGTATTGTTTTTATTGAGGCAGCAATGTATGGAATACCATCAATCACAGGTTTGGATGGAGGCGTTCAAGATGCAGTCATTAACAATATTTCTGGATGGTGTGTAGATCCCTTGGATAAAAATGCTTTAGTTACAGTTTTAGAAGAAGCAATTATTAATGAGGATGAAAGAAAAAAGAGAGGTTATGCCGCAAATAAACTTTTTAAAAATAGATTTAGAGGCTCGATTGTAATAAAACAATTTGTAGATACAATTCATTCTAACTTATAGGTAGAGACTTTGAATTTAGAAGAAAATATTTTAATTATTAAACATGGTGCTTTAGGCGATATTATCCAAGCAGAGGGTATTATGCGGTCAATTCATAATCATCATCCAAATAACCAAATTATTTTATTAACCTCAGCTCAATATAAAGACATAATGTTGTATTGTCCTTATATCAATGAGGTAATTATCGATAATAGATTTTCTTTTTGGAGAATGTGTGCATATATCTTTCTTTATCAAAAATTAAATAAGTTTAATTTTAATATTGTTTATGACCTTCAAAATTCGCAAAGAACTTTTTTATATAAAAAATTAATTTTAAGAAAATCAAAATGGATAACTACTAACAGAAAAGATAATCATATTTCGGGATTAAGAGGTTTGATTGATATGTTACAAGACAATGGAGTGCCATGTAAGGGTGCTATTAATCCTAATATTAAGTGGTTAGCAAATGACATTACTCATCTATTAAAATATAAAAATATAGCATTTCATTACATTCTTTTGTTGCCAGGCTCTTCAAAATATCACAAAGAAAAGAGATGGCCATTTTATCAAGAGTTGGCATCTGAGTTGTTGAAGCTTAATTATGTAGTTGTAAGTATTTTAGGTCCCGATGAAAAGGATTTAGCAGATAAGATACCTGGACATATTATGCAAGATCTAAATTGGAGAGACCTTGCTGGGGTTATTCAAAAATCTATGTTTGTAATTGGAAATGATTCTGGTCTTAGCCACATAGCATCATGTTTTAATAAATTAGGTTTTGCAATATTCGGCCCAACAACATCAGCAATAAGATCTGAGTTATCAAGAGGATTATTTAGCGTAATTATCGAAAAAAACCTTTATGACCTTAAAGTAAATGATGTAATGAGTCGTATACTAAAGCTACTTAAATAAGTTGTTCAAATAATTTTGATGCATCATCCCAATTCCATTTTCGCTGATAAATTAGGGCTGCTTGATGTTGAGAGCGCCATACTTTATCATCTTTGAGAATTGAAAGAGCCTGATTTATAAATGTATTATCATCCTTAGCAACATAACCAGTGATACCGTTAATAACACGCTCAGCAACACACCCAACATCTTTTACTACACAAGGAACTCCAGCAGCTTGAGATTCGCCAACCGCAAGACAATAAGTTTCACCTGGATCACCTTTGTATAGTAAAGCTCTGAACTTTGATAATTCATTCGCTAATTTATCTTTGGGAAGAGGCTCGCGAAGAATAACCCCTTTATTTTTCATAGATAATGCTTTGTTTAAAATAACATTCATTTTATCAAGTCTTACATTGCCATGTTCACCATATGTTTTTGGGCTTGAAAAAATATGAAGTTCAGCATTTTTTAAATTTGGATGAATGCTAGAAGCCCAAATATTTAATAACCAATCGAGCGATCTAAGAGGACTCGATGTAAACGCGACTCTAGGTAAGGGTGGTATTTTTAGGGCAGGGGTTTTAAGAAATCCTGGAGAAATTCCATAGGGTATGTTCATTCTTCTCCCACTAGGAGCCCAGTTTGGGTAAGAGCGCACATGGAAGTTAGAAGAAAAGATTATTGTTGGTTTCCACCACCATATTTTTGATAAATAACGCCATTTTAATAAATAGTTTGCTGGGTTATGAATCCAGAAAATGCGTGATTTAGCTTTTGGAAAAAGTGAAAGGACGGTATGTCCTCTATTGGCAATATATAAATCACAATCTAATGATGTTATTAATTCAAAAGGCTTCCACAATACGCCATTTTTTTTCATCGAGATTTTACATCGATTAAAAATAGTTACATCGTGATTTCTATTAGCAAGGGCTTCAGCTAGAGATATAAAAGCAGTTTCAGCACCACCTAACGGACCTTTTTTTAGGGTGTCGCCATCAAAAGTAATGCCGTCATCAGCTAATATAATTTTTGGCATTATTCTTTTTCAAGCTTTGCTTTTAGGTAAGATAGTATCGGGTACAAGCCTGCAAACAAAGCTATAAGAAAACCATACTTTCCTTCTCTATAACCTTTTCTTAAAACATAGCATTTCCAGAATCTGGATATAATTCTACGAAGATTATGATTAAAACTCCCACCTCCACCATTTTCTCTGATGTCTTTAGCTTTTGCACTTGTGTATGAATCTAGACGTTTGATCATATCTGAGATATTTTTATCAACGTAATGGTTTATTCTGTGAGTTAATGTTTTACCTTGAGGCCCATTAAAAGTTAATTCAGGATGAACGCGTTGGCGTCCCCATGTTTTAGTACCTTTTTTAAATAACCCAGGATATTGACTTTTTCCAAAGTAAGCTCCCCATCCATACCGAACCAATCGTTCCCCAATATAGTTATCGACAGGAATACCATGCCAATCAGCATTGCTTGAGGAAACTGTATCTTTAATTTCCCTTGCTAAAGCTTCAGGAACTCTCTCGTCTGCATCAATTTCAAAGATCCATTTACCATTACAAGCTTTAATTGCTTCATTACGCCGATCTCCTTCAATAGACCAATTCCCTTCGATAATATTGTTTGTAAACTTCTTTGCTATATTTTTAGACTGATCAGAACATTTGTCCAATAAAACAACAATTTCATCAGCAAATATAAGTTTTTCTAAACATTGAGTGAGCTGCTCTTCTTCATTATGCACGCATATAGCTATGGATATTTCACAGGGTTGTATATAATTTTTAATTAGTTTTTTGTTTGATAAATCCAATTATTTTACCCTCATTTTAATACAAACAAATAACCATCCCATCATCAGCCATATTATGGTTGCAAATCCATTGTTAAAAATACTGATTCCACTAGTAAAAGGAAAAAAACAAACAAAAAAGAAAGTTAACAGTAAAGTAAGTAATATCCAATTTTTGGATTTACTAAAGGATTTCATTATTTTAATTAAAATTGAAATAATTATTGTGTAAAAAAGTAAGAATCCAATAATTCCAGTTTCCGATAGAAGCTCTAAAGAAATATTATGTGGATGCCAACAAACTCCTGGTCCAGTACCCCAAAGTTCGAGATCAATACAAGCTTGTCTATATTGATGAATCCCTACTCCTAGTATCGGAGATTCCAGCCATACATCGTAAGCACTTTTAAAAACAATACCATAGTCAGAGGTTGATAAGTATTGAATTTTTTCAATTGCTGAGAAAAAAGTTCTTTGTGCAGTTTCTGGGTTAAAAGAGCTAAAAGTTAAAAATGATATTAGTCCTAACATTAAAATAAGAACCAAATGGAGCCTTGTTGTTTGGCATTCAATAAAAAATCCTATTAGTGTAAGTATTGCTCCACTGAAGATAATTATAAAAGCCATTCTTTCTCCAGTGATGAAGACCGTTAGTAAACCA
>JBBWVM010000084.1:0-4331 GCA_050256215.1 Methylophilaceae bacterium
AAGTCTGGAGAAAAATATCCAAGACGAATCTTTTTATGAGATGTACTTTTTATAGACCCAAGCATATTATTAATTGGATATTTATCAAATGCATAAATCTCAGCAGCTTTTTTTTGAAGTTCTGGATCATCAAATATTATATGCGTATGAAATGGAGGGGAAGCTTTCTGCTGATTTAAAATATCCTTCTCAATGCTAATTACTTCTTCTTCAAAATTCTCCCAATCAGAGCATGTTACTTTCAAATGATTAAAAATCCCAGCCCCATAATTATAATTTGGATCTTTATCAAGCGCTTGCTTATAAGCCTCTTTAGCCTCAGATAATTGATTATCCAAACTAAACACACTAGCCAAATCAAAATATGCATCAACATAATCCGGATCAAGACTAATTATCTTTTTATGACATTCAATAGCCTCTTTATATTTACCGCCCATTTCAAAGGTATTGCCTCTATTGATATATGCAGTAATATAATCTGGATTAATATCAATGGCCTTATCATAATATAAAATGGCTTCATCAAATCTTTTAAGATCAGTCAAAGTATTACCTAAATTAGAATAAACCTCAGCGTAACTAGGTGCTAATTCAATTGCTTTATGAAAATATTGGAGCGCTTCATTTAGTTGGCCAAGCTCTTTAGATAAATTACCTTGATTAAAATAGATTTCAGCATAATCAGGCCTAATGATTATTGCCTTATCATAATATGTTTTAGCTACATCAAATTGCTTAAGCTTTCTATTTATATTTCCTAGATTGATAATTGCATCAAGATAATTAGGAATTAAAGTAATCGCTTTCTGATAACAAATAATTGCTTCATCTAATTTTTTTAGGAGCTGTAAAACATTTCCTTGATTATAAAAAGCCTCTGCATAGTCAGGTCGTAATTTAATTGCTTTTTTATAATCAGCATTCGCTTCATTAAATTGTTTTAATTCTTTATAAGAATTTGCACGATTATTGTAAAAAGCAGGATTTGTAGGGTTAATATCTATGGCCTGACTTATAAGGTCAATTGCAAGAGGAAAATTACTAGATTGTGCTTCAACAATACCCAACAGGTGCAATACCTCGAAGTTCTTTGGAAATAAAATTAAAATTTCACTATAAATATTTTTTGCTTGTTCAAGTTGTCCATTTTTATGTAGATTAATGGCTTGTTTAAATTTTGATTGCGCTTGCAATGTATTCCTAACCCCTGTTTCTTTTTTTGAATTGCTTCGAGATTTTTTTGACATCTGCTTTCCTAACAAGATGATCTAAAGATTAATTAAAATTAAAGCTTGATAAGATAGCATAATAATTAAATTTAAAAAAAGTAATTCAATGTTATATAAATACTTCCGCATCAACCAATAATTTGGAAAAAAGATCTTTTTTGGATAATACCGGCTCAATATGATTTGGCCAGTTAATACCAATATCAGGATCATCCCATCGAATAATCCTTTCAAAATCTGGCTCCCAAAACTCAGTAGTTTTATATAATAATTCTACTTTTTCGGAAAGCGCTAGACAACCATGTGCAAACCCCTCTGGGATCCAAAGTTGTTTTTTATTTTCAGATGAAAGTTCTTCAGTGATATATTGTCCAAAAGTAGGTGAGCTTTTTCTAATATCTACAGCAACATCAAGTGCAGATCCTTGGATAACTCTTATCAACTTAGCCTGGGGCTTCTGAATTTGATAATGAAGTCCACGTAATACATTTTTTAAAGATTTCGAATGATTATCTTGAACAAAATTAATTTTCCGACCAATACCTTGATCAAAATCTTTTTGATTAAAACTTTCATAAAAAAAACCACGTTCATCATAATGAATTTTAGGTTCAATTAAATAAACATCAGGAATATTTAGTGAAATATATTCCATCAACATTTAATCATTAATAATTAATTTCATTAGATATTTACCATAGTTGTTTTTAAGTAATGGCTTAGCTAACTTCTCAATCATTGAAGCATTTATCCAACCTGCTCGATAAGCAATCTCCTCAGGACAGGCAATTTTTAAACCTTGTCGATTTTCAATTGTTGCTATAAATTGTCCCGCATCTAAAAGGGAATCATGAGTACCAGTATCTAACCATGAAAAACCACGCCCCATTTTTTCAACATAAAGTTTGTCTTGTTTGAGATATAAAGTGTTCAAATCAGTTATCTCTAATTCCCCTCTTGACGAGGGGCTAAGTGATTTTACAAAATCCACTACTTTATCGTCATAAAAATATAAACCTGTTGCTACATAATTTGATTTTGGATGTACGGGTTTTTCTTCTAAAGATACAACTTTATTATTATTAAATTCAATAACACCATAATCTGAAGGATTAGAGACATGATACGCAAAAATCGTTGCTCCATCTTCCCGCTTATTTACGTTATTTAAAAGATTAAAGAATTGATCTCCATAAAAAAGATTATCTCCTAAAATAAGAGCAGAGCAACATCCTTTAATAAATTCTTCTCCAATAATAAAAGCTTGTGCAAGACCATCTGGCAAAGGTTGAACTGCATAAGATAAATTAATACCCCATTGATTACCATTTCCCAATAATTTTTTAAATAAAAAGAGATCTTGAGGAGTTGAAATGATCAAGATTTCTTGGATTCCTGTTAACATCAACGTGGTTAATGGATAATAAATCATTGGCTTATCGTATATAGGAAGCAATTGTTTGCTAACAACATTCGTAATAGGATAAAGTCGTGTACCCGATCCTCCAGCTAAAATAATTCCACGCCTTTGATTAATCATAAACAACACCATTTCTTTTAGATATTTTCTGCATAATCTCCATTAATGCTACCTCCCATTCTTGCATACTAATCTCCAAAATATTTTCTAATTTAGCACAATTAAGCCTTGAGTTTAATGGACGCTTCACTAGTGATAAATATTGATCCGAAGGTACTGGAGTAATGTTATTTGAAGATAAACTTAAAGTCATACCAAGCGCTTTAGCATTTTCAATAATAGTTCTAGCAAAATTATACCAATTAACCGAGCCGCTATTCGTCAAATGATATGTTCCCCAAGGGAATATGCCCAATTGTATTTGGTCTAAAATTTTTTTGGTTACTTCAGCTATAAAGTGAGATGAAGTCGGCGCACCAAATTGGTCATCAATAACATTTAAGTGTTCTTTTGTTTGAGCAAGTTTTAATATTGTATTCAAAAAATTTTTACCTTGCTCATCATATACCCAGCTTGTTCTTAAAATTACATGTTGCTCACAATATCTTCTAACCGATACTTCCCCCTTTTCTTTTGATTGACCATAAATACCAATTGGATTCACAGCATCTGTTTCAAGGTATGGACTTACCTTATTCCCACTAAATACATAATCCGTGGAATAGTAAATTAGAGGAATATTTTGATTTTGACAATAATAAGCAATCACATTTGAAGCGTCATAATTAATAAGCGATACTAAATTAGCCTCTTTTTCTGCCTGATCTACCTGAGTATATGCGGCAGAATGAATAATTAATTTTGGCTGAATAGCTTTTAAAGTTTTCTCGAGCTTAACTAAATTATTTAAATTACAATCTTCACGCCCGATTCCTATAACATCATAACCAGTTAATGCACTAATTAATGCACATCCTACTTGACCAGTTTTACCGGTAACTAAAATCCTCATTTATAATGCTCTTCAAGCCAATTTTGATACTCACCTGATATAACATCCTCAACCCAATCAAGATTACTTAAATACCATTGCACTGTCTTACGAACACCTGTTTCAAAAGTCTCTACAGGTTCCCACCCTAAGTCCCTTTGAATTTTACTAGTATCAATTGCATAGCGACGATCATGACCAAGCCTATCACTAACATACTTAAGTTGCATAAAATATGATTTACCATCACTCTTTGGTCTTAATTCGTCTAGTAAATCACAAACTCGCCTTACAATTTCAATATTTTCTTTTTCATTCCAACCACCTACGTTATATACCTCACCAACCTTGCCCTGATCCAAAACAGTCATAATGGCATTCACATGATCCTTGACGTATAGCCAATCCCTTATTTGTCGTCCATCACCATAAACAGGAAGGTCTTTTCCATTTAATGCATTGATGATAATTAATGGAATTAATTTTTCTGGAAATTGATATGAACCATAATTATTTGAACAATTAGTAGTTAAAACAGGTAATCCATAAGTCTGATGATAAGCACGTACTAAATGATCGCTTGCTGCTTTAGATGCAGAATATGGACTATTAGGCTCATAACGATTATTTTCTGTAAATGGATAATCTTCCTTGCCTAATGAACCATAAACCTCATCCGTAGAGATAT
>JBBWVM010000085.1:0-5949 GCA_050256215.1 Methylophilaceae bacterium
TTTTTTGATTTATGACTCCATAAGGAAAAAAATTGAGTAAATGGAATACAATTATCGAGGATAAATTAAAAATGATTGGTCGGAAAGTGCAGTCATCTTCAAAATCAGATAGTTCAAGATTGCCGCCTGGTCAGGCTATAACAAATAAATTTCAAGTACTAGATTTAGGTACCTTGCCTAATGTAGATGTTACAAATTGGACTTTAAGAGTTTTTGGATTGGTAAAAAATGAACTAGAGCTGAATTTTGATGATTTAAAAAAATACCCACAAGTTGAGAAGGTTTTAGATTTTCATTGTGTTACACATTGGAGTAAGTTTGATGTTCCTTGGGGGGGCGTTAGAGCCCTTGATGTTATGAGTAATGTCGGAATTATGAATAATGCAAAATTTGTTACGCTTTATAGTTATGATAGATATACAACTAATATCTCTTTAGAGGTATTGCTGGATGAGGATGTCATTATTGCCCATCAAGTATTTAATCAACCATTAAGTCAAGAGCATGGAGGTCCTGTTCGTTTGGTGGTACCAAAGCTTTATGGATGGAAGAGCGCAAAATGGTTAAAAGCAATTGAAATTCACAAAGAAGACCGTCCTGGTTTTTGGGAATTGAGAGGTTATCATAATGATGCGAATCCTTGGGAAGAAGAAAGGTACTCGGAATGAAGCAAGCATTCGGAGAGATTTTTAAAAATACGGAAGGACGAAAGCTTTACGATATAACCACTATGATTATTCATTGGGTTGAACAGCAGAATATTACTTCTGGTTTGCTTACTTTAAATATCCTGCATACTTCAGCAAGTTTATTGGTAAATGAGAATTACGATTCAAATGTTTTAGTCGACCTCGAAAGTTTTTTTTGCGATTTGGTTAAAGATGGTAATGAGTTATTTATTCATACAACGGAAGGACCTGATGACATGCCTGCTCATGTAAGAACAGCTCTTACTCAAACTAATTTATCTTTTCCGATTAAGGATAAAAAAATAATGTTAGGGGAATGGCAAGGTATTTTTATTTTTGAACATCGACTTCACAGCTTCAACCGAAGAGTTGCTCTCCATTTTATTGGTGAATGAGTTACTTTAAATTAGTCCATTTCAGCGGATCAAATGGTATACTTTTTTTTCGAAGTTCATAATAAAGTCCGTTAATTTTATTGCCACCACTACTTCCTACGAGGGCAATAACATCCCCCCCTTTTACAATATCATTTATTTTTTTTATCAACGATTGATTATTACCATATAGACTCATGTAATCTTTTCCGTGATCAATGATAATAATATTTCCGAAACCTCGGAAATGGTCAGAAAAAACCACCCGACCTTTTGCTACGGCATAAACTTCACTTCCTTCAGATGAGGCAATAAAAATACCTTTCCAAGATACTCCAGTATCCTTTCGTTTCGAACCAAATTTATTGATTATTTTTCCTCTCACAGGTAGCTTAAGTTTCTTTTTAAGTTTTGCAAAATTTATGGTATCCAGCTTGCTATCAGGTACTAATTGATTATCTGGTACTATTTTTTTCATTTTAATTCTTTTTTTGGTTTCAAGTTTAGATTTTGCTATTAAATTTTGAATAATTTTTGTGAGTTTTTTTTCGTCATTTAATAATTTTTGTTTAGTTTCTTTTTGGGATTTCAGCTTGCTAGTAATTTTTTTTAGAACTTTTTTCTTTCCCCTTTTTTGTTCTAAAAGCTTTTTTTTGTTCTTTAATTTTTTATTTTTTAAAGTGGTTATTTTTTTAATTGTGAGATTGGTTAAATCTTTTATTTCTTTGATTTTTTTATATGTATGATTTATTTTTTTAAGGTTTTCATTTTGTGTTCGTGTTAAGTAACCTATATAATTTATATCTCGAGAAATTTCATTTGGATTTACCCCTTCTAAGAACATTTGTAAATAACCTGGTTTTGGTTTTATATATGATTGGTAAATAATTTCTGTATGCATTATTTTTCTACGAACTATCTCTTTATGGAGTTTTTTTAAATTACTCTTTAGTTTACGTAATTTTTTTTTATTCTTTTTTTCTTTTTTTCTTATTTTATAAATTTCTTTTTTTGTTTTACTAATTTTCTTTTCTTGTTTCTTAAGATCTTTACTTAGACCCTTTTTTGTCTTGGTATTTTCTTTAATTTGTTCATTTATAGCATCAATTTTCTTTTGAATTTGCCCTAGGTCACTTTGCTTATCATTTTTGATGTCATTCGCATAACTTGCTGTTGCAATAATTAAAGTAAATATAAAGAATAAAATTCTTAACGAATGAATGTTGAAGGGGTTTTTATTCATCAAATTGAATTAAATTTGTGCCAGTCATTTCCTGAGGGGGTGTTTGATTCATGATGTTTAGAATGGTAGGTGCAATATCTGATAATTTTCCTGATGATTTTATTTTAGCTTTTTGTCCAATGTAAACAAAAGGGACTTGATTGGTTGTGTGTTGTGTATGCAATTGATTATTTATTATATCTTTCATTTGTTCGACATTTCCGTGATCAGCCGTTATTAGTAAGTGCCCACCTACTTCTTTTATTGTGTTATAAATTGACCCCATACACTCATCTAATACTTCAACAGCCTTGATTGCTGCATTAATATTTCCAGTGTGACCCACCATATCTCCATTTGCATAATTACAAATAATGACATCATATTTTAAAGAGCTAATTGCATCATTTAATCTTTTTGTAATCTCATATGCACTCATTTCTGGCTGGAGGTCATAAGTAGTCACTTTTGGGGAAGGGACTAGTATTCTACTTTCACCAGGGTAAGTATTTTCATCTCCACCATTAAAAAAGAAAGTTATATGGGGATATTTTTCTGTTTCTGCAATACGAAGTTGGGTTTTTCCTGAATCAGATATGCATTGACCCAGTGTGTTCTTAATTTTAATGGGCTTAAAAATCACTTGAGCTTTGGTTTGGCTTTCATCATAACTTGTGAGTGAGAAGTATTGAATTTGTTTGGGCATATTACCCCGATTAAATTGATCAAATTTATCATCAAGAATGGCATTGGTTAATTGTCGAGATCTATCAGATCTAAAATTCATAAAAATAATGGTGTCATTATCACTAATAATCTTATTCGATTCTTGTGTATTGATTGAGGTTGGTAAAATGAATTCGTCTGTTTCTCCTCTTGCGTAACCATTTTTTAACGCACTTTGAGCTGAGGAGGCATTAATATTAGATCTGGCAAACATTACTAGATCAAATGCAGGCTTTATTCTTTCCCATCTATTGTCTCGATCCATAGCATAAAAACGACCACATACTGATGCGATCTCGCCAAGCTTTATTTTCTTACAAAAGATTTCTATTTGAGTAATGAATTTTTCTGCACTTTTAGGTGGAGTGTCTCGACCATCTAAAAAGGCATGGATAAACACTTTTTTTACCTTTTGTTGTTTTGCAAATTTAATCATGGCTGTGAAATGATTAATGTGACTATGAACGCCACCATCGGATAACAGACCAAAAATATGAAGTGCCTTATTATTTTCAGCTAGTTGCTTAAAATTATTAATTAAAGCCACAGTTCGGAAAAATTCATTATTCTCGATGCTTGAATTGATTCGTTCAATATCTTGATTAATAACCCTACCCGCACCAATATTTAAATGCCCGACTTCCGAGTTTCCCATCTGTCCTTTAGGTAATCCCACGTGTAACTCGGAGGCGTTGATTAGTGTGTGAGGATAATTTTGGAGTAAATAATCCCAGTGGGGTGTGTTGGCCATTGAGATAGCGTTGTCTTGATGATTATCACTGTGACCAAAACCATCAAGAATTAAAAGAAGTATTGGATTTTTCTGCATGAGTTCCTAGAGATAAATTTTTTTATTTACTGTTCATCAATTATAATGCTTCTTTTATATTTATCTATGATTTAATAAGTAAATGTTATTGTTTGAAAGGAAGTTGCTTTGGATTTTTTTATTACTAACTTTTTTTTAGTTTTATTGATATTACTGTCAGGCGTTCTGTTGTTTTTTCCAAAATTGTTGTTTGGTGATAGTAAAGCAATAAGCACTAAAGATGCAGTGTTACTTATGAATAGACAACCTACATCAATTATTGATGTCAGGAGCAAGGAGGAGTTTATGGCTACACATTTACCTAATGCAATCAGCCTTCCTTTGAATGAACTTAAGGGCAGACTAGGGGGGTTGAAAAAAAATAAAACCCTCTTAGTCTATTGTCAATCTGGAGTCACTTCGGCCAAGGCTGTAAAAATTTTATCTCAGCACTCATTTAATTCTGTTATTAGCCTCGAAGGAGGTTTTGAAGCTTGGGTTAAAGATAATTTACCTATTACTTCTTTAAGAAACTGATGCAAACAATTGTAATGTATACCAGCGGAGGGTGTTCTTCTTGTTTAAATGCTGAAAAATTATTATTAAGCAAGGGAGCTAAGGTAATCAAAAAAATAATGATTGATGAAGATCCGCAAGTTTTAATTGAGATGATGAATAAAACTGGTAAAAGGACGGTGCCACAAATATTTATTGGCAATCAATATATTGGTGGTTTTGATGATTTGAGAAATAGTGATTTTTCTGGTGAGCTTGATAGATTATTATTTATTAAGAAATAATCTTTTATTAAAATAGTTCATTCTTGTCTCATTAAAAGATAGAATAGCGATTAATTTAATAAAACAATAACTTTATAAGTGGAATAATAAATGGCTGAAAATAAAAAAACAAAAAAAACAAAAAAAACGACATCATCTAAGGCTGATGTAAGTCAATCTCAAGGTCAGGGACCTGGTTTTGGTATTGAGAAATTATTTCTTAAAGATGTCTCTGTAGAGATACCAAATGCACCAGAAATTTTTCAGAATCGAGAAGCGCCAAAAATTTCTCTAGAGTTGAACAATTCTGCAAAGCCACTATCTGATGGGTATTTTGAGGTAGGTCTGCAAATTACAGTAACTTCAAAACAAGGCGATAATACTTCATTTCTTATTGAAGTAACCCAGGCGGGTATTTTTAAGATTTTAAATGTCCCAAAAGAAGGTTTAGAGATGGTGCTTGCTATCACTTGTCCGAATATACTATTCCCTTATGCAAGAGAGGCTATTTCAGATCTTGTTACTAAAGCAGGATTTTCTCCAGTACTTTTAAACCCAATTAATTTTGAAACCTTATATATGCAACAAAAACAGCAGCAAGAGTCCGGTGCCGCTAAAGATGCTAACTAAAAATTATTGCAAAATATCTTTTGGTATTTTTTTTATTCTAATTAGTTTTTTTTGTAGCACAGCTATAGCTGAATTTGTTTCAGTAAAAGCTAAAAAAGCTACGTTATTCGAAGGCCCATCAAATATAACAAAACGATTATTTATTGTAACTGAAGGATATCCTTTAAAAATTATAGTTAGTTTGAAAGATTGGAAAAAAGTAAAGGATCATAAGGGTAAAATTAGTTGGATTGAGGTAGGGCAAATTGATCAAGCAAGGACTATTATGACAATTAAGGAAAACGTAAATCTTTATCATAAAGCTAGTTTTAACAGTCCTAAATTGGGTGAAATTAGTAAATTTGTTATTCTGGATTTAAATTCCTCCTTAATTATGGATGGATGGGCTAAGGTACAGTCTCAACTAGAGGGTGTAGTAGGTTATCTTAGGGTTGATGAGGTTTGGGGGCTATAACTTGAAAGTTTGTGTCCTGGGCGCAGGAGCATGGGGAACTGCTTTAGCAATGCATCTTGCCAAAACAACACCTACAGTTTTATGGGGAAGAAATTCGGGTCATATTTCTGGAATGAAAAAAGCCCGATCAAACCCAATGTATCTAGGTAATTTTAAATTTCCTGAATTATTAGATGTGGAAAATAATCTGGAACTAGCATTATCAGATTGCGATTTGATTTTATCGGTTGTTCCAACTTCTGGTTTTAGAAACATTCTTAAAGATAT